>DASXTR010000203.1:0-4603 GCA_036505325.1 Gaiellaceae bacterium
CGCTTCGGCCCGCGGAGGCCCGGGCGTGAAGTACGTCAAGGCCTTCGGCCGCTTCTGGTGGGACTTCGTCGTCGGCGACGACTGGCGCGTCGCCGCCGGCATCGCCGTCGCGCTCGCGCTCACCTGGCTGCTCGCGCACCACGGCCACAACGCGTGGTGGCTGCTCCCGGTCGCAGTCGCGCTCGTGCTCGTCGAGTCGGTCAGGCGCGAGGCGCGGAGAGATGGCTGAGCCGGGGAAGGCCCATCCCGTCGGCGCCCGGGTCGTCGACGGCGGCGTCAACTTCTCCGTCTTCTCCGAGCACGCCGACTCGGTGGAGCTGTTGCTCTTCGAGCGGCCCACCGACCCCGAGCCGGCTGCGGTCGTCCCCCTCACCCGCGACTTCCACTTCTGGCACACGTTCGTGCGCGGCCTCGAGGCGGGCGCGACCTACGCGTACCGCGCGGCCGGCCCGGCCGGCGCGCCGTTCCGCTTCGACCGCCAGAAGGCGCTCCTCGACCCGTACGCGCGTCGTGTCGAGACGTCGCTGTGGAGCCGGGGGCGTGCGGCGACACCGGGTGACAACGTCGCGACGTCGCTGCGCGCGAGGGTCGTCGACCCCGGCGCCTACGACTGGGAGGGAGACAGGCCGCTCGCGCGCCCGCTCGACGAGACGATCGTGTACGAGCTGCACGTCGGCGGGTTCACCGGCTCGCCCACGTCGGGCGTCGCGCGACCCGGGACCTTCGCGGGGCTGCAGGAGAAGATTCCGTACCTCGTCGACCTCGGCATCACCGCGGTCGAGCTGCTGCCGGTGTTCCAGTTCGATCCGACCGAGAAGGACTTCTGGGGCTACAACCCGATCGCGCACTTCGCGCCGCACGACCGGTACGGATCGCTCGACGAGTTCCGCGACCTCGTCAAGGCGTTGCACCGTGCGGGGCTCGAGGTCGTCCTCGACGTCGTCTTCAACCACACGGGCGAGGCGGGGCCGGGCGGGCCGACGATCGGCCTGCGCGGGCTCGGCAATGAGGCCTACTACATCATCTCGCCGCAGGACCCGAGCGTCCTCCTCGACTTCACGGGCTGCGGCAACACGCTCGACGTCAACGATCCGATCACGTCGAAGCTCGTCTTCGACTGCCTGTGCTACTGGGTCGACGTGCTGCACGTGGACGGCTTCCGCTTCGACCTGGCGTCCGTCCTCACCCGCGCCCCGGACGGGTCCGTGATGCAGTACCCGCCGGTCGTCGAGCTCGCGGAGCTCGCGGATCAGCTGGGGGAGACGAAGCTGATCGCGGAAGCGTGGGACGCGGCCGGCCTGTACCAGCTCGGCACGTTTCCGGGCCGGCGCTGGGCGGAGTGGAACGGCCGCTTCCGCGACGACGTTCGGCGGTTCGTGCGCGGCGATCCCGGCCTCGTCGGCGCAGTCGCCACGCGCATCGCGGGTAGCTCCGATCTCTACCAAGGGGCTCGCCGGCCGCCGCTCGCGAGCGTCAACTTCGTCACCTGCCACGACGGGTTCACGCTCGACGACCTCGTCTCCTACAACGCGAAGCACAACGAGGCGAACGGCGAGGAAAACCGCGACGGCTCGAACGACAACCTGAGCTGGAACTGCGGCGTCGAGGGGGAGACCGACGATCCGCGCGTCGACGCGCTGCGCGAGCGGCAGATCCGGAACTTCGCCGTGATCCTGCTCGTCTCGCAGGGCGTGCCGATGATCCTCGCCGGCGACGAGGCGCGGCGGACGCAGCGCGGAAACAACAACGCGTGGTGCCAGGCGAACGAGATCTCGTGGGTCGACTGGAGGCGCGTCGCGGCCAACGACCCGCTGCGGCGGTTCTGGAAGCTGCTGATCGCCTTCCGCAAGCGCCATCGCGCTTTGCGGCGCACGACGTTCTTCGACGGCACACGCAACGAGCGCGGTCTCGACGACGTGCGCTGGCACGGCTGCCTCGTCGGCGCGCCCGGGTGGTACGACGGCTCGTCGCGCGTGCTGGCCTTCACGCTCGCCGGCTTCGACGGCGAGGACGACGTGCACGTGATCCTGAACATGGACGACCAGGCGCTCGACTTCCAGCTTCCCGCCGTCGAGCGTCGCGCATGGCGGCGCGCATTCGACACGTCGCTGCCGGCCCCCGACGACGCGTCGGAGCCGGGCGCCGAGCCGCGCGTCGCCGACGACCGCGTCTACCGCGCCGCCGGGCGCAGCGCCGTCGTGCTCGTGTCGGCGCCGCTCTGAAGCAGGAGGGCGACGAGGCCGGTCCAGCCGGTCTGGTGCGAGGCGCCGAGACCGGCGCCGGTCTCGGCATGGAAGTACTCGTGAAACGGGATCAGGTCCCGGAAGTCGGGATCGTCCTGGAGCTGCGGGTACGACCGCAGCACGGGCCGCCGGCCGTCGCGATCGCGCAGGAAGATCGACGTGAGCCGCCGCACGAGATCGTCGGCTGCCGCGGCGAGCGTGACGTGGTTCCCCGAGCGTGCAGGGAGCTCGACCCGTAGCGCGTCGCCGGCAGCGGCGTGGTACGCGCGGAGCCCCTCGACAGCGAGGTAGTTGAGCGGCATCCAGAGCGGGCCGCGCCAGTTCGAGTTGCCGCCGAAGAGCGGCGTCGTGGACTCGGCAGGCTCGTAGTCGACGCGCGACCGCACGCCGTTCACGTCCAGCTCGAACGGCCGCGCGAGGTGGTACCGCGAGAGCGAGCGCAGCCCGTACGGGGACAGGAACTCGTCCTCGTCGAAGACGCGCGCGAGCATCCGCTCCAGTCGCTCGGGCGGGACCAGCGCGAGCACGCGACGCCCGCTGCCGTCGCGTGCGATCGCGCGCGCGAGCTGCGGCTTCGCCTGCTCGAGGCGGTCGAGCGCGCGCGCGAGCGACGGGAATCGAGTGAGCTGCTCCGCGCCGAGCTCGGCGGCCGCGAGGAGCGGGATCAGGCTCACCGCCGAGCGAACGCGGAGCGGCATGCTCGATCCGTCCGCGAGTCGGAGCCGGTCGTAGTACAGGCCGTCGTCTTCGTCCCAGAGCTCGTCCATCGCCGTCGCGATGACCGCGAAGTGCCCCGCGAACTTGACGGCGAGGTCCTCGTAGGCCGCGTCGCGCTCCGCGAGGACGAGGCTGATGCGCAGCAGGTCGATGCAGTAGCGCGCCATCCAGCCGGTTGCGTCCGACTGCTCGAGGAGCTCGCCGGGAGGCAGCTTCGAGCGGTCGATCGGGCTGATGTTGTCGAGCCCCAGGAACCCGCCGCCGAAGACGTTGCGGCCGGTGCTGTCCTGCCGGTTCACCCACCACCCGAAGTTGAGCAGCAGCTTGTGCAGGATCCGGCGGAGGAACACGAAGTCTCGCGAGCCGTCGAGCTCGAAGACGCGCAGCGCCGCCCACGCGTGCACGGGCGGGTTGACGTCCGAGAAGTTCCACTCGTACGCCGGCAGCTGCCCGCTCGGATGCATGAACGGCAGGTCGAAGAGCAGCAGGAGTTGCTGCTTCGCGAACCCGGGGTCGACGAGCGCGAGCGGGAGCGTGTGGAAGGCGAGGTCCCACGCCGCGAACCACGGGTACTCCCACTTGTCCGGCATCGAGACGATGTCGGCGCTCACGAGGTGGTTCCAGGCGGCGTTTCTCCCCTCGCGGCGCGCGGGCGGCGGGGGCGGCTGGCCGTCGTCTCCTGCGAGCCAGCGCTCGACGTCGTAGTGGAAGAACTGCTTCGACCACTGCATGCCGGCGAGCGCCTGGCGCAGGACGCGAGCGTGGTCGCCGCTCGCGCCGAGACGTGCGTAGATCGCGTCCGCTTCGCCGGCACGTGCGACGACGATCCGCTCCCACGCCTCGTCGAGCGGGCGCCGCTCGGGCGCGAGGCGGAGCCGGATGGTCGTGCTCCCGCCTGCGGCGACGTCGAGGCGGTAGTGCAGCCCCGCCTTCGTCCCGGTGCGCGCCGGGTTGACGGTCGGCGCGCAGTGGACGACGTGGTCTCCGATCCCGTCCTTCGGGAAGGGCGCGCCGTCCGCGCCCCAGAGCCGGCGCGCGTTCGGCTCGTTGTCGCAGAAGAGCGTCGTGGGGTCGCCGTCGCCGCAGAGCACGTAGCGGCCGAGCGTTTCGTGCTCCGCGGCGATCGTGCCGTCCTCGTCGCGGAGCATCGGCTTCGCGCTGGCGTCGCCCCAGCGCCAGGTGTTGCGAAACCAGAGCGTCGGCAGGACGTGGAGCGTCGCGGGGGCCGAGGAACGGTTGCGCGCGACGAGCTCGACGCAGATGTCGTCCGGCGCGGCCTTGGCGTAGACCACGTCGACGATCCAGACGCCGTCGTCGAGCACGCCGGTGTCGGCCAGCTCGAACTCCGGTTCCTCGCGGGTGCGGCGCGCGTTCTCCTCGACGAGCGCCGCGTAGGGAAACGCCGACTGCGGGTAGATGTAGCGCCACGTGAGCCGGCTCGAGTCGGGCGTCGCGTCGAGGTACCACCACAGCTCCTTGGCGTCCTCGCCGTGGTTGCCCTCGTGGCCGGTGAGTCCGAAGATTCGCTCCTTGAGGATCGGGTCGCGCCCGTTCCAGAACGCGAAGGCGAGACAGAGGCGCTGCTCCGCGTCGCAGATCCCGCCCAGCCCGTCCTCGCTCCAGCGGTACGCGTAGGAACGGGC
>DASXTR010000204.1:0-36922 GCA_036505325.1 Gaiellaceae bacterium
GACGATCAGCTCGTCGCTCCTGCCGCTGCAGTCGCGCACGATCGTCGTGCTCGGCAAGACCGTGAACGGCAGCTACGACGCGACGCTGCCCGTCGCGTGCGGCACGATCGCGACGAAGTAGGGAGAGCGGGCACATCCGGAGCAAACGGCGGGCGGCCCTCGGGCCGCCCGCCCGCCGCGCGGGTACCCTGGCCGCATGACTCGGATCGCCCTGCTCGGCGCGACCGGCTCGATCGGCCGGCAGGCGATCGAGGTGATCGAGGCGCATACGGATCTCGAGCTCGTCGCGGCTGCGTCGGGCAGCACCCCCGTCGACGGGCTGGCGCCCCTGACGCAGGTCGGCGGCGATCTCACCGAGCTGCTCGAGCGCGCGCGGCCCGACGTCGTGCTGAACGCCGTCGTCGGGTTCGCGGGGCTCGCGCCGACGATGTGGGCGCTCGAGCGCGGCGTCACGCTCGCGCTCGCGAACAAGGAGAGCCTCGTCGCCGCCGGCGAGCTGGCGCTCGCTGCGCAGCACCGCGGAGGAGGCGTGTTGATCCCGGTCGACAGCGAGCACTCCGCGCTCTTCCAGTGCGCGCAGCTCGGCGAGCCCGAGAGCCTCGTCCTCACCGCGAGCGGCGGCCCGTTCAGGGGCCGCACGAGAGACGAGCTGCAGGACGTCACGCCCGAGGAGGCGCTCGCGCACCCGACGTGGAGCATGGGGCCGAAGATCACCATCGACTCGGCGACGCTCGCGAACAAGGGCCTCGAGGTGATCGAGGCGCACTTCCTCTTCGGCGTCCCCTACGACCGCATCGAGGTCGTGATCCATCCGACGTCGATCGTGCACGGGCTCGTTCGCTTCCGCGACGGCGCTGCCATCGCGCATCTCGGCTACCCGGACATGCGCGTCCCGATCTCGTACGCGCTCGCGTTTCCAGAACGGGCAACAACGCCGGTTCCGCCGTTGCGGCTCGAGACGCTCGAATTCCACGAGCCGGACACGGAGACGTTCCGCATGCTCGCGCTCGCGCGCGAGGCGGGCCGGAACGGCGGCACGTACCCGTGCGCATACAACGCGGCGAACGAGGTGGCCGTGCGGCAGTTCCTCGACGGCAAGATCGGCTTCCTCGACATCGCGGCGCTCGTCGAGGACGTGCTCGCACACGTGGACGGCGCGCCCGCGCGCGATGTCGAAGAGCTGGTCGAGGCGGACGCGCACGCGAGGGAGCTCGTCCCCGTCGCATGAGCATCTTCGTCTCGATCCTCGGGCTTGCGGTGCTGATACTCGTCCACGAGGCGGGCCACTTCTTCGTGGCGCGCTGGGTCGGGATGAAGCCGCGCAAGTTCTACATCGGCTTCGGCGCGCCGATCGCGAAGACGGTGCGCAACGGCGTCGAGTACGGCATCGGCTCGATCCCGCTCGGCGGCTACGTCAAGATCCCCGGCATGCACCGGCCCGCGCCGGGCGACCTGCGCGCGAGCCTCAGGCCCGACGACCGCGAGCGCCTGCACGAGCACCTCGATCGTCTCGACGAGGCTCTCCGGCGCGGGGACGAGGAGGCGGCGCGCGAGCGCCTCCGCGAGCTCGAGCCGCACGTCGGCCGCTCGCGCGCCTTCCAGGAGCTCGAGGGCTCGCTCGCCGAGGACGCGTACTGGCGCCAGACGACCTGGAAGCGCATCGTCGTCATCGCCGCCGGCCCGGTGACGAACGTGCTGCTCGCGATCGTCCTCTTCACAGGCATCTACGTGACCGGCGTGCCGCAGCCGTCGCGCATCGTGGGCGCGGTGTCGGCGAGCTCTCCCGCCGCGCGCGCGGGCGTGCACGAGGACGACAAGGTGCTCGCCGTCGCGGGCAACCGCGTGACGCCCGACACGCTCGCGAAGCGCATCCGCGCCACCGAGGGACGGCCGTTCACGATGGTCGTCCTGCGCGACGGCCGTCGGGTCACGATCGGCCCCCTGCGCGCCGAGCGGCGGGACGGCGCCTACCGGATCGGGATCGGCATCGCGCAGCCGCTCGGACCGGGGCAGACGCCCCCGCACGCGCTCGTCAGCGCGCTCCGCGTCACCTGGGACGTGACCTCGCAGACGATCAGCGGCATCGGCGGGCTCATCGTCGGCCGCGGGACGGACCAGGTGTCGAGCTCGGTCGGCATCGTGAACGCGTCGTCCGACGCCTTCAAGGCCTCGCTCCGGGACTTCCTCGGCGTGATGGGGTTGATCAGCCTCGCGCTCGCGCTGTTGAATCTGCTCCCGGTGCTGCCGCTCGACGGCGGCCACATCGTGATGTCGATCGCGGAACGCGTCCGTGGCCGCGCGTTCTCGCAGTCCGTGTACATGCGCTACGCGGCGATCGGGTTCGCGCTCTTCGCGCTCCTCCTCTACATCGGGCTGCGAAACGACATCACCAACCTCGGCGGGTAGCGGTTGAAGCCGCCGACGCGCGTCTCGCGGCCGTCGCTGATGGAGCCGCTGCCGCCGACGCCGGAGACGATTCCGCTCGTCTTCGGGATCGCCGGCGCCGTCCTCGCGCACTACGCGGGCGTCGCCGTGCCGCTCGGGGCGCTCGCGGGCCTCGGCGCGGGGTTCGGCGTCTACGAGCTGATGCGCCGCGTGCCCTGGGCGGGCGTCCGGCGGTTCGCGATCCTGCCCTGGGAGTTCAACGTCCGCGGGCTGCGCGCGCGCTCCAAGGGCGATCTCGAAGGCGCCGCGCGCCACTTCGCGAGCGGACTCGCCCTGCACCCGCGGAACGCCGCGCTGCTCTACAACGCGGCCTGCATCGCGAGCCTCCAGGGCCGCACGGAGGAGGCCCGCGAGCTGCTCGCCCGCGCAGCCGTGCGCGACCCCCGTGCGCACCGGTGGGCCCGGGACGACGAAGACCTCGCGGGTACGATGGCCGCGTGGCCAGCGAACGCTCCGTCCGCGTAGGCGACGTCGAGATCGGCGGCGGCGCACCCGTCGTCGTGCAGTCGATGACGCTGACGAAGACGCACGACGTTCCCGCGACGACCGCGCAGATCGCGGCGCTCGTGAGCGCCGGCTGCGAGATCGTCCGCGTCGCCGTCCCGAAGACGGAGGACGCCGAGGCGCTCCCGAAGCTCGTCCGCTTCAGCCCGGTCCCGGTGATCGCCGACATCCACTTCAACGCGAGCCTCGCGCTCAAGGCGATCGACGCCGGCGTCGCGGCCGTCCGCATCAACCCCGGCAACATCGGCGGCGACGACAAGGTGGAGCAGGTCGTCCGCGCGGCCAAGGCGAAGGGGATCCCGATGCGGATCGGGGCGAACTCCGGGTCGCTGCCGAAGCACCTCGAGGACCTCGCGCACGAGGACCAGGCGAGCGCGCTCGTGGAGGCCGCGCTCGAAGAGGTGCGCCTGCTCGAGCGGCTCGACTACCGCGACTTCAAGATCTCCGTCAAGTCGAGCCACGTGCCGACGATGATCCGCGCCTACCGGATGCTCGCGGCGAAGGTGCCGTATCCGCTTCACCTCGGGGTGACCGAGGCGGGCCCGCCCGCCACCGGCTCGATCAAGAGCGCCGTCGGGCTGGGGGCGCTGCTCGCCGACGGGATCGGCGACACGATCCGCGTCTCGCTCACCGCCGACCCGGTCGAGGAGGTGAAGGTGGCGTGGGAGATCCTGAAGTCGCTCGGGCTCCGCCAGCGCGGGCCGATCCTGATCGCCTGCCCGAGTTGCGGGCGCGACAACGTGGGCGTCCAGCAGCTCGCCGAGCGGGTCGAGGAGCGCCTCGGGACCTACACCCAGCACTTCGAGGTCGCCGTGCTCGGCTGCGCCGTCAACGGCCCCGGGGAGAGCGGCGACGCCGACTTCGGGATCGCCGGCGGACGGGACGTGGGCTTCGTCTACGCCCACGGCCGAGTGCTCAAGAAGGTGAGCTCGGACATCCTCGTCGACGAGCTCTTCCATGAGATCGACCGGTGGATCGAGGGCGGTATGCACCGCCCAAAACGGCTCAAAATGGCCAAACCGGCCGCCCTGGCGATGGCCGAGGCCTCGGCCATCCCGCTCCAGTAGCCTAGGCCGACAACGTGATCGCCCGGGCGTCCCAGCTCTTTTTGCCGACCCTTCGCGACGCCCCGGCGGATGCCGAGGCGGCGAGCCACAGGCTCCTCGTGCGCGGCGGCTTCATCCGGCAGGTGAGCGCCGGGATCTGGACGTTCATGCCGCTCGGGTGGCGCGTGCACCGCCGGATCGAGCAGATCATCCGCGAGGAGCAAGACGCGATCGGCGCGCAGGAGATGTTCGCGCCCGTGCTCACGCCGGCCGAGCTGTGGCAGCAGACGGGCCGGTACGCGAGTCCGGAGGTGTTCAAGCTCGAGGACCGCAACGGCCGGCCGTTCGTCCTCCCGCTCACGCACGAGGAGACGTTCACGTTCCACGCCGTCGAGCTCCAGAGCTACAAGCAGCTCCCGCAGTGGTGGTACCACTTCCAGACGAAGGACCGCGACGAGCCGAGGCCGCGCGCAGGGCTGATCCGGGTGCGCGAGTTCGTGATGAAAGACTCGTACTCGTTCGACCGCGACCAGGATGGCCAGGAGCGCAGCTTCCAGGCGCACTGGCGGGCGTACGACCGGATGTTCGAGCGCATCGGCCTCGCGTACCACGCCGTCACGGCCGAGTCGGGGATGATGGGCGGCAGCGGTTCGGTCGACTTCCTCGCCCCGTCCGGTTCCGGTGAGAACGTGCTCGTCACCTGCGAGAACGGCGACTACGCGGCCGACCTGGAGATCGCGCGCGGGGTCCCGCGGGCGCCCGAGTTCCCGGACCGCCTCGAGGCGCCCGAGCAGGTCGAGACGCCCGGGATCGCCACGATCGAGGCCCTCGCCGAACTGCTCGGCATCGACGAGGCGGCTACGTCGAAGGCGATGCCGGTCGTGCGCAGGGACGGGACCGTCGTACTCGCGCTCGTGCGCGGCGACGACCGGCTCGAGGAGGCGAAGCTCGCGGCGGTGGTCGGCGAGGACGTGCGGCAGGCGACCGAGGACGAGATTCGCGCCGCGTTCGGCGCCGACCCCGGGTCGCTCGGCCCGGTCGGGTTCGAGGGCGAGGTGATCGCCGACGAGACGCTGCGCGAGGGGCAGTTCGTCGCGGGCGCCAATCGCACGGGGTGGCACCTGCGGGGTGTGGAGCACGGCCGCGACTTCGAGGCGCAATTTGCGGACATCCGCGTCTCGCAGGAGGGGGACCGGTGCCCGAAGTGCGGGGGCGCGCTGCGGTTCCGGACGGCGATCGAGATCGGCCACATCTTCAAGCTCGACACGCGCTACTCGGAGCCGATGGGCGCGACGTTCCTCGACGAGGACGGCCGCGAGAAGCCGCTGATCATGGGCAGCTACGGGATCGGGCTCGCGCGCGTGATGGCCGCAGTCGTCGAGCAGAACCACGACGAGGCCGGGATCAAGTGGCCGGCGGCGATCGCGCCGTACGACGTGCACGTCGTCGCGCTCCCGGGCGCGGAGGAGGTCGCCGAGCGGGCGGCCCAGGCGTACGACGCCGCCGGCCAGGACGTCCTGCTCGACGACCGCGCGGACGCGCGTGCAGGCGAGAAGTTCGCCGACGCAGACCTGATCGGGATCCCGATCCGCATCACCGCCGGGAAGAAGAGCCTCGACGACGGGGCCGTCGACGTGCGGGATCGCGCCACGGGTGAGGAGAAACGTGTCAATGTTGCCAATCTGGGCAAGGAGGGCTAGGTGCCGAAGAAGCGCAGGTACAGCGGCGAGCCGTTCGGCGAGGCGATGCAGCGGCTGATGGACGAAACGGGCGTCACCTACCGGGCGCTCGCGGCGAAGACCGGCCTCTCGGCCGGCTACCTCAACCACCTCGTGCACGGCAACCGGCCGGTGCCGTCGAACGAGGTCGTGGAGCAACTGGCGGCGGCACTCGACGTCGATCCGGATCACTTTCGCGAGTACCGCGTGCGGGTGATCACGGAGCGCCTGGAGGCGATGCCGGACATGATCGACCGCCTCTACAAGCGCCTCGAGGGCTAACGAATCCCCCCGGCCTGCGTCTTACCTGTGGCCGGTGGGGTCCCGGCAAGCGACCACTGGGGGGTTAGGGGCCCCACCGGGCTTCCGCAGCCTAATGGCAGGTCCGGTCCCCGGTGTTGAGGTTGTGTGAAGCGCCCCTTGGAGACTTCGTCCCCAAGGGGAAACGGACACCGGGCGGAGCCCGGCGCCCTCTTATGGTCGGGGCCGACAAGCGGCCCCTTGGAGCGTACAGTTGCGATCGCGTCGCAATGCGGGGGTAGGGGTTGCAGAACGCGGTCGACGTCGTCAACTGGGTGAACCTCGTCGCGTTCGCGGTTCTGGCCGCGGTCGCGATCCGACAGTGGCGCAGCCGGCGCGAGGAGGCCGCGCGCTGGGCTGCGGCGTGCTTCGCGACGCTCGGCGCAGTCGTGCTCGTCGGGCGCCTGCTGCCCGATCATCCGCACGCATTCGCGGAGCGTGTCGTCCTGCGCCTCGACATCGTCGTGCTGGTCCTCTTCCCGTACCTGCTCTACCGGTTCACGACCGCCTTCACGCCGCCCTCCGACGCGTTGCGGCGGCTGGCGACGGCGATGACGAGCGTGGTCGTCGTCGCGACGATCGCCCTGCCGCGGGTGCCGCAGGACGGCGAAGCGGCGCCGTGGTGGTTCAACGCGTATGTCTCCGTGTTCATCGTCCACTGGACGGTGCTGACGATCGTCGTCGCGTGGCGCCTGTGGCACGCGGGTCGCGCGCAGCCGAGCGTCGCGCGGCGGCGGATGCGCATGCTCAGCTTCGCGGCGACGGCGATCACGGTCGCGCTGATCGTCAGCGTGGCGGCGTCCGATCAGGGCTCTGCGGCGGCGCTCGCGGGCGGCATGTTCGCGACCGTGAGCGCCGCTGCGTTCGTTCTCGGGCTCGCACCACCCGCCGTCGTCCGCGCGCTGTGGCGCGCGCCCGAGCAGAGGCGCATGCAGGACGCGATCTCGTCGCTGATGCAGCTCGCGACGAGCCAGCAGGAGGTGGCGGCACGCGTGCTCGGCCCGATGGCGGCGATCGTCGGCGCGCGCGGCGTCCTGATCCGCAACGCCGACGGCGAGGTCGTGGGCACCTACAACGTGCCGGAGACGGCGATCGCTTCGCTCGAGCGCGGCGAGCGTCCGGTCGCCGTCGACGGCGACGCCGACCCGCTGGAGCTCGACGTGCCCGGCGGCTCGCTCGTCGTGTGGACGTCCGCGTACGCGCCGTTCTTCGGCGTCGAGGAGTTCCGTCTGCTGCGGTCGCTCGGCGCGCTGATGGGACTCGCGCTCGATCGCGCGCGGCTGTTCTCACAGGAGTACCAGGCACGCCTCGCGCTCGAGCAGGCGGACGAGCTGAAGTCGAACTTCATCGCGCTCGCGGCGCACGAGCTGCGCAACCCCGTCGCGACGGTGTCGGGCATCGCGCAAACGCTGGTCGTCCGGCGCGACGTGCTCGACGAGCGGGTGCGGACCGAGCTCGAGGACACGCTCGGGGCGCAGACGAGCCGGCTCGCCGTCCTCGTCGAGCAGCTGCTCGACCTTTCGCGGCTCGACGCGGCGGCGATCCGCATCACGCCGCAGCCCTTCCCGGTCCGCGACCGCGTCGAGGAGCTCGTCGACGACGCCGCCGGCGCGAGGCGTACGAACGTCCGCGTCGAGATCGATCCCGCGCTGAAGGCCGTCGCCGATCCCGCTGCGTTCGACCGGATCATCTCGAACCTGATCACGAACGCGTTGCGGTACGGCGAGCCGCCGATCGTCGTGCGCGCCGAACGTGCCGAGTGCGAGTTCCGAATCGCGGTCGAGGATCGCGGCCCGGGTGTGCCGCCCGAGTTCGTGCCGAGCCTGTTCGAGCGCTTCACGCGCAGCGCGGTGACGCGTGAGCGCGCCGTGGGGACCGGCCTCGGCCTGGCGATTGCGCGCTCGTACGCGCTCGCGCACGACGGCGACCTCGTCTACGAGCCGGCGGAGCCGCGCGGGGCGCGCTTCAAGCTCGTTCTGCCGACCGGTTAGAGGTCGGCGGCCGGCCAGATCACGCTTGCCATGTACGGCAGGCCGGCCGTGCGCGTCGAGAACGTGAGGTACTCGAGTGTGATCGCGCCCGAGCCGTCGAAGCGCTCGACGGTGACGCGCCCGCGGCCGCCGCCGCCCGCGATCACCGTCGCAACCACCTGGTCGCCGTCGGTGGTGCGGGAGCCGACCACGGAGCCGACGATCTCCGCGATCGAGCAGCCGAGCATCCGGCACGCGGTCTTGTTCGCGGCGATGTAATGGCGGTCGTCGTCCCAGATCAGGAACCCGACCGTGGCCGTCGCCATCGCCTCGGCCATCAAGGTCGCCTGGATCTCGGGCGCCAGCAGCGCCTGAGGGGTGCCCTCCACGTGGCGACCCTACGGTGTCAGAGCGCGAAGCGATAGACGTGGGCGTCGTGCGGTGCGAACCAGTCGGTGAGGCGGCCGCCCGCGACGGCGATCGGACGCGGCACCTGACGACCGACGCCCTGCGGAGGAGGGAGCGGGCTCTGCACGTGCTCGAACAGCACCTCGCCGCGCGTGATCGAACCCGGAAGCCCCGCGAGCTCGACCTGGGAGACGGCGCCGCCGATGCGCACGGCGATCACGTAGAGATGCGTCGCCGTCCTGCGCGTCACGAGCTCGATGTCGGCGCTCCGTGCAGTTACCTGCGACGGCGCGTTCGGAGCGGCGAGCGCCGGTTGGAGCGCCGGCGACGCGAGCTCGCTCACGACCGGCCGCAGGACGCGGCGCCAGAACGTCCAGTTCCAGCCCGAGGCCGCGTCTTCGGGCGTCATCACCGCGGTGAGATGACCGCCGAAGAAGATCAGGCCGCGCGCGCCGTTCACGATCGCCTGGTAGGCCATGAACCGCTCCTGCTGCAGCGTCGGGAAGCGCGGCACGACGTGGGGGAGGCTCTTCGTCGGCACGACGCCGCTCCACGCGATCTGCAACGTCATCCAGAACGGCTTCCCGCCCGCGGCCTCGCGCGTCTTACGCGCCAGCGCGCCGACGACGTTCACGTCCGTGTTCGTGCCGCCCGCGTGCAGCCCGGGTGGATACGACACCGGATAGATGTCGACGCCGGTGACGTCGAACGCGGGCCGGTAGGGAACCAGGTCGGCGACCGGGCTGCGCGGCGCCTGGATGATCACGACGGGGTGGTGCGGATCGAGCTCTTTGATCTTCGCGTGTGCGCGCACGAGGCCGGCCGGCCGGATCCAGTTCGCGCCCCGGAACGGGTTGCGCGGCTCGTCCATCCCCTTGTACGCGAGGAGCGCGGGATCGTTCCGGAATGCCGTCACGAGCTTCGTCAGGAGACGCTCGTTGTTCGGCGACGGGCCCGGCAGGTCCGGCGTCGTGCCGAGCCAGAGCCAGCAGCGCAGTCCGTGCGCCCCGGCCGCCGCGTGATACTCGCGCTGGTTCGCGATCTGGCCGTCGGCGAACTCGACGCTCCAGCCCTCGATTCCGGTGCGGACGAAGTTCACGCCGTTCACCGCGACCTCGTCGAGCCCGTTTCGTCCCGCGGGCGTCTTCGATGCGAGCGGCGGTGGATTCGAGAGCCCGATCGGGAAGAGCTTCTCGCCGCCGGCGACGAGCGCGCCGCTCGCGGCGTCGATTCCGACACTGCTCATGCGCCGACAGTAGCGGTGGCTAGGCTCGTCCCGTGGCGCCGGCGATCGCGGTCGACAGTCTGGTCCGGACGTATCGCTCGCGCACCGGCGCGTTCCGGCGGCGGACGACGACCCTCGACGCGCTGGGCGGAATCAGCTTCGCCGTGGAAGCCGGCGAGCTCTTCGGCCTCCTGGGGCCGAACGGCGCGGGCAAGACGACGACGATCAAGATCCTGACGACGCTGCTCCTGCCGACGTCGGGATCGGCGCGCGTGCTCGGGTTCGACCCGGCGCGGCAGGCGAACGAGGTGCGACCGCGGATCGGATACGTGTTCGGCGGCGACCGCGGGATATACGACCGTCTCTCGGCCGTCGACAATCTGCGCTACTTCGCCGACCTGTACCGGGTCCCGGTGGCGATCAAGCGCCGGCGGATCGACGAGCTGCTCGAGCTCGTCGGCTTGAAGGGGCGCGAGCGCGAGCGCGTCGAGACGTACTCGCGGGGGATGCGGCAGCGGCTGCACATCGCTCGCGGCCTGCTGCACGATCCCGAGGTGCTGTTCCTCGACGAGCCCACGATCGGGCTCGACCCGGTCGGAGCGCGCGAGCTGTGCGACACGATCGCCGGCCTGCCCGCGGCGGGCAAGACGATCCTGTTGACGACGCACTACATGTACGAGGCGGATGCTCTTTGCGATCGCATCGCCGTGATCGCGAACGGGGCGATCGTCGCGACGGGCACTCCCTCGGACCTCAAGGCGACCGTCGCCAACCAGACGATCGTGGAGATCGAGACGTTCGGTGCGACGGAAGCCGTGTTCGACCGACTGCGCGCCGTACCGGGTGTGTCGGGAGTCGCGGTCGAGACGCGCGACCAGGCGCAGGTCGTGCTCGTGCAGTCGCCGGTCGGCGTCGAGATCGTCCAGACGCTGCTGCGCGAGCTCGACGGGGCGACGCTCGGCAAGGTCGTGACGCGGGAGCCGACGCTCGAGGACGCCTACGTCGAGCTCGTGAGGACGGCGTGACGCGCGCGTTCCTCTCGGGCGCTGGTGTGGGGGACGCTCCTGTTCGACGTCCCGCTCTCGATCGACGCGCCGCTCGCGTTCGCGCTCGCGGTCCCGATGTGCGCGCTGGCCGTCGGGATGCTCGGGCTGATGATGGCCGCGACGTTCGTGCTCTACCGCGCCGCGTTCCATCTCGGGATCGCGATGCAGTACCCGGTCTGGATCGTCACCGGGCTCCTGGTGCCGACGTGGGGTTTTCGCGCGATCCGCGACGCGACGCTCGGAGGAACGCCGTGGTGGGACATCGGCATGTGCGCGGTCCTGACCGTCGCCTACTTCATCGTCGCGACCTTCTTCCTGCGGATCTTCGAGCACCTCGCCCGCGCCCGCGCGACCCTCCGGCTGACATGAACTGGCTGCGCGTCTTCTTCGTCGGGGGGCTGACGAGCTACCGGGCGCTCTTCAACTGGATCAGCCCGTGCAGACGCTGCCGAGCGTGCTGGCATCGCCCGCGAGCCGACTGGCGCTCTTCCTCGGCCGCACGCTGCCTTCGACCCTGACCGGTTTCGTCGTGGCCGCCATCTCGTTCGTGCTCGGCGCCGTGCTGCTCGATGTCCGCGTCGGCGCCGGCGAGGCCGCCGCGCTCGCGGTCGCGGTCATCGCGTCGTCCTACGCCTGCACGGCATTCGGCCTGTGTCTCGGCGCGCTCGGGCTGCGCGGGAGGAATGTGAGCCTCTTCGCGGACTCGATCTCCGGCTGCATGCTGCTCGTGTCGGGTGCGAACGTGCCGCTCGACCGGCTGCCGGAGTGGATGCGTGCGATCAGCTCCGGCATCCCGCTCACGCACGGGATCGACGCGGCGCGTCGGATCGCCCGCGGCGCGAGTGTTGCCGAAGTGAGCGGCCTCCTCTCCACGGAGCTGCTGATCGGCACCGTCTACGTGGTCGCGGGCCTCGCGCTCCTGCGCTTCTTCGAGTACGAAGGCAGAAGAACCGCCACGCTCGAGACGTTCTGACGGCGACCCGGACGATGGTCGTAGACGGCGCGGTGCTCGCCGTGCTTGCGGTGATCGCCACCGCCGGGTCCGGAATCCGGCATGGAGAGCCGCGTCGAGGCCCCGGCGAAGGGCTAGGACCAGGCTGAAAGCCTAGACCGAGACTGGACTGTGCCTTGCCTTGCCGTCCCGCGAGACTCGACGAGTGCCGGTGCGGGGAACCCGGTGGAGCGCGGCACTCCACGGTCGGCTCGGCGCGGCCGTAGGTTCCGCGACTCTCGGAGCGAGCCTGCTCGCCGGCGTGGCCTGGACCGGAGCGGGCACGAGCGACCGGACGGCGCCCACGCCGCCGGCGGCCGTCGCCGTCGAGCGAAGCACGCGCACGAGCGTGACGCTCGCCTGGCATCGCTCTCGCGACGACGTCGCCGTCGTCGGGTACCGGCTCTTCGTCGACGGGAAGACGCGCGTCTCGACTCCGCGTCTGCGCGCGACCGTCGGCGGACTCGTATGCGGTCACTCGTACGTCGTCGGCGTTGCCGCGTTCGACAACGCGCGCAATCTCTCGCGGCGTGTGACGCGGCGCACGCGCACGGCGGCGTGTGCGAATGCATCTGCTCCGTCGCTTCCATTCGGTCCGGCGATCGCAACGCCGGCGTCGGTTCCGACCACGGCCGTGGCTCCGATCGCGGATGGCGGAGGTGGCGGTGGAGGCGGGGGCGGCGACGACGGCAGTGTCACGCTCGACGCGGCGGTGGAGACGCCGGCGCCGGCTGCGCCGGACGCAGCGCCCGTCGACCCCACGAACGCGGGGAAGCCGGTCGTCGTCGGAACCGGTTACGTCGAGTCGAACGCTCGGCAGGTCGTGCGCACGCCCGCCGGTGTCGTCTACGTCTTCTCGGCCGACGACACGGCGCAGCGAACGTCTTCCGGACCTGGCGTCGCGCGCGCGTGGAAGGGAAACGTCGTCGGCATCCCGACCGCATTCGCCGAGGTCGACGCCGCACACCGGCCGACGGCGGGGTCGGCCAACAACGTGATCGTCGACATCGACGCGCGGCTCGACCGCTCGGGGATCGTCCACCTCGTCTACGTCGACGAGACGACCGCGACGCTCTACTACCGCACGTTCTCGACGCTCACCGACACCTGGGGGCCGACGACGACGCTGGCCGGTTCGATCACCGTTCCCGACGGATTCTTCAAGCGGCTAAAGCGAAGCGTCGGCGCCGCGTCGATCGCGCTGGACGCTCTAGACAATCCGCACGTCGTCTACGCGGCCGGCAACACGATCTACTACCGCACGCTCGCGGGCGGGGCCTGGACGGCGCCGCAGATCGTCTTCACGGGCGGCCGCCCGATTCACGAGCAGCTCGCGTTCGGGCCCGACTGGACGCTGCACCTCTCGTGGCTCGAGGACAACGCGACGACGCCGCGCGTTCGCTACAGCTACATGCCGCCGGGCGGCGCGTGGCAGGCGAAGGAGGAGGTCGACTCGGGCGCGAACGTCCAGGACAACGCCACCGGCGACCAGAGCCCGAGCATCGTCGTCACGAGCTCGGGCGTGCCGTACATCCTGTGGATCAATCAGTGCTGTACGAGCGCCGTGCGGATCAGGTATCGCACCGGCCCCGGTACATGGACCGCCGACAACCCAACGCCGGATCTCTACACGCACGCACCGGACATCTACGCGCAGGGCGACGACATCTACGCGGTGCTCGGCCACGACAGCCAGATCAGGTTCGGCTACCAGTACCACCTCAGCGGACAGTCCTGGCACGCGTACGTTCCGATGACGACCACCGCCGACGGCGCCCTCGACGGCTCCGCATCGGTGCGCTGGGATCCGCCGCGCGAGACGAACCCGAACGTGATCGACGCGGCGTTCTTCGACGAGGACACGACCGACGACGGCAACTCGTTCCTGCCGCGGGTCTACTACATGGCGATCCTCCCGAGCGGGACGCCGGACACCACCGCGCCGACCGCGCCGACCAGCCTGGCCGTGACGGGGAAGACGATGACGAGCGTGTCGCTCTCGTGGACCGCCTCCACCGACGCGATCGGAGTCGTCGGCTACGGCGTCTACCAGGGCGTGACGCGCGTGGCGCAGCCCGCGGGGACCACGTCGACGGTCACGTCGCTCGACTGCGGCACGACGTACAGCTTCGGCGTCGACGCCGTCGACGCCGCGGACAACAGGTCGACGCTCACGGTGCTGACGGAGTCGACGCTCCCGTGTCCCGACACGACGGCGCCGGTGACGGGTGACGACGCCCCGGCCGGCTGGCGCAACGGGCCGGTCACGGTGACGCTGAGCGCGGCCGACGCCGGCGGTTCGGGCGTTGCGACGACCGAGTACAAGCTCGACGGCGCGGGGTCGTTTACGACCGGCACCAGCGTCGTCGTGTCCGGCGAGGGCGTCCACACCATCACGTACCGCTCGACCGATGTTGCCGGGAACGTCGAGGCGTTGCGCACCGCGACGGTGCGGATCGACACGACTGCGCCCGTGACGGGTGACGACGCCCCGGCGGGGTGGCGGAGCGGCACGGTGACGGTGACCCTCGCTGCGACCGACGCCGCGTCCGGTGTCGCAAACGTCGAGTACAAGCTCGATGCGGCGCCCGCGTTCACCGCCGGCGCCAGCGTGGCGATCTCCGGCGAGGGCGTCCACACGATCATGTATCGCTCGACCGATTCGGCGGGGAATGTCGAGGCCGAGAAGACGGCGACCGTACGGATCGATGCGACCGCGCCCGTGACGGGCGACGACGCACCGGCCGGGTGGCGCGACGGCCCCGTGACCGTTGCGCTGAGCGCGGGCGACAGCGGCGGGTCGGGCCTGGCTAACACGGAGTACAAGGTCGACGGCGCTGCGGCGTTCACGACGGGTACGAGCGTGGCGGTCATGGGCGAGGGCGTGCACACGGTCACGTACCGCTCGACCGATGGGGCAGGGAACGTCGAGGCGGAGAAGACGGCGACGGTCCGGATCGACACCACCGCGCCTGCGACGAGCGACGACGCCCCGGGCGGATGGAGCAACGCCGCCGTGACGGTGATGCTGAGCGCGACCGACGCGGGCTCGGGTGTTGCGACGACGGAGTTCAAGGTCGACGGTGCGGACGCGTTCACGACCGGGACAACGGTGGCCGTGTCGGGCGAGGGCGTGCACACGATCACGTACCGCTCGACCGACGCGTTGGGCCACGTCGAGCCCGACCGGTCGGCGACGGTGCGCATCGACACGATCGCGCCGGCGACCGTGGACGATGCTCCTTCCGGGTGGCGCTCCGGCCCCGTGCTCGTGACGTTGATCGCGCTCGACGGCGGCGGCTCCGGTGTGACGCGGACGGAATACAAGCTCGACGGCGCGGCGGCGTTCACGACGGGCACCGCCGTGGCGGTATCCGGCGGTGGCGTCCACACGATCGCCTACCGCTCGACCGATGCGGCGGGGAACGTGGAGGCCGTCCGGACCGCGACGGTGCAGATCGACACGACGCCGCCGGTGACGACCGACAATGCGCCCGCCGGGTGGAGCAACGGGCCCGTGACGGTGGCGCTGACGGCGGACGACGGAGGCGGCTCGGGTGTTGTCAAGACTGAATACAAGCTTGACGGCGCTGCGGCGTTCAGCCCGGGCGGCAGTGTCGCGGTCTCGGGTGAGGGTATTCACACGATCGAGTACCGCTCGACGGATGCTGCCGGCAACGTCGAGACCGCGAAGACGGCGACGGTGCGGATCGACACGACTGCGCCGTCGACCGTCGACGACGCGCCTGCCGGGTGGAGCCGTACGCCGGTGACGGTGGCATTGAGCGCGAGCGACAGCGGCGGCTCCAGAGTCGCTGCGACCTCCTACAGCGTCGACGGGGGTGCGTGGGCCAGCGGTACGTCGGTGGCGATTGCCGCGGACGGCGTGCACACGATCGTCTACCGCTCGACGGACGACGCCGGCAACGTCGAGGCGGAGCGGACCGCGACGGTTCGCATCGACACGGTCGCGCCGGCGACGTCGCACGATGCGACCGCGGAATGGCGCTCGGGCCCGGTGCTGGTGACGCTTACGGCGATCGACGGAGCGTCGGGCGTGACGCAGACGGAGTACAAGGTCGACGGTGCGCCCGCCTACACGACCGGCACCATCGTGGCCTTGTCGGGCGACGGCGTGCACACGATCGCCTACCGGTCGACAGATGCCGCCGGGAACGTCGAGGACGACCGGACGGCGACGGTACGGATCGACACGATCGCGCCCGTGACGGCCGACGACGCGCCCGCCGGATGGCGCAACGGGCCCGTGGCGGTGACGCTCAGCGCCGCCGATGCGGGTGGCTCGGGCGTCGTCACAACCGAGTACAGGCTCGACGGGGCGGCGGCCTTCAGCTCCGGCGCCGGTGTCGCGGTCTCGGGCGAGGGCGTGCATACGATCGAGTACCGCTCGACCGACGCCGCCGGGAACATCGAGACGGTGAGGACGGCGAGCGTGCGCATCGACGCGACCGCGCCGGTGACGACCGACGACGCACCGGCCGGGTGGAGCAACACGCCGGTAACGGTGACGCTGAGCCCCGCCGACACCGGTGGATCCGGCCTCACGAAGACCGAGTACGAGGTCGACGGCGCGGCGACGTTCACGACCGGCACGAGCGTCGCCGTGACCGGCGACGGCGTGCACACCGTCAGATACCGCTCGACCGATGCGGCCGGGAATGCCGAGGCGGAGCGGACGGCGACGGTGCGGATCGACACGACGGCGCCGGTGACGGGTGACGATGCGCCGTCCGGTTGGCGCAGCGGGCCGGTCACGGTGACGTTGACCGCGGGCGACGCGGGCTCGGGTGTCGCGGCGACCGAGTACAAGCTGGACGGGGCGGCGGGGTTCACGACGGGCTCGACGGTCGCGGTCTCGGGCGAGGGTGTGCACACGATCGTCTACCGCTCGAGCGATGCGGCCGGGAACGTCGAGGCCGTCAAGACGGCGACCGTGCAGATCGACACGACGGCGCCGGTGACGACGGACGACGCTCCGGCCGGGTGGCGCAACGCGCCTGTGACGGTGACGTTGACGGCGAGCGACGGCGGCGGGTCGGGCGTGGCGAGGACCGAGTACAGCGTCGACGGCGGTGCCTGGAACACGGGGAGCTCGGTGACGATCTCCGCGGATGGGGTGCACGCGATCGCCTACCGCTCGACGGACGTGGCCGGCAATGTCGAGCCCGACAGGTCGGCGACGGTGCGGATCGATACCGTCGCGCCGGCGAGCGTGGACGATGCGCCCTCCGGTTGGCGCTCGGGACCGGTGCTGGTGACGCTGAGCGCGTTCGACGCCGCGTCGGGAGTCACGCGCACCGAGTACAAGCTCGACGACGCGGCCACGTTTGCCGCCGGCGCCACCGTCACGGTCGCGGGTGAGGGTGTGCACGCGATCGCGTACCGCTCGATCGACGCGGCCGGGAACGTGGAGACGGAGAAGACGGCGACGGTACGGATCGACGTGACGGCGCCGGTGACGAGCGATAATGCGCCGGCCGGGTGGCGCAACGGGCCGGTGACGGTGATGCTGAGCGCGACGGACGCAGGCGGCTCGGGCATCGCGGCGACCGAGTACAAGCTGGACGGGGCGGCGGCGTTCAGCTCCGGGACGAGTGTGGGCGTCTCGGGCGAGGGCGTGCACACGGTCGCCTACCGCTCTTCCGACACCGCAGGGAACGTGGAGGCGGAGAAGACGGCGACGGTGCGGATCGACACGACGGCGCCGGTGACGAGCGACGACGCCCCTGCCGGGTGGCGCAACGCGCCGGTGACCGTCACTCTGAGTCCGGCCGACGCCGGCGGGTCCGGCGTGGCGACGACGGAGTACAAGCTCGACGGCGCCGAGAGGTTCACGGCGGGCACCAGCGTCGCGGTCTCGGCCGAGGGCGTGCACACGATCGCGTACCGCTCGACCGACGCGGCCGGGAACGTCGAGGTCGAGAAGCAAGCGACCGTCCGCATCGACACGACCGCGCCGGTGACGAGCGACGACGCTCCAGCCGGGTGGAGAAACAGGCCGGTGACGGTGACGCTGACGGCGACGGACGCCGGCGCGGGTGTCGCTGCGACGGAGTACCGGCTCGACGGTGCGGCGGCGTTCACCCCGGGTACGAGCGTGACCGTCTCGGCCGAGGGCGTGCACACGATCGCGTACCGCTCGACCGACGCGGCCGGGAACGTAGAGGCGGAGAAGCAAGCGACCGTCCGCATCGACACGACCGCGCCGGTGACGACCGACGACGCGCCCGCCGCGTGGCGCAACGGCCCGGTGCTGGTCTCGCTGAGCGCGGTCGACGGCGCATCGGGCGTGACGAGGACCGAGTACAAGGTCGACGACGCAGCCGGCTACACGACCGGGGCGAGCGTGCTCGTCACCGGCGAGGGTGTGCACACGATCGCGTACCGCTCGACCGATGCCGCCGGCAACGCCGAGAACGAGGAGACGGCCACGGTGCGGATCGACACGACGGCGCCGGTCACGACCGACGACGCGACCGCCGGTTGGCGTAAAGGCCCCGTGACGGTGACGCTCAGCGCGACCGACGCAGGCGGCTCGGGCGTGGCGGCGACCGAATACAAGCTCGACGCCGCCGAGACGTTCGCCGCGGGCGCGACGGTCGCCGTCGCGGGCGAGGGCGTCCACACGATCACCTACCGCTCGACCGACACGGCAGGAAACGTCGAGGCGGAGAAGCAGGCGACGGTCCGGATCGACACGACCGCGCCGGTGACGGCGGACGACGCGCCCGCCGGGTGGAGCAAGAGCGCCGTCACGGTGGCGCTCACGGCGACCGACGCGCGCGCGGGCGTCGCAGCGACGGAGTTCAAGGTCGACGGCGCCGCGGCGTGGAGCGCCGGCGCCTCCGTCGCGATCCCCGCGCCGGCCGACCACTCGAACGACGGCCCGCACACGATCGCGTACCGGTCGACCGACGCGGCCGGGAACGTCGAGGCCGAGAAGACGGCGACCGTGCGGATCGACACGATGGCGCCCGTCACGACCGACGACGCGCCCGCGAGCTGGAGCAAGAGCGCGGTGACGGTCACCCTCACGGCGACCGATGCGTCCTCGGGCGTGGCGGCGACCGAGTACAGGCTGGACGGCGCGGCGGCGTTCAGCCCGGGCAACAGCGTCGCCGTCTCCGGCCACGGCGTGCACGCGATCGTCTACCGCTCGACCGACGCGGCCGGCAACGTCGAGGCCGAGCGCACCGCGACCGTCCGGATCGACATGACGGCGCCGGTGACCGGCGACGACGCGCCGGCCGGATGGAGGAACGCGCCGGTGACGGTGACGTTGACGGCGGCCGACGCCGACTCCGGCGTCGCGGCGACCGAGTACAGGGTCGACGGCGCGGCGGCGTTCACTGCGGGCACGAGCGTGACCGTCTCGGCCGAAGGCGTGCACACGATCGTCTACCGCTCGACCGACACCGCCGGCAACGTGGAGGAGGAGAAGACGGCGACCGTGCGGATCGACACGACGGCGCCGGTGACGGCGGACGACGCGCCGGCCGGGTGGCGCAACGGCCCGGTGCTGGTCTCGCTGAGCGCGTTCGACGGCGCGTCCGGGGTGACGCGGACCGAGTACAAGCTCGACGAGGCGGCGGGCTTCACGACCGGGACGAGCGTGCTCGTCGCCGGCGAGGGTGTGCACACGATCGCGTACCGCTCGACGGATGCGGCCGGGAACACCGAGGCGGAGCGCACCGCGACGGTCAGGATCGACACCACGGCGCCGGTGACGACGGACGACGCGCCGGCCGCGTGGCGCAACGGCCCCGTGACGGTGGCGCTGAGCGCAACCGACGCGGGCGGATCGGGCATCGCGGCCACCGAGTTCAAGGTCGACGGCGCGGCGGCATGGACGTCCGGCGTCACGGTCACGATCGCGACGGAAGGCGTGCACACGATCGCGTACCGCTCGACGGACGCGGCCGGCAACGTCGAGGTGGAGAAGACCGCGACCGTTCGGATCGACACCACCGCCCCGGCGACCACCGACGACGCGCCGCCCGGCTGGAGCGCGGCGGCGGTCACCGTCACGCTGAGCGCCACCGACGCGGGCGGGTCCGGCGTCGCAGCGACGGAGTACAAGATCGACGGCGCGGCGGCGTGGAGCACCGGCGCGTCGGTCACGATCTCGGCCGACGGCGTGCACACGATCGCCTACCGCTCGACGGACGCGGCCGGCAACGTCGAGGCCGAGAAGACGGCGACCGTGCGCGTCGACACCACCGCCCCCACGACGACCGACGACGCGGCGGCCGGCTGGAGCAACGGCCCGGTCACCGTCAGGCTGACGCCCGCCGACGCGGGATCCGGCGTTGCGGCGACCGAGTTCAGGCTCGACGGCGCGGGTGCGTGGAGCACCGGCACGAGCGTCACCGTCTCCGGCGAGGGCGTGCACACGATCGCCTACCGCTCGACCGATGCGGTCGGCAACGTGGAGGCGGAGAAGACCGCGACGGTCCGGATCGACCTGCACTCGCCCGTCACGACCGAAGACGCGCCCGTCGCCTGGAGGAACGTGCCGGTCACGGTGACGCTGAGCGCGACCGACACGGGCGGCTCGGGGGTCGCGGCGACGGAATACCGGATCGACGGCGCGTCGGCGTGGAGCACGGGCACGTCGATCGCGATCGCGACGGAGGGCGTCCACGCGATCGCCTACCGCTCGACCGACACCGCCGGCAACGTGGAGGCGGAGAAGACCGCGACGGTGCGGATCGACACGACCGCGCCGGCGACGACCGACGACGCGCCCACGGCGTGGAGAAACGCGCCGGTGACGGTGCTGCTGGCCGCGACGGACGCAGCCTCGGGCGTGACGGCGACCGAGTACAGGGTCGACGGCGCGCCGGCGTTCACCGCGGGCACGAGCGTGACGGTCTCCGGCGAGGGCGTGCACACGATCGCGTACCGCTCGACCGACGCGGCGGGCAACGTCGAGGCGGAGCAGACGGCGACGGTTCGCATCGACACGACGGCGCCCGTGACGACGGACGATGCTCCGGCGACGTGGCGCAACGCACCCGTCACGGTCACGCTGACGGCGGCCGATGCCGCCTCCGGCGGGACGACGACGCAGTACCGGCTCGACGGCGCGGCCGCGTGGAGCGACGGGAGCTCGGTCACGGTCGCGGCCCCGGCAGACCACTCGAACGACGGCGTGCACGCGATCGCGTACCGCTCGACCGACGCTGCGGGCAACGTCGAGGCGGAGCAGCAGGCAACGGTCCGGATCGACACGACCGCGCCGGCGAGCGACGACGCGCCGACGCTGTGGACGTCCGGCCCGGCAGTGGTCATCCTCCGCGCGAGCGACGGCGCGTCGGGCGTCGCGCGCAACGAGTACAAGATCGACGGCGCCGCGTCCTGGTCGGTCGGAGCCGTCGTCGTGATCGCCGCGCCGGCCGACCATTCGAACGACGGCGCCCATACGGTCACCTACCGGGCGACCGACGCGGCCGGGAACATCGGCGAGGAGAAGCAGGCGTCCGTCACGATCGACACGACCGCGCCGGTGACGACCGACGACGCGCCCTCCGGGTGGAGCCCGAGCGCGGTCACCGTCACCCTCACGGCGGTCGACGCCGGTCCGGGTGGGCCGACGACGGCGTACAAGGTGGACGGCGCAGAGGACTGGACCTCCGGCACGACGGTCGTGGTTCCCGCGCCGGCCGACCACTCGAACGACGGCGTCCACACGATCACGTACCGGTCGACGGACGCCGTCGGGAACGTCGAGGCGGACCGGCAGGCAACGGTGCGCATCGACACCGCAGCGCCGGTGACGACGGACGACGCGCCCGGCGGCTGGAGCACCGCACCGGTTACGGTCACGCTCTCGGCGACCGACGCGGGCTCGGGCGTGGCGGCGACGGAGTACCGCGTCGACGACGCCGCGTCATGGAGTACCGGCACGACGGTCGCGATCGTGAGCGAAGGCGTGCACACGATCCGGTATCGCTCGAGCGACCCGCTCGGCCACGTCGAGGCGGAGCGGACGGCCACCGTGCGGGTCGACACCCGGGCGCCGGTGACGACGGACGACGCACCCGCCGGCTGGAGCCCCGGGCCCGTCATCGTCGCGCTGACCGCGGTCGACGAGACGTCCGGCGTCACGCGCACCGAGTACAGGGTGGACGGCGCCGCGGCCTGGACGACCGGCGCCTCGGTCTTCGTGTCCGGCGACGGCGTGCACACGGTCGCGTACCGGTCGGTCGACGTGGCGGGGAACGCCGAGGCGGAGAAGACGGCGACGGTGCGGATCGACACGACCGCGCCGGTGACGACCGACGACGCGCCGGCCGGCTGGCGCAACAGCGCGGTGACGGTGACGTTGAGCGCGGCCGACACGGGCGGCTCCGGTGTTGCGACGACCGAGTACAGGGTCGACGGTGCCACCGCGTGGGCCGCCGGCGCGTCCGTCACGATCGCGACCGACGGCGTGCACACGATCGCGTATCGCTCGACGGACGCGGTCGGCAACGTCGAGGCGGAGAAGACGGCGACGGTGCGGGTCGACACGCAGGCGCCGGTGACGGCGGACGACGCGCCGGCCGGCTGGCGCAACGGGCCCGTGACGGTGACGCTGACCGCCGCCGACGGCGGCTCCGGCGTCGCGCAGACCGAGTACAGGCTCGACGGCGCCGGCAGCTGGAGCACCGGCACCTCGGTCATCGTGTCCGGCGACGGGGTGCATTCGGTCGCGTACCGGTCGGTCGACGTGGCCGGGAACGTGGAGGCGGAGCGCTCCGCGACGGTGCGGATCGACACGACCGCGCCGGTGACGACCGACGATGCCCCGGCCGGGTGGCGCAACGGGGCGGTGACGGTGACGCTGAGCCCCACAGACACGGGCGGCTCCGGCGTGGCGGCGACCGAGTACAGAGTCGACGGTGCAGCGGCGTGGAGCACCGGCACGTCCGTGACGGTCTCGGCCGAGGGCGTACACACGATCGCGTACCGCTCGACGGACGCCGTCGGCAACGTCGAGACGACGCGGACGGCGACGGTGCGCGTCGACACGACGGCGCCGAGCACGACCGACGACGCGCCGGCGACCTGGAGCAAGAATCCCGTCACTGTCAACCTGGCGGCATCGGACGCGGGCGGCTCCGGCGTCGCGTCCACGCAGTACCAGGTCGACGGCGCCGCCGCGTGGAGCGACGGGACCTCCGTGACCGTCTCGGCGCCGGCGGACCACTCGAACGACGGCGTGCACACGATCGCGTACCGCTCGACCGACGCGGTCGGCAACGTGGAGGCGCAGCGCACGGCGACGGTGCGGATCGACACCACCGCACCGACGAGCGACGACGCGCCCGAGATCTGGACGGCCGGCCCCGCGCTCGTAGTCCTCCGCGCGTCCGACGGCGCGTCCGGCGTCGTCCGGATCGAGTACAGGGTCGACGGCGCCGCCGCGTGGACAGCCGGCACGCTCGTCCTGATTCCCGCGCCGGCGGATCACGCGAACGACGGCCTGCACACGATCCGCTACCGGTCGGCCGACGCGGCCGGAAACATCGCACCCGAGAAGCTGACGGCGGTCCACATCGACACCTCCGCGCCGGCGACGACGGACGACGCGCCCGCGGGCTGGAGCCGGAGCGCCGTCACCGTCACCCTCACGGCGATCGACGCCGTCGGGGTCGCCGGCACCGAGTACCGGCTCGACGGCGCCGCGAGCTTCAGCCCGGGGACGAGCGTGGTCGTTCCGGCCCCGGCCGACCACTCGAACGACGGCGTGCACACGATCCGGTACCGGTCGACCGACTACCTCGGCCACGTCGAGGCGGAGCGGCAGGCGACGGTGCGCATCGACACGACGGCGCCGGTGACGACGGACGACGCGCCCGCCTGGAGCAACGCACCGGTCACAGTCGCGCTGACGGCTGCGGACACCGGGTCGGGCATTGCCAGGGTCGAATACGAGCTCGACGGCGCCGCGACGTTCACAACCGGCACGAATGTTGCGGTCTCCGGCGAGGGCGTGCATACGATCGCGTACCGCGCGACCGACGCCGCGGGCAACGTGGAGGCGGAGCGCTCCGCGACCGTGCGGATCGACACGACGGCGCCCTTGACGAGCGACAACGCGCCGGCCGGGTGGAGCTCGGGCCCGGTGCTGGTCTCCCTCACCGCGCTCGACGGCGCCTCGGGCGTCACGCGGACGGAGTACAAGCTCGACGGCGCCGCGGCGTTCACCACCGGCACGAACGTCGCGGTCGCCGGCGAAGGCGTGCACACCATCGCCTACCGCTCGACCGACGCCGTCGGGAACGTGGAGGCGGAGAAGACGGCGGCCGTGCGGATCGACCTGACCGCGCCGGTCACGACCGACGACGCGCCCGGCGGCTGGAGCACCGAGGCGCTCACGGTCAACCTGACCGCCGCCGACGTCGGCGGCTCGGGTGTCGCGGCGACCGAGTACAGGGTCGACGGCGCCTCCGCCTGGAGCTCCGGGACGACCGTCTCCCTCGCGACCGACGGCGTGCACACGATCGGCTACCGCTCGCTCGACGCGGTCGGCCACGTGGAGGCGGAGAAGCAGGTGACCGTCCGCCTCGACACGATCGCCCCGCTGACCACGGACGATGCCCCGGCCGGGTGGAGCTCCGGCGCGGTGCTCGTCACACTGACCGCGACCGACGGCGGCTCGGGCGTGACCGGCACCGAGTACAAGGTCGACGGCGCCGCCTCGTACACGCTCGGCACGCTCGTCGCGATCTCCGCGCCGGCCGATCACTCGAACGACGGCGTGCACACGATCTCGTACCGCTCGAGGGACGTCGCCGGCCACGTCGAGGCGGAGCGCACTGCGACCGTGCGGATCGACACATCCGCGCCGGCCACCACCGACGATGCGCCGGCCGGGTGGCGCAACGGCGCGGTGACGGTGACGCTGAGCGCCACCGACACGGGCGGCTCGGGCGTCGCGGCGACCGAGTACAGGGTCGACAGCGCGCCCGACTGGAGCCCCGGCGTCTCGGCCGTCGTCCCCGCGCCTGCCGACCACTCGAACGATGGCGTGCACACGATCCGGTACCGCTCGACCGACCGCCTAGGGCACGTCGAGGCGGAGCAGCAGACGACCGTGCGGATCGACACGCAGCTGCCCTCGACCAGCGACGACGCGCCGGCCGGCTGGCGCAACGGCCCTGTGACGGTGACGCTGACGGCCGCCGACGCAGGCGGCGCCGGCCTCGCCGCGACCGAGTACAGACTCGACGGAGCCCCGGCGTTCACCACCGGCGGCAGCCTCACCGTCTCGGCCGAGGGCGCGCACACGGTGACCTACCGCTCGACCGACACCGCCGGCAACGTCGAGCCCGACAGGACCGCGACCGTGCGGATCGACACGACCGCGCCCGCCACGACCGACGACGCGCCGGCGGGCTGGAGCCGGAGCGCCGTGACGGTCGCGCTGAGCGCGAACGACGCGCTATCGGGTGTCGCCGCGACCGAGTTCAAGGTCGACGACGCCTCGACGTGGAGCGCAGGCGGCTCGGTCGCGATCGCCGCGCCGGCCGATCACTCGAACGACGGCGTGCACACGATCGCGTACCGCTCGACCGACGCCGTCGGCAACGTCGAGGCCGTCCACACCGCGACCGTGCGCATCGACACGCGGGCCCCGGCGACGGCCGACGACGCGCCCGCCGGCTGGCACAACGCTCCCGTGACGATCAGCCTGGCGCCCGTCGACGCAGGCGGCGCGGGCGTTGCGACGACGGAGTACAAGCTGGACGGCGCCGCAGCGTGGAGCCCGGGCACGTCCGTGACCGTCGCCGCGCCGGCCGACCACTCGAACGACGGCACACACACGATCGCCTACCGGTCGACGGACACGGCGGGGAACGTCGAGGCCGAGCGGACGGCGACCGTCCGCATCGACACGCAGCAGCCGGCGACGACCGACGACGCGCCCGCAGGGCCGCGGAACACCCCGGTGACGGTGACGCTGACGCCGGTCGACGCGGGCGGCGCGGGCATCGCGACGACCGAGTACAAGCTCGACGAGGCCACGGCGTGGAGCACGGGCACGTCGATCACGATCGCCGCGCCCGCCGACCACTCGAACGACGGCTCCCACACGATCGCCTACCGGTCGACGGACGCGGCCGGCAACGCCGAGGCGCCGCGGAGCGCCACGATCGTCATCGACACCACCGCCCCGACGGCGCCGACGGCGGTCGTCGTGACGTCGACCTCCGAGACGAGCGTGACGCTCGGCTGGGCGCCGTCGACCGACGCCGTGGGCGTGACCGGATACGGCACCTACAACGGGCTCACGCCGGCGACCCAGGCGACGGACACGTCGGGCACGATCGCCGGGCTCGACTGCGGCACGCCGTACATCGTCGGCGTCGACGCGACCGACGCGGCCGGGAACCGGTCGGCGCGCACGGACATACCGGTCACCACCGCCTGCGCGCCCGGCAACCTGTCGATCTCGCCGACCGGCTCGGACTACGTGTGGTCGCACCTCGCGGCCACGTACGACGGTGCGACCGTCCGCCTCTACGTCAACGGTGTCCAGGTCAGCAGCGAGGCCGCTTCGGGCGCGATGACGGCGTCGACCGACCCGCTCCGGATCGGGGCGGGCGAGGGCGGCGACGAGTGGTTCGACGGACTGATCGACAACGTCCGCATCTACTCGCGCGCGCTGACCCAGGCCGAGATCGCCGCGAACATGCTCGTGCCCGTCACGACAGTTACGACGGCGCTCGCGCCCGGTCTCGTCGCCGCGTACTCGTTCGACGACGGCGCGGGGACGACCGCCATGGACGTCTCGGGCCACGGCCACACCGGAACGCTCGACGGTGCGACGTGGTCGGCGACCGGCGAGTTCGGCGGCGCGCTCGACTTCGACGGCAACTCGGACGTCGTCTCGGTTCCGGACGACAACGCGCTCGACCTGACGAACGGGATGACCCTCGAGGCGTGGGTGCACCCGTCGTCGCTCCAGCCGATCTGGCGGAACGTGATCATGAAGCCGCAGGGGCCGCATCTCGCGTATGCGCTGTACGCCAACGCGCAGCCGCAAGCGGCCGACCAGGTGCCGGCGCCGAGCGCGCACGTCTACGTCAACAGCCAGGAGTACATCGCGCGCGCCGGCTCGTCCCTGCCGCCGAACCGCTGCACGACCGAGCCGTGCGCAACGTTCGGCCACGCCTACCGCATGGCAGCCTCGGGGAACGTCGTCGACGTCGCCGGCGGCTCCTACCCGGAGCAATACCTGATGTTCGACGCAACGAAGACGTCTCCCGACGACGTCGTCTTCCGCCCGGCGCAGGGCGCGCTGGTCACGGTCGACGACTTCGACCTCGGCACCGATCGCAACACCGGCGGCGCGAGCCACGTGACGCTGCGGAACATGACCGTCGACGGCAACATCTCGATTCCCGGCTGCGGCGTGCCGGACGGAACGCCGTGCCCCGCCGACGACGTCAGCCCCGGCAACGACCTCACGTTCAAGAATCTCCGCGTGAAGGGCACTACGGCGTTCTACTGCGCGAGCTGCTCCAATGTCAGCATCATCGGCGGGACGTGGGGGCCGGACACGTACGCGTGCCGCCCCGGCTCGGGCTCGGCGCACCCCGAGATCTCCTCTGCGCAGGGGCAGGTCAAGCGCGCGCACGGGATCCTGATCGACGGCGTCACGTGGCAGAACTTTGCCCGCTGCGACGCCGCCGTCGACCACACGGAGTGCCTGCAGGTCGAGCCGGCGGACGACCTCACGATCCGCAACTCGGTCTTCCGCATGTGCGACACGATCGGCGTCAACCTCGCGAACGACCTTGCGAACTCGAACTCGGCCGCCGGCTATCGCGCGCCGAACAACGTCCTGATCGAGAACAACGTCTTCGACAAGGCGCGGGACTTCACCGGCGGTGACACCTTCTACGCGCTCAACATCCGCGAGTGCACGAACTGCACGGTGCGCTACAACAGCTGGATCCAGGCCCCGCGGATGCCGAACGGCGAGGTTGCCTTGAATGTGAAGTTCGTCGGCAACGTGGGCCCGTTCGGGCAGGGCACCTGCTTGCCGACGGTCACGTTCGCCTACAACGTGTGGGAGGGGGCCAAGTGCTCGGCGACCGACAAGAACGTGGCCGCCGTCGGCTTCGCCGACCCCGCCGCGCTCGACCTCGCGCTCGTGACGGGCTCACCGGCCCTCGGCGCCGGCGATCCGAGCGACTTCCCGCCGCTGGACGCGCGCGGCAAGCCGCGGCCGGCCGTCCCCGACGCGGGCGCGTTCCAGCACTGACAGCCGCCCTCTGAGGTCGGAACTACGGTACTCCGCGTGACGCGGAAGGTGACCCCCGAGGAAGCGCGGCGCATCGCCGTCCGCGCGCAGCTCCTCGACGGCTCGGCCGACGGCGTCCTCGCGACCGTTCGCCAACTCGGCTTTCTCCAGCTCGACCCGATCGCGTCGGTGGCGAGGCCGCAGCACCTCGTTCTCTGGAGCCGCCTCGGTGTCTTCGACACGGCCGAGCTCGACCGCCTGCTCTGGGTCGAGCGGAAGCTCGTCGAATGGGACGCGTTCATCTGGCCGATCGAGTCGCTGCCGCTGATCCGTGCCCTGATGAGGCAGCGCCGGCGCGCCACGAAGTACGCCTCGGAGCGGTGGATCCGCGAGTTCCTCGGCCAGAACGCGAGCTTTCGGCGCTACGTGCTGCGCGAGCTCGACCGCCGCGGGCCGCTGATGGGGCGCGAGCTCGAGGATCGGTCGGTCCAGGGGCGCCTCGAGCATCGCTGGTACGGCACCCGGTACGTCGGGATCATGCTGGAGATACTTCACATCCGCGGCGACATCGCGGTCGTCGGGCGCCGCGGCAAGCAGCGTCTCTGGGACCTGGCCGAGCGCTGGTATCCGGAGACGGACGTCGTCCCGCTGCGGGAAGCCGAGCGTCTGCTGGCCGAACAGCGGTTCCGGGCGCTCGGCGTCCGGCTCGAGAAGGGCGAGTGGCACGCGCACCCGGACGCGAGCGACGAGCCGGTTGGCGACCGCGTCACGCTGCTGTCGCCGTTCGACCGCCTCATCCACGACCGCGACCGCACCGAAGCGCTCTTCGACTTCCATTACCGGCTCGAGATGTACGTGCCGCCCGCGAAGCGCGAGTTCGGGTACTACGTCCTGCCGATCCTCGTCGGCGACCGCCTCGTCGGCCGGGTCGAGCCGCGCTTCGATCGCAAGACGTCGACCCTCGAGGTCCTCGCCGCCTGGGGCGACACGTCGCGACTCGAGGAGTCCCTCGCGAGCCTCGCGGCCTTCCTCGGCGCCGAGCACATTCGGCACGATGACCGCCGCGGCTAGGCTGGGCGCGCGCACGACCGATCGCGCGCGCCTCCTAGTCACGAAACCCGCGCGAGACTCGAGCACGACGCGCTCCGCACGCCGTTCAACGCTTGTGACAAGTTGTCACAAAGGAGCTCCGGTGCGCCGGCCGGAGACGGTGTCGCCGCGCGCGACGAGCACGTCGGCGACCAGCTCCGGTGCGAACAGACCGTGTGCGACGACACCCGGCGTCGCGTCGAGCCGGTCCGCGAGCGCGCGAGGATCGTCGACGGGGCCGAAGTAGTCCGCGATCAGGCCGCCGTCGGGTGACGGCGGCGTCTCCGGCCGCAGCCGCGCATCGCCGACGCGTGCCAGCGTGACCGCGGGCGCGAACGACAGAACCTCGAGCGGCACGGGCGGGCCGATGCGCGGGACGAGCTTGTCGGACGAGACGAGGACGACGAAGCGCCGCGCAGCCGCCGCGACGATCTTCTCGCGCGTGTGCGCGGCGCCGCCCCCCTTCACCAGCCACCCGGCATCGTCGACCTGGTCGGAGCCGTCGAGTGCGAGGTCGAGCTCTCCGAGCTCGTCGAGCGGAACGAGGCGCAGCCCGGCCGCGCGCGCTGCGCGTTCCGTCGAGAGCGAGGCCGCGACGTATGTCGCGTCCGGCCGGAGCTCGCCGAGCGCCTCGACGAGCAGCGTCACCGTCGAGCCGCTGCCGAGGCCGACCCGCATCCCGGACTCGACGAGCCGAGCGCCGGCGCGGGAGACGGCCGCCTTCTCTCGCTCGTACACGCGGCGAACCTAACACCCGAGTTGCTCACGGTCGATGGCGCGCCCCCGTCCTCACGTATCGAACTACAGAAGTCTGAGAACCGTCTAAACGAATTGTGAGCGAGCTCACTCACAGCACCCTTTCACGAGAACCTTAGGCGCGGCTGCTTTCCTGCTCTGCAACGAGAAAGGAGGTAGCCATCTCTCCACGCAGACTCATCGTGGCCCTGGCTGTCGGCGGTGCGCTCGCAGCCGGCGGTGGAGGTGCGCTGGCGGCAGCGGACGGCGGCTCCACGGCGCCGGCAGCGACCACTACCACGACGCCGGATGCGACTCCTCGTGCACACAACGACGCGAACTGTCCCAACATGGGATCCGGTTCGAGTTCGAGCGGCGCTTCGACGTCGTCCGGCAGCCCGGCGCTCTGAGCCACGACGCCGCGGTGCGTTGCTCCTCGCCGTCGCGTTCCGCGCGGCCTGCGGCGGCGGGGGGCACGCGCCGGAGCCGGGAAGAGCTACCGCGTCGCGGGCGCGAGCACGGGGAAGACCGCGTCGACGATGCGCGCGGCGAGGCCTTTGTCGAGCGGAGCGCCGCTGAGCAGCAGCCGGTAGTAGACGGGACCGAAGAGCAGCTCGTGCGCGAGCTCGGGGTCGACGTCCGGGCGCACGTCGCCGCGCTCGATGCCGCGGTCGATCACGCGCTTCACCTCGGCGAGCCGCATCGCGACGACACGCTCGCGGAAGGCCCGGGCGAGCTCCGGGTTGGCGGCGAGCTCCGAGACGAGGCCTTGCATCACGCGGCCCATGAGCGTCGAGCCGAGGATCTTGACGGCAGCGTCGACGAAGGTGATGAGCTCCTGCCGGGTGTCCCCGAGATCAGGGGTCGCCACGACCTGCTCGACCATGTCGATCAGTACGGCCAGCGCGAGCTCGTCCTTGCCGCGCCAGCGGCGGTAGATCGTGGTCTTGGCGACGCGCGATCGGGCGGCAACCGCTTCGACGGTCAGCTCGCGGACGCCGCGTTCGGCGAGCAGTTCCCGCGTCGCATCGAGGATCGCCTTGTCGGTGCGGGCGCGACGGTCCTGTGTCGAAACGGTGTCGGTCATGTGAAAACGACACGTAGCGTAGCGTACCGCACCTTGTTCTGCTAGCGTCGATTCGCAACGCTACGGATCGTAGCGGCCAAGGAGAGGAGAACTGATGAGCTTCGACAACGACTACGCAGGCGTCCGGCACATCCTGACGAGCCCGGTGCTCGCGACCCGGGCCGCGCCGTACATCGGCGACGGCGACTTCGACTGGCCCGGCCTGCTGGCCGAGGCGAAGACGATGTCCGGCGGGGAGCAGGTGCTCGTCCGCATCGCCTACGACCTCTGGGAGGCCGAGGGCGTGACCGGCATTCACGAGTTGCCGCGGCGCCTCGACCGCCGCAACTTCGAGCGCGTGCTCGAGGCGTTCGAGCTCTGCCGCGGCGACCGCGTGCACCACCGTCTGGAGGAGCTCCGGAACGCCGCGTGACGCGGATGCGTGATTTCGCGCACGTAGCGTCGTCGGCATCCCAAACGACCCGAGCCAAAGGAGCTTTCATGTCGGACTCGACCGACACCATCGTCCTGATCCACGGCCTGTGGATGACGCCGCTCAGCTGGGAGAACTGGATCGAGCGGTACACGGAGCCGCGGCTACCGCGTGCTCGCGCCGGCGTGGCCCGGCCTCGACGCCGACATCGACGACCTGCGCCGCGATCCGGCGCCGATTGCGCGGCTCAGCGTCGCCGAGATCGTCGACCACTACGAGCGCCTCGTCCGCGGCCTGGAGAGCCCGCCGATGATCATGGGCCACTCCTTCGGCGGACTGTTCACGCAGCTCCTACTGGACCGGGGCGTCGGCGCCGTCGGCGTCGCGATCGCCACCGCGCCGGTGAAGGGCATCCTGAATCTCCCGTACTCGACGCTGAAGAGCGCCTGGCCCGCTCTCCGCAACCCGGCGAACGTGAACAGGGCGATCCCGCTGACCCCGAAGCAGTTCCGCTACCGGTTCACGAACGTCCTCGGCGAGGCGGAGTCGCTCGAGGTCTACAACCGCTATGCGGTCCCGGGGACGGGGCGCCTGCTGTTCCAGGCCGGCCTCGCGAACTTCAACCCGCGGTCCGCGACCAAGATCGACTTCCGCAAGGACGACCGCGCGCCCCTGCTCTTCGTCAACGGCGACAAGGACCACATCAGCCCCGCGTCGCTCGGCAGGAGCCACCTCGAGAAGTACGGCAAGTCGAACGCCGTCGTCGCCTACAAGGAGTTTTCCGGCCGCTCGCACTACATCGTCGGCCAGGACGGCTGGGAGGAGGTCGCGGACTACGCGCTCTCGTGGGCGACTGCACGCGCCATGGGGCACGGCCCGCTCGGCGGCGTCCCCGACGATCTGACGGCCGTCGCCCCCCGCCGCTAGCCGCACACCGGGATCCAAGGAGGAACGAGATGTGTACATCTCCGCCTTCATTCCGGACGTCGGCGAGACGTTCTTCCAGCTGGGGGGCCCGTCCCTCATGAACTTCGACTTCAAGAAGTTCCCGCCGTTCGGCGACAATGACGTCGACGTGTACCTCAAGGCGGACCGGTTCCGCGAGCTGTTCGCCGGCGACGTGCCGAAGAACGAGGCCGCGGCGATGGAGGACCTGATCGAGACGGCGGCGCGCGCCGGCGGCTGATGTCGTCGTCCCCGACAGCGGCGACGGCGCTCCCCTTCTCGGAACGCACGGCGTGGGCGAGAAGCATGCAGACGCCGCTGCGGGCATTCCTGCGCACGGAGACCGGCGGCGCCGCGGCCCTGGTGGGCGCGACGGCCGCCGGTCTCGTGTGGGCCAACGTCGACCACTCGTCCTACGACGCGCTGTGGAGGACGACGCTGTCGATCGAGCTCGGCGGCGGGAGCGTCGCACTCGACCTCCGCGACTGGGTGAACAGCGGCCTGATGACGTTCTTCTTCTTCGTCGTCGGCCTGGAGGCGCGCCGCGAGCTCGACCTGGGCGAGCTGCGGGAGCGGCGACGCGTCGTCTTGCCGATCCTGGCCGCATTCGGCGGGATGGCACTGGCCGTCGCGATCTTCGTCGCGTTCAACGCGGGCCACTCGTCGGTGCACGGCTGGGGCGTGGCGATGTCCACCGATACGGCGCTCGCGCTCGGCGTGCTCGCGCTCGTCGGGCCTCGCTATCCCGACCGCCTGCGCGCATTCCTCCTCACGCTCGTCGTCGTCGACGACATCGTCGCGCTCGTCGTGATCGCGACGGTCTACACCGACGACCTGCGGTTCGTCCCGCTCTTCGCCGCGCTGCTCCCGTTCGCCGTCGTCCTCCTTCTGCGCAGCCTCCGCCTGCGCGTCGGCCTCCTCTACGCGGTGCTCGGGGCCGTCACGTGGGTCGCCATGCTGAAGTCGGGCATCGACCCGATCGTCGTCGGGCTCGCGATGGGGCTCCTGCCGTTCGCCTACGCAGCGCCGCGCTCGAGCCTCGAGCGCGCGACCGAGCGGTTCCGTCAGTTCCGCGAGCAGCCGACCGCGGAGCTCGCGCGCTCGGCGACCGTCGAGCTCAGGTCCGCCACATCCTTCAACGAACGGCTGCAGTACCTGTTCCATCCGTGGACGAGCTACGCGATCGTTCCGCTATTCGCGCTCGCGAACGCCGGGATCCGTCTCGACCGCAGTCTCCTCGAGCGCGCCTTCACCTCGCGGATCACGCTCGGAATCCTCGCCGGTTACGTCGTCGGCAAGCCGCTCGGCATTCTCGGCACGTCGTGGATCGACACGCAGCTGAGCAAGGGCCGCCTGCGGCCGCCGGTGGGCTGGGCGGCCGTCGCCGGCGGCGGCACGCTCGCGGGGATCCCCTTCACGGTCTCGCTGCTGATCGCGACGCACGCCTTCGGCGGCGCGCAGCTCGAAGAGGCCAAGCTCGGCATCCTCAGCGCTGCAGTCTGCGCGACGCTCGTGACGTGGCTCCTCTTTCGCGTGACGGCCCGGCTCCCAAGGGTTCGCCGCGCCCGCGCGCTGCTGGGGTCCGCCGAGCCGCTCACCGACCTCGCGGTCGACGTCACTCCGGATTACGACCACATCCGCGGGCCGATCGACGCCCCGGTGACGGTCGTCGAGTACGGCGACTTCGAGTGTCCGTATTGCGGGCGCGCGGAACCGATCATGCGGGAGCTGCTCAGCGACTTCGCGGACGTTCGCTACGTCTGGCGGCACCTCCCGCTGACCGACGTCCACGCGAATGCGCAGCTCGCCGCGGAAGCGTCCGAAGCCGCGGCGGCGCAGGGCGCGTTCTGGCAGATGCACGACGTGCTCCTGCGCCACCAGGACGCACTGCAGCCGTCCGACCTCTTCCGCTACGCGAACGACCTCGAGCTCGACGTCGAGCGCTTCGCCGACCACCTGCGCAACCACGCGGGAGCGCACAGGGTCGCCGAGGACGTCGACAGCGCCGACCTCAGCGGCGTCTCCGGTACGCCGACGTTCTTCATCAACGGACAACGCCACTACGGCGCCTACGACATCGCCACGCTCTCCGCCGCCGTCCGCGTGGCCGGCGCGCGTGCACTCGTGACCTAGTGGAAGGAGGCTGGTAATGACACCGATCTCCCGCGGCTTCAGGGGCCGCCGGCGCCCTGCCGACGCGGACGCGTCGCGGATCCCGCCCGGGCAGTACGCGACGGACGACTTCCCGGTGCTGTCGGCCGGGCCGACCCCGCACACGCCGCTCGACGAGTGGACGTTCTCGATCGTTGCGGGCGGCGACAGGAAGACGTGGAGCTGGGACGAGTTCCGCGCGCTCCCGAGCGAGACCGTCACGCGCGACGTCCACTGCGTGACGCGGTGGTCGAAGCTCGACACGACCTGGGAGGGGGTCTCGGTCGACACCCTGCTGGCCGAGGTCGGCTCGGACGCCGCGTTCGTCCTGGCCTTCTGCGACGGCGGCTACACCACGAACCTGCCCGTCGAAGACGTGACGGACGGGAAGGCGTGGGTCGCCTTCGACTACGGCGGCGAGCCGCTCGACCCGGAGCACGGCGGGCCCGCGCGGCTGCTCGTTCCGCACCTGTACTTCTGGAAGAGCGCCAAGTGGGTCCGTGGGCTCGAGCTGCGCGACGAGGACGAGCCGGGCTTCTGGGAGACCTACGGCTACCACATGTACGGGGATCCGTGGCTCGAGCAGCGCTACGCAGGCGACTGACCTGGCGGACGGGCACGGTCATCGCGACCGGCGCCGAGACGCCGCGCACGCGGACGATCGAGCTCGACGTCCCCGACTGGGAGGGCCATCGCGCGGGGCAGCATGTCGACGTCCGCCTGACGGCGGAGGACGGATATCGCGCCGAGCGCGCGTACTCGATCGCGTCTGCGCCGGGCGAGCCCGTCGCGATCACCGTCGAGCGGCTGGACGACGGCGAGGTCTCGCCGTACCTCGTCGACGAGCTCAGGGAAGGCGACGAGCTCGAGCTGCGCGGCCCGATCGGCGGCTACTTCGTCTGGGGGCCGGAGGACGGCGGGCCGCTGCTGCTCGTCGCCGGCGGATCCGGCGTCGTGCCGCTGCGGGCGATGCTGCGCCACCGGCACCGCACCGGCAGCGAGATCCCGGCACGCCTCCTCTACTCGTCGCGTTCGCTGGACGACGTGATCTACCGGGCCGAGCTCGACGCGTGCGAGGTCGTGTACACGCTGACCCGAGAGCGCCCGCCCGCGTGGACCGGCTACGCGCGGCGCGTCGACGTCGACCTCCTGCGCGAGGTCGCGTGGCCGGCCGAAGAGAACCCGCTCGCGTTCGTCTGCGGTCCGACGAGCTTCGTCGAGGCCGCCGCCGCAGGTCTCGTCGAGCTCGGCTATCCACCGGCGCGGGTGAAGACGGAGCGGTTCGGAGCAACGGGAGGACAGTGATGGATGCACTCGACGGAAACGCGATCGGCGGCCTGCTCCACGACGTGTTCGGCGCGGAGATGACGAACGCAACGGGCGTCTGCGCACACTGCGGCACACACGGACTCCTCGCCGAGTGCGTGGTCTACATCGGCGGTCCCGGCGCGGTCGTGCGCTGTCGGAACTGCAGCGGCGTGCTGATGGTGCTCGTCACGGTGCGCGAGGTGACCTGCGTCGACCTCATGGGCCTGGCCGGCCTCAGTTGACGATCCGGAACCTGAGATGGGTGACGGAGGGAGACTCGCGGCAGTCGTCGGCGCAGTCGCTGTTCCGCCGGAGGCCACACTCGCTCGTGTCCTCGACGCAGGCGACCACGTCAGCTCCTTCGAGGTCAGAGACGACTCCACGCTGGAGCCGCCCTACTTGGGTAGGCGACGGACGCGGCACGACTGCAGCGTCACACTGAGCACGACGATCCTCCTTCCGGCACTCCGTAGGGGCACAACGGCGGACAAGGCTAGCGGAGCAGGTGCGGACGCGACCAGCCCGCCCGTGGAGATCCGTCCGTTTTGAAGCGGAGCACGCTGCTCCCGATGCGATGAGAATGCGGTTGGTATGAGCTCCGGGAGGTTCGACCTCGGTGGACGCACTGCTCTCGTCACGGGAGCAGCGCGCGGCCTCGGCCGCGCGATTGCGCTCGCGCTCGCCGAGGCCGGCGCCGACGTCGCGCTCGGGCTCCGCGACGTGACGCGCGACGACGGGCTCGCCGACGAGATCCGCGCGCTCGGGCGCAGGGCGGTGCCGCTGCAGATGGACGTGACCCGCCTCGCCGAGGTCGATGCGGCGGTCAAGGCGACGGTCGAGGAGCTCGGGTCGCTCGACCTGCTCGTCAACAACGCCGGCGGAGGGACCCCTGACGCACCCGCTGAGGACGTGTCGGTCGCGGATTTCGAGTACACCGTCGATGTGAATCTGAAGGGCACGTTCTTCGCGTGCCGTGCGGCGTTCGCGCCGATGCGGGAGCGCGGCTTCGGTCGCATCGTCAACATGTCCTCGCAGGCGGCGCTGGCAGCGCTGCCGGGCGAGTCGGTCTACTGCATGGCGAAGGCCGGCGTGTCGCATCTCACCCGCTGCCTCGCCGTCGAATGGGGGCAGCACGGAATCAACGTCAACGCGGTCGCGCCGACGTTCATCCACACGCCGGGGACGGAGCCGGCGCTCTCGGACCCGGAGTTCCGCGCCGACGTGGTGGAGCGCATCGCCGCGCTGCACCGCATCGGCGAGCCGGACGAGGTCGCCGGCGCG
>DASXTR010000205.1:0-17426 GCA_036505325.1 Gaiellaceae bacterium
AGTAGCAGACGTCCTCTTCGCTCATCGAGCTGCGCCCTTTTCCCATCCGTGACCGCGACTGCTCGCAGGGGACGGCGCTATTAGCTCGCGGCGGACCAGAGCCCTTCGGTTAGACGGATGCTGGAGCGGCCTCGAAACGCCTCTTCTGGCAGGCGCCTCGACCACGAGCGTCTGCGACTCCTTCGATCCCGCACGCGAGACGAGAACGGCGAAGCGAAGCGCGCCGTCGGCGTGGCCTGCATCGAGGTGGTACACGCCACCTAGTATCGTCGGCGAGTGGCGCTCGGCGAGCTCTTCGACCTGCGAGGACGAAACGCGATCGTGACCGGAGGCGGCGCGGGTCTCGGTCGTCAGTTTGCGGATGCGCTTGCGGAGGCGGGCGCGAACGTCCTGCTCTGTGCCAGGAAGCCCGAACGTTGCGAGGTCGCGGCGTCAGAGATCACCGCCGGCTATGGCGTCACCGCGATTGGTATGCGATGCGACGTGCGTGACGGCGCTGAGGTTCAAGCCGTGGTGGATCGTGCACGGAGCGAGCTAGGGTCGGTCGACATACTCGTCAACAACGCGGGCACCTCGTGGGGCGCGCCGGTCGAGGAGTATCCGCTTCACGGCTGGCAGAAGGTCATCGAGGTCAACCTGACCGGAGTGTTCCTCTTCGCGCAGGCCGCAGGGCGGCAGATGATCGCGCAGGGTTCCGGCGGAAAGATCGTAAACCTGGCCTCCGTCGCCGCCTTCGGCGGCGCGCCGCCGGAACTGATGAACGCGATCGCGTACAACACGTCCAAGGGCGGCGTCGTGGCGTTCACTCGCGACCTGGCCGTGAAGTGGGCCCGCCATGGCATCAACGTCAACGCGATCGCACCGGGGTGGTTCCCGACGGAGATGAGCGGGGAGCTGCTGAGTCGCTACGGCGACGCGTTTCTCGAGCGGATCCCGCTCGGGCGGTTCGGCGGGACGGAGGACCTGAAGGGAGCGATCGTCTTCCTGGCCTCGCGCGCCTCGGATTTCGTCACAGGGCAGACGATCGTGGTGGACGGTGGCCAGTCTGCTGCTTGAACTAAGCTAAGTTCAGAGCCTGAAATACGCTCGAAGAGGCGTGGAGAGCCCTGATACTGAACTCGTATCAGGTTGCATCGAGGGCCGAGATATGTCATTCTCTGCAGCATGGCCCAGGAAAAGTCGTCGTGGCTCACGATGGTGCAGCGCTTCGAGCGCGCGATCGGGGCTCCGGTCGAGAAGGCGGTCCGGAGCGACGCCTACTTCGACTTCCTCACGCAGGCGACGCGCGTGCGAAAGCAGCTGACCGGGACGTTGGAGACGGTGACGGCGGAGTGGTTGAGCTTGTTCAATCTCCCCGCCGGTAGCGATATCCGGAAGCTGCGAGAGCAGCTCTCCCGTGTGGAACGGCAACTCGCAGAGCTGTCGAAGAGCGTCGGCGACCGGGACGACGGAGACCGTCCCTTTCGAGAGGCGACCGGCGGCGGCGACGGCAGTGTGGCCGAGACCGACGCCTGACCTCGTCGATCGCGTCCGCCGTGACGTAGAGCGATCGGTGCTCCGGGCGCGCAACGGGCTCCGCGTGGTCAGCGGCGCGAAGCCCAACGTGGGCGCCACGCCGAAGGACGTCGTCTGGCAACGCGACCGTGCCGAGCTCTGGCGCTACCACGGCGGCCCGATCCGGTACGACCCGCCGGTCCTGATCGTTCACAGCCTCGTGAGCCACAGCTACATCCTCGACCTGCGGCCCGGGTCGAGCAGCGTCGAGTACCTCCTCGGCCAGGGCCTCGATGTGTTCATGCTCGACTGGGGCGTGCCAGACGAACGCGACGCGAACAACAGCCTCGAGACGTACGTCGACGACTACCTCCCGCGGGCCGTGGCGGCAGTGCAGCAAGTGACGGGGTCGAGCGAGGTCACGCTCGCCGGCTACTGCATCGGCGGCACGTTCGCGACCTTGTACGCCGCAGGTCACGAGAACGCACCGGTCCGGAACCTCATCCTCATGGCGACGCCGATGGACTACGACGAGATGGGCGTCATGGTCGCCGCCGTCAAGGAGGGTCGACTGAACCCGGAGGAGCTCGTCGACGAGACCGGAAACGTGCCGGCCGACGCTCTCTACAGCGGCTTCTTCATGCAGGCCCCGACGACGGAGATCGCCCGGTACGCCGTCCTGCTCGAGAACCTGTGGAACGACGAGTTCGTCGAAGGCTGGCAGGCGATGGCACAGTGGTCCCGCGACCATGTTCCGTTCCCCGGTGCGGCGCTGCGTCAGATCGTCGACCAGTTCATCCGGCGCAACGTGCTCATGACCGGGCAGATGCGACTCGGCGGCCGGGTGATCCGGTTCGAGGACACGCCGGCCAACGTTCTCAGCGCGTACGCAGAACGCGACAACGTCGTTCCGTTGGCGGCCGCGGAGCCGTCGATGCGGCTCGTCGGCGATCCGTCGCGCCGCGAGGAGCTACGTCTCGGCGGGGGCCACGTGACATTCGCGACGGGACGGCAGGCGTTCCAACACACGCTTCCCGCGCTCGCGCACTGGATCGCCGAGCACAGCGACGAACTCGACCCACCAAAGGAGCGATGATGGAGATCCGCCAACTCGAGGCTCGCGACCGGACCGCCGTCGAGCGCTTCCTCCAGCGTGTGCCCGAACGCGACCGCACCTTCTTCAAGGAGGACGTCGAAGACTCGGACGTGATCGCCGCATGGACCCGCCCGGGTGCCGCGCGTGCCGTTGCAGTCGAAGGCGACGACGTGGTCGGGTATGTCGCAGTCGTGCCGATGCAGGGCTGGTCGAGCCACGTGGGCGAGGTTCGCGTGATCGTCGACCCCGAGCACCGGGGCCGCGGGATCGGACGCGCCCTCGCACGTCATGCGGTGCAGGAGTCGCTCGAGCTCGGGCTCACGAAGATGGTCGTCGAAGTGATTGCCGACCAGGAGTCGACGATGTGGATGTTCCGCTCGTACGGCTTCGAGCCCGAGGCTCTGCTCAAGGACCACGTCCGCGATCAGGCGGGCCAGCTCCGCGACCTCATGATCCTCGCGCATTCCGTCGAAGAGTCGGCGTCCGCGCTGACTGCAGCGGGGATCTCCGACAACCTCTGAGTGGACATCTACTGGGAGAGCACCGGGACCGGTGACGCGGTCCTGCTGATCGGCGGCCTCGGCCTCGGCGGCGGCGCGTGGTGGCGGACGGTGCCCGTGCTGGCACGCCGATTCCGGGTCCTCACGTACGACCACCGAGGCGTCGGGCGCTCGCAGTCGCGCGCTCAGACCTACACGACGGCGGAGATGGCTCAAGACGCGGCCTCGGTGCTCGACGAGGCCGGCGTCGAGAGCGCGCACGTCTACGGCTTCTCGCTCGGCGGCATGGTCGCGCAGCAGCTCGCCCTCCGTCATCCGGAGCGGGTGCGCTCGCTGGTCCTCGCCGCGACGCAGCCGGGCGGCACGCACGCAGTTGCTCCGGATCGCGAGGTTCAGGCGTTCTTTCGCCGCCGGCCCGACCTGCCGACCGAGGAGGCGGCGTGGGCGGCGGTCGTCTACAACTACAGCGCGCGGTGCCGCCGGGAGCTCGGAGCGCGAATCGCTGAGGACATCGCGGCGAAGCTCGCGCAGCCGTTCGCGCCGTCGGCATACCGGGCCCAGCTGCGCGCCGCTGCCGGGCACGACTGCTTCCGCCGGCTCGGGGCGCTCGCCGCGCCGACCCTCGTCGTGCACGGGACGGAGGACCGCATGATCCCGGTGCGAAACGCCGAGCTGATCGCCGGCGCCGTCCCCGGTGCGCGTCTGCAGACGGTCGAGGCGGGACACCTCTTCACGACCGAAGAACCGGGCGTGGACGAGACGGTCGCCGCGTTCTTCGCGGCCGCGGCGTGATGCTGGCGCAACGCGGAGAGGAGCTCCGCGTGGCCGACGTCGTGCGCGAGTTCGCGGCGACGCGCCCCGATCATGTCGCGGTCCGCCACCGCGGCCGTGCGATCACGTACGCCGAGCTCGACGCGCGCTCGAACCGCCTCGCGCAGGCACTCACGGCGTCGGGCGTGGAGGAGGGGTCCCGCATCGCGTACCTGGACCGGACGTCTCCGGAGGTCGTCGAGCTCCTGTTCGCGGCGAGCAAGATCGGCGCCGTGCTGGTACCGCTCAACTGGCGCCTCGCCGTCCGTGAGCTGGCGGTCATCCTCGGAGACGCGCAGCCGCCCGTCCTGGTCGCGGGCGAGACGTACGCGGCGGCGGGACGCGAGCTCGTCGGGCGCCAGCGGCTCGTCGTCGTCGGCGACGAATACGAGCGCTGGCTCCTCGACCACGACCCTGTCGATCCGCAGGGCCGCGGGAAGGCAGACGACGTCGTGGTGCAGATGTACACCTCGGGCACCACCGGTGTCCCGAAGGGCGTTCTCACCACGCACCGGAACCTCGCCGCCGCCGCCGAGACATCCCCGTATTGGGAGTTCGACGAGGATTCGGTGAGCCTGACGGCCCTCCCGATGTTCCACATCGGAGGCATCGGCTGGGCGTTCCTGGGGCTCTGGAACGGGGCGACGACGATCCTCGTGAGCGAGTTCGTTCCGGCGGATGTCCTCGACCTCCTCGAGCAGCGCCGGGTGACGAATGCCGTCTTCGTGCCGACGATGCTGCAGATGCTCACGTCGGTTCCGGGGGCGGCGGCGCGCGACTACTCGGCGCTCCGGTCGATCGCGTACGGCGCCTCGCCGATCACGACGCCGGTCCTCAAGGCCGCGGTCGAGACGTTCCGCTGCTCGTTCTACGGCATCTACGGCCTCACCGAGACGACCGGCGGCGTCATGCAGCTCGATCCCGCCGATCACGACCCGGGTGGGCCGCGCGAGCATCTGCTCCGGTCGGCCGGACGGCCGCTCCCGTGGGTCGAGCTGCGCGTCGTCGATCCGGCCACCGGCGCAGACCGCGGGCCGCACGAGGTCGGCGAGGTGTGGCTCCGCGCGCCGAACGTCACCCCCGGTTACTTCAACCGCGCGGAAGAGACCGCGGCGGTGCTGACGGCGGACGGCTGGCTGCGGACCGGCGACGGCGGCTACGTCGACGACGAGGGGTACCTGTTCCTGACGGACCGCATCAAGGACATGATCGTCAGCGGCGGCGAGAACGTCTATCCGGTCGAGGTGGAGGAGGCGCTGGCGCAGCACGCGGACGTCGCGGACGTCGCGGTGATCGGCGTGCCGCACGAGCGGTGGGGTGAGACGGTCAAGGCGCTCGTCGTCGCCCGGCCGGGCACCGCTCCCTCGGCCGACGACCTGATCGCGTTCGCGCGCGAGCGGCTCGCGGGGTACAAGCTCCCGCGCTCGATCGACTTCGTCGACGACCTGCCGCGCACGCCGAGCGGCAAGGTGCTCAAGCGCGAGCTGCGCGACCGTTACGGGTTGCCGCGGTAGCTGCGGTAGACGGAGAGCAGCGCTTCCTTCTGCGCCTCCGACAGCGCCGGGTCGGCGCGGATGGCGGCCTCCGTCGACGCGGCGTCGGACTCCTCCGCCTCCGCGTCCAGTAGCCCCGCCTCGCGCAACAGTGCCTCCGTCGGCAGCGAGAGCGCCTCGGCGATCGCGCGCAGGACACGAACCGACGGCTCGTGCATCCCGCGCTCGACCTGGCTCAGGTAGGCGTTCGAGACATCGGTGAGCGCGGCCAGGTCACGCAGCGACAGCTTCGCGAGCTGCCGCTGCGTCCTGATCACCTGACCGAGCGCCGCGAACTGCGCCCGCCACGCGTCGCCGATCGGGTCCGACGTCATTACGGCGCAGCGGTCCCGGTTACTTCTTCGGCGCGGCGGCCGGCTTCGCCGGCGCCGCGGGAGACGCGGCCGCGAGGAGGTTCCGCGCGAACTCGCGCTGGCCGGCGATGAGCTTCTCGACGAGGTCGAAGGTGTTGTCGATGACGGCCTCGGCGCTCGGCAGCTGATCGACGCCGGGCACCGGCGGGACCGCCGCGGTGAGCCCCTGGACGGTCTGCGACCACGCGCCGACGGCGTCGACGACGGCCTGCTGGCTCTCGCGGATCGCGGCGAGGTACTGCTCCTGACCCTTCTGGGCCAGATCCTGGAAATCGGTCACGGTCGACATTCGAACTCCTTTGTGGATGACGTTGATCAGTATAGTACGCAAGCGCGTACTATGCAAATATCCGTTCGGCTGTTCAGGCGATGTGGACGAGCGTCTTCCCGGTCGTGTCCCCGCGCAACAGACGCGCGAGCGCGCCGGGCGCGCCCTCCAGCCCTTCGACGACCGTCTGCCGGTATCGCAGCCGCCCGTCTCGCAGCCAGCCGCCCACCTCGCGAACCACCTCGGGCATCAACCCGACATGGCTGCTGCCGCGGAACCCGCGCAGCGTGAGGTCGTTCGCCACGGCGAGGAAGAGGTTGCTCGGGCCGGGGGGCGGCTCCTGCGCGTCGTACTCGGAGATCGCGCCGCACATCGCCACGCGGCCCTGCTTGCGCAGCGTGGAGAGCGCCGCCTCGAGGTGGTCGCCGCCGACGTTGTCGAAGTAGACGTCGATCCCGTCGGGTGCGGCCTCACGCAGGAGCTCGCTCAGCGGCCCGCGCTTGTAGTTGAACGCCGCGTCGAGCCCGAGGTCGGCGCGGAGGTACTCCACCTTCGCGTCCGACCCGGCGCTCCCGATCACGCGGTGCCCGCGGATCTTCGCCATCTGCGCGGCGAGGCTGCCCACCGACCCGGCCGCGGCAGAGACCCACACGACGTCGCCTTCACGCAGGCCCGCGACGTGGAACAGGCCGGCGTACGCGGTGAGCCCGCTCCCGCCGAGCGGTCCGAGGTACGCCTCTGGCGGCGCAGCCGCGGTGTCGAGCGCCGTGAGCGTCGCGACGCCGCCGAGCTCGGGCTTGCCGGCCTCCACGACCGAAAACTCGCGCCACCCCGAACCGTGGCGGACCGTGTCGCCCGCGTCGAAGCCGTCGGCGCGCGACGCGACGACCTCGCCGACGGTGGCGATCCCGGCCATCGCCTCCCCGAGCGGGAACGCGGCGAAGTAGCCCGGCGGCGCGTGTTCCCGCAGGCGGAGCCTGAGCGCGGCGTCGACCGATGTCCACGTGTTGCGGACGAGCACCTCGCCCGGTCCGGGTTCCCGGACAGGAGCCTCGACGACGGTGAAGTCCGACTCGCGGACCTCGCCGCGCGGGTACGCGACGAGACGCACCTCACGTCCGGTCATGTCATTTCCGCTCGATCAGCGTCGCCGTCCCCAGGCCGCCGCCGCAGCACATCGTGACGAGCCCGAACTGCGTGTCGGTGCGCTCCAGCTCGTGCAGCAGCGTCGTGATGAGGCGCGCTCCGGTCGCACCGAGCGGATGCCCGAGCGCGATCGCGCCGCCGTTGACGTTCACCTTCTCGACGTCCGGTGCGAGCTCGCGCTCCCACGCGGCGATCACGGAAGCGAACGCCTCGTTGATCTCGATCAGGTCGAGGTCGGCGATCGTCATGTCGTTCCGGTCGAGGATCTTCCGGGTCGCGGGGATCGGACCCGTCAGCATCAGGACGGGGTCGACGCCGACGGTCGTCTGGTCGACGATCCGCGCGCGCGGTTGAACGCCGAGCTCGTCCGCCTTCGCGCGGGACATGAGGAGCACCGCGCACGCGCCGTCGGAGACCTGTGACGAGTTGCCCGCGGTGACGACGCCGTCCTCCCTGAACGCCGGCTTCAGCGCGGCGAGGCCCTCGGGCGACGTGTCGGGGCGGATGCCCTGGTCGGATGTGTAGACGGTTCCGTTCACGCGGTACGGCAGGATCTCGCGCCCGAAGCGTCCTTCCTCGGTGGCGCGCGCCGCGCGCTCCTGTGAGCGGAGCGCGATCTCGTCGCACTCCTCACGCGAGATCTTCCAGCGCTCGGCGATCAGCTCCGCGCTCAGACCCTGGTGCACGATCGCGTGACGCTCGAGCAGCTCCGCCGGAAACGGCGAGCCCAGCTCCTGGTGGAGCTTGCCGTTGACCGACAGCGGGATGTGGCCCATGTGCTCCACGCCGCCGCCGATCGCGACGTCGTGCACGCCGGTCGCGACGAGCGCGGCCGCGAAGTTGACCGCCTGCTGCGCAGAGCCGCACTGGCGGTCGATCGTCGTCGCCGGCGCCTCGATCGGCAGCCCTGCCTGCAGCCATGCGTTGCGGCCGATGTTGTAGGACTGCTCGCCGTACTGCTGCACGCAGCCGACGATCACGTCCTCGACCTCCGACGGCTCGACCCCGGCGCGCCCGAGCACCTCGACGAACGTCGCTCCCAGGAGCTCGTTCGGGTGGATGTCCTTGTAGTAGCCCTTGTCCGGATGCCCGCGGCCGACCGGCGTGCGGACTGCCTCGACGATCACGACCTCGCGTCCTTCCATCTCTCCTCCTAGGTGGTGACGAGCCCGCCGTTCGGGCTGAGCGTCTCGCCGACGAAGAACGCCGCGTCATCGGTCGCGAGGAACGCGACCGTCCCGGCGATCTCTTCGCCGCTCCCGAAGCGCCCTGCGGGTGTCCGCAGGCGCTGCGCCGTGCGCAGCGGGCTCTGGTCGATCCCGGCTCCGGGTGAGTCGAGGAAGCCGGGCGCGACCGCGTTGACGCGGATCCCCTGGACGATCAGCTCCTTCGCGACCGCGCGTGTGAAGCCCAGCACGCCCGCCTTCGCCGCCGAGTAGTGCGGAAAGCCGGTGCAGCCCTCGAGGCCGCACACCGACGCGATGTTGACGATCACCCCGCCGCCGCGCGGTGCCATCGAGCGCGCGGCGGCGCGCGTCCCGTAGAAGGTTCCGTCCAGGTGAACGGCCAGCATCGTGCGCCACTCGTCGTCGGGGAGCCGCACGAGCGCGTCGAGCGGCGTCGTCACGCGACCGTCGGCGGCGGCCTCGGAGAGCTGCCGCTCGGCCTGCTCCGAGATGCGCGCGAACTGCGGCGCGGCGGCGATCCCTGCGTTGTTGACCCAGACGTCGACCGGCCCGAGCGCCGCCTCCACTTCCGCGAGCGCATGGTCGACGGACGCGCCGTCGCTCACGTCGGCCTGGACCGCGACGCCTCCTGCGAGCTCGGCCGTCAGCCTCGCGGCCTCGACGTCGATGTCGAGCACCGCGACCTTCGCACCGTCGCGTGCCAGGCGGATGCAGATCGTCTCGCCGAGGCCGGAGCCCCCGCCGGTGACGACCGCGACCTTGCCTTCGAGCGTCATTCAGTCGACGAGCTCGAGCGTGTGCAGTGCGCGCTCGAGCGCCGCGAGGAACCCGTCGATCTCCGCCTCGCCGATCTCCGTGCTGATGAGGAAGTACCCGAGCGACATCTGGTAGTAGCCCTGGTTCATCAGCGCGAGGTGGAGGTTGACGATCTTCTGCCGATCGCTCTGCATCCGGGTCCGGTAGTCGACGACACGCTCCGTCGCCCAGTGCATGCCGAAGAGATGGCCGAGGCCGCTCGAGTGGAGCGGGATGTCGTGGCGGCGGCCGAGCTCGTCGATCCCGTTCCGCGCGCGGTCGCCGATCGCCTGCACGCGCGCGTGCACCTCCGGCGTGAGCAGCTCGAGCGCCGCGATTCCCGCTGCGAGCGACACCTGGTTCCCGCCGAACGTCGAGACGGACGTGACGGGCGCCTTGCCGCCGTACAGCTCGGGGTCGAGCAGGTCCATGATCTCCGAGCGGCCGCCGAGCGCCGACATCGGCAGGCCGCCGCCGATCGCCTTGCTCATGGTGGTCAGGTCGGGCGTCACCTGGTGATAGGCCTGCGCGCCACCGTAGGCGACGGGGAAGGTGACGACCTCGTCGAAGACGAGCACGATGCCGAGGCGCGCGGTGACATCGCGCAGACGCTGCAGGTACTCGGTCGACGCCTCGATCATCCCGGCTGCGCCCTGCACCGGCTCGACGAGCACGGCGGCGACGTCCGGCGCCTCGCGCTCGAGTACTTCCTCGGCGCCGTCGGGATCGTTGAACGGAATCTCCACGAGCTCGTCTGCGACGCTCGGCGCGACACCCGCCGGCACCTTCTTCGGCTGGATGCCGACCGTGGAACTGCCGACGACGGTGTGGTCGGCGTGGCCGTGGTAGCTGCCCTCGGTCTTCGCGACCTTGGTCCGGCCCGTGTACGCGCGTGCGAGGCGCATCGCGAGCAGGTTCGCCTCCGTGCCGGAGACGAGAAAGCGCACGCGCTCGACCGACGGCATGCGCTCGATGAGCAGCGACGCCATGCGGTAGCTGAGATCCCAGTCGGGACAGCCGAACTGGACGCCCTTGTCGAGCTGCGCAACGACCGCGTCGCGGATGTAGTCGTTGCAATGCCCGTGGATCAGCACCCAGTCGCCGATGCGGAGGTCGACGTACTCGTTGCCGTCGACGTCCCAGATCCGCGAGCCCTTGCCGCGCTCGAGCAGGACCGGATACGGCAGCTGGTACCACATCCCGCCGGCGTGCCCGGTCGGGATCAGAGGCTTCGTGCGCTCGAGCAGCTCGAGCGACCTCGGCGTGCGCTCACGGTACTTCCGCTCCTCGCCGGGGTGGAGGGCAATGCCCTCTGCCGCGGCGGATCTTTGAACCTGCGTCGCATTCCGCATTTGTTGAATCTACTTCAAGTAAGGAGCTATTGTCAAGTAACCATCGTCATTCCCGCGACTGACATCGATTTAGATAAAGTGAGTCGGTGTTCACCGGTATCAACCATGTCTGCGTCGTGACGAACAACCTCGACCGTGCCGTCTGCACGTGGTCCCACCGGTACGGCGTCGGGCCGTGGAGCCTCTACCGCTACGACCGCTCGAACATGTCCGCGGTCGTCGACGGGCGTCCGACGGACTTCGCGATGCGCGTCGCGCTCGCGCAGCTCTCGCCGACGTCGCGCGTCGAGCTCATCCAGCCGCTCGACGAGCGAAGCCCGTACGCGGAGTCGTTGGCGCGCCACGGCGGCGCCGACCACATCCACCACGTGCGATTCGACGTCGCCGACTACGACGCAGCGGCCGAACGCCTCGAGCACGGGCTCGGCCTTCGTCCGCTCATGACCGCCGAGTTCACCGGTGCATCGAACGAGGGGCCGCAGTTTGCGGGGATGTATTTCGCCGCGGAAGACGACGTCGGCTTCGTCGTCGAGATCGGACGGGCACCTGACGGCTTCGCGATGCCCGAGCCGGAGAGCGTCTACCCGTGAGGCTCACCGATCGGGTCGCCGTCGTGACGGGAGGCGGTCGCGGCGTCGGCCGCGCAATCGCCCTCCTCCTCGCGCGCGAGGGTGCGGCCGTCGTCGTCGCCGACAACGGGAGCCTGATCGACGGCAGCGGCACGAGCGGCGAGCCTGCAGAGGCGGTCGTCGACGAGATCGCAGCGGCGGGAGGAACCGCCCTCGCCGCGGTGGCCGACGTCTCGTCGTGGGACGAGACGCGCGATCTCGTCGGGCGGCCGATCGCCGAATGGGGCAAGCTCGACATTCTCGTGAACTGCGCTGGGAACTTCGTCCGCGACACGATCGGCGAGGTCACGCCGGAGTCGTTGGCGAGAGTTCGACGAGTGCACCTCGACGGGATGGTGAACACGAGCCATTTCGCGGCGCTGCACTGGATCGAGCGCGGCGAGTACGGACGGTTGATCAACTTCACGTCCGACGCAGCGATGGTGGGCGTGGCCGACACGCTCTCGTACGGCGCGGCAAAGGGCGCGGTGATTGCGCTGACGCGGTCGGTCGCGAAGGCGCTCGCCCCGTACAAAGTCACGGCGAACGCGCTCACGCAGGTGTCGCGTACGAGGATGCGCGACGCGTATCACGGGCCGGCCGACCAAGTTCCTCCCGAGGCACGACCTGACACGGTCGCGCCGCTCGTCGTCTACCTCGCGTCGCCGGAGGCCGGCTACGTGACCGGGCGCGTGTTCGGTTCGTACGGTTTCCGGTACGCGCGCTGGAGCGAGCCCGCGCACGAGGCGGTGCTCGAGAGCGACGGCCCGTGGGACCTCGACCGGCTGTTCGACCAGTTCCCGGCGACGCTCGGAACCGGCCTCCCGGGTGCGTGACCCTCGGGTCGCGCCCTCACGTCCCGAACGGCCACGGCCTCCCGAGCCACGTCCCGGGTCTGACCCGGGCAACGTCCCGAACGGCCACGGCCCCGAGCTACGACTCCGCAACGGTGAACGGCAGGGGACGCGCGACTCCGCCACCTCAGCGTGCAGGCGCGACAGCTGCTTCCGCCGGCCGACCGGGGCGCGTCCGACCCCGAGCGCGACGCCGGCGACGATCAGCGCCAGGCCGCCGACCTTCGCGGCGTGAACGGCTCGTCGAGGAACCACGCGCCGATCGCGCGGGTGAAGAACGGCGTCACGTAGTCAGGAGCGACGCATGCGCGGCGCCCTGCCACGACAGCCTCCAGTAGAACCTCGCACTTCGGTTCGCTCGGGCAGCGCTATACGACCTCGCGCTCGCGCAGGTCGCGAATCTGCTCGTCCGAGTAGCCGAGCTCCCCGAGGAGCTCGTCGGTGTGCTCGCCGAGCACGGGAGCCGCCGAGCGGATGCTGATCGGCGTCTTCTCGTACTGGACGGGCGTCGGCACGTACCACCACTCCCCGAGGTCCGGATGCGGCAGCTTCCGCATGTAGCCGTTGACGAGGATCTGCTCGTCCGAGGCGAGATCCGTCAGCGAGTTCACGCGGCACGCGATCAGCTCGTGCTCGTGGATCTTCTCGTCCCACTGCTCCCACGTCAGCTCGGCGAAGGCGGCGTCGTAGATGTCGATGAGCTCGCGAAAGTTCTCGCGCCGCTTCTCGACGTCCACGAAGCGGGGGTCATCGATCAGCTCCGGCCTTCCGAGCGCGTTGCAGAGCGCGGGCCAGTACTTGTGCGGGTGGAGCGTCATCCCGAGCGCGGTCCATGTCCCGTCGCCGAGTTGGTAGATGTTGTAGTTCGGGTCGTCCTGCTCGCGGCGCGGCAGCGGACGGACCGGCTGCCCGGTGTTGGCTGCGCAGCTGATCGCCGAGGCCTGGAGGTTCACCGTCCACCCGAGCAGCGAGGTGTCGACGTGCTGGGCGACGCCGGTCCGCTCGCGGGCCACGAGCGCGGAGAGGATCGCGACGAGGAGACCGATCGCGCCGAGGCGGTCGTTCAGCCCCATCGTCGGGTAGACCGGCTCCTGGCCGTCGATCGCCGAGCCCAGCATCAGCCCGCCGCGGGCGAGTCCCATCATCTCGAGCCCCGGCGCGTCCTTTTCGGGACCATCGAGGCCGTAGCTCGTTCCCTGCGCGTAGATCAGCTTCGGGTTGCGCGCCGCAAGCGTCGCGTAATCGAGCCCCAGCTTCCGCGTCGCGGCCGGTCGGAAGTTCGTCAGGAAGACGTCGGCGTCGTCGGCGAGGCGGAGCACGATCTCCGTCGCCTCCTCCTGCTTGAGGTCGACGGTGATGCTCTTCTTGTTGCGCAGGAGATCCTCGGTGAACGTGTTGCGCCCGTGATCGAGCATGAACTCGTTGCCCCAGAGGCTCTCGTAGACGCGCATCATGTCGCCGTCGCGGCTCTCGACGTGAACCACGTCCGCCCCCATGTCGCTCAGGAACATTCCGGCGCCTGGGCCGAAGTGGACGTGCGCCCACTCGACGACCTTGATCCCGGCCAGCGGCCCGTCAGCCATCACGTCCTCCTGTGAGTAGAACTGAATTCAATTATATGAGACTATCACTCACCGTGTCCAGTAGACAAGGGGCAAGATGATGCTCGAATCGATTGAAGTCGGGTCACCAAACGCGGGTGCGAATGCGCCTCGCCGGTAAGGTGACGCTCGTCGTCGGCGGGACGCGCGGCATCGGTCGCGGGATCGTCGAGAGCTTCGCGCGGGAGGGAGCCGCCGCACTCTTCGCGGGACGTGACGCGCGCGCAGCCGCAGCCGTCGTCCACGCCGTCGCGGCCGACGGCGGGAAGGCGCACTTCGTTCCCTGCGACGCGACCGACCTGGAGCAGCTCCACCGCGCGATCGCCGGCGTCGCGGACGCCCACGGAAGGCTCGACGTCCTCGTGAACAACGCCGGCCGCGTCGTCGGCCGGTCGCTGCTCGAGTCGACGGAGGACGACTACGACCGGCTCTTCGACCTCAACGTCCGCGCGTCGTTTTTCGGGACGAAGTGGGGCGCAGAGATCATGTGCGCCAACGGGGGCGGGAGCATCATCAACATCGCGTCGGCGGCCGCCACCCGTGCCTTCCGCGACAGGTCGCTCTACTCGGCGACGAAGGCCGCCGTGCTGATGATGAGCAAGGCCGCGGCGCTCGACCTGGCGCCGTACAACGTTCGGATCAACTGCATCTCCCCCGGCACCGTCGACACCGACCTTCTGCGGGGCGTCCACTTCGAGGGCTGCTCCGACCAGGACCGCCTGGTGCGCGAGCTCGGTGCCGAGCAGCCGCTCGGGCGCGTCGGCTCCGTTCAGGAAATCGGCGCCGCCGCCGTGTACCTCGCGTCCGAGGACGCGAGGTGGATCACCGGCGCGAACCTCAACGTCGACGGCGGCGCCGCGCTCTGACGCGGCGCCGCCGTCCGACGCGCTACTTGAACAGCGAGTTCCAGTAGGTCTGGAACGCGGTCACCTTCGCAGGCGTGAGCTTCGACAGCCGCTGGATGCGGGGGATCACGTACGACGTCTCGGGGACGTTCTTCAGCACGGCGCCCGTCTGGTGGTTGATCGCCGCCTGTCCCTCCGGCGACAGCAGGAAGTCGGCGAGGAGCTGTGCCGCCGCCGGATGGGGGGCCTGCTTCAGAATCATCGCGTAGTACGGCGTGTTCCACGGATGCTGCGGGAGCTTGAACTGGACCGGCGCGCCCTGGGCGATCAGGCCGAGGGTCGTCGTCGGGAGGAACGAGCCCGCGCTGATCTCGCCCGACGTCAGCGCCTGCTGCATCGGGACCGACGACGGGTAGATACGCGGCTTGAGGGCGGCGAGCTTCGTGATGAAGTCCTTGCCGTAGGCCTCCTCCAGCCAGAGGTACCAGTCGACTGCAACGGGGGACAGCGGCTGAAGGACGCCGATCTTCCCGCTCAACGCCGGGTTCAGCAGATCCTTGAAGCTCTTCAGGCCCGTCGAGTACGCCCGCGTGTTCCACCCGTAGCCGAGCACGGCGCTTCCGACGACCCACGCCTTCCCAGGCTTCGCGAAGACCGAGCGGTCGTAAGCCTTGTTGTAGTAGTGCGGCGTCACGTTGTCGGCGACCCAGCCGTTCTTGAGGGCGCCAAGGACGTAGCCCTTGCTGTTCGCCACCCAGAGGTCGGCGGTCACCTTGCCCGTGCCGATCTCCGCCGTGACCTGCGTGACGAGCACGTTGTCGATCTGCCGGTTGACGGTGACCGAGATCCCGTACTTCGCCTTGAACTTCGCGGCCATGTCCGCGAGCAGGGAGGGGATCTCGACCGAGTAGATCGTCACCGATCCCTCCTGCTTCGCCTTCGCGACGAGCTGCTTCCATTGCTTCGCGGTCGGCGGCCCCGCCGTGTTCGCCGCGGGTGTGTGCCGCGCTGCCGACGCCGTGCCGCCGAGCGAGGCCAGCGCGACGACGAGGGCGAGGAGGGGCAGCATTAGCCGGCGGTGCCGGTGGAACACGACCTCAGTCATCTTCTTCGGCTCCTTTCGTCGCACGAGTTGCGATGGTCGGTCGGTCGAGCGGCGACGCGACATCGGGGCGGAGGTCGCGCCACGACACCGTGCGGCCTGCGAGAAATGCGTCGAACGCGGCGTGCAGATCCGGCTTGGCGAGCGCGGCGGCACCGATCTCCGCCGACGCGCTCATCGTCGTGAGCAGAATCTCCTTGGTCGAGCGCAGGCCGGACTTCGTCAGCCGTATTCCCTGCTCGGACAGGTTCAGGATGCGCCCGCAGAGCTCGTCGGTCGTGGCCTCGAGCTCGCCTGCCGGCACGACCTGGGTGATGAGCCCGATCTCCGCAGCCTCTTCGGCCCCGACGCGCTTCGAGAGGTACAGGATCTCCTCCGCGCGGCGCAGCCCGACGAGCAACGGCAGGAGCTGCGGTCCGCCCCACCAGCTGCAGCCGCCGAGCGACGTCCCGTTGAACACGAAGAACGCGCTCGCATCGGCGATGACGAGATCGGCGAACAAGGTGAACTCGGCTCCGCCGCCGACGCACGCGCCTTGCACGGCGCACACGACAGGCTTCCCGAGCGCGAGAGCGACGTTCGAGCAGTCGATCATCCGGCCGAAGAAGTGTTCGCGGCCCGCGTGCTCGCTGGTCAACATCGTCTGGGCCATCTCGAGGTCGCCGCCCGCGCAGAACGCGCGGCCTGCACCCCTGACGACGACGACGCCGGCGGTCGGGTCGGCGCCGGCGGTCCGCAGCGCGGACGCGAGCTCCTCGTACGTCTGCATGCGGAGCGCGTTCAGCTTCGCCGGGCGGTTGAGCGTGATCGTCGCAACGCCGTCGCGAGCCTGGTACTCAAGATCTTCGTATTGAAGTGATGTCAAGTCTGGCTATGATGACGCATTCTGCGCCGCTTTGCAAGTCAGACTTCGACCAGGAGTGGTCGCCTGATGTCAATTCACTTCAACGCCGCGGGGTGTGTCGGCCCAGGCCTCGAGCACGTCGCCCGCCGCATCGAAGGCGGTCTCCATGACGACGTCGGCGCCGTAGACGCCGGCCCAGAAGAGCGCTGTCACGGCCTCGCGCCGCCGTACGCCAAGCGCCTGCGCCATCTGGAGCGACCGCCGAAGCGGCTTCGGCCAGAGCCGCACGGCGCTGAGATGAAGCGTGAGCAGCGGGATCATCTGCGCGGGCAGCGCGCCCTTGACGGCCGTCTCGAACCGCGCCCGTTGCGTCTTGAACGCGCGTGGGGCGACGCGCGCGAGGAAGTCGACCTGCGCCGGCACCTCGCCGAGCGTGCGCCTGTACCAGTCGCGGATCAGCTCGAGCTCGCCCGGTAGGAGCTCGTCCGTCCCCAGGTCGATCCCGGAACGGAACCGCATGACGTCCGACGCCCAGTGCGCGGGCCACGCGACGCGCGACACGGCGTCCGCTCTCTCCTGCCACTCGCGCAGGTACTCGTCGCCGACCTCGGCGAAAGCGTTGATCCCGCGCGGCCCGCCGTGCAGCGCGCCGAGCGCGATCGTCTCCATGATCTCCGCGCGCGTCGCGCCTAGCTCGCGCATCGTGACGATCTCGTACAGCGCCCCCTTCCCCATCCCGAGCACGAAGTACGTGTGCACGAACATGAGGACGCCGGCGGCGAGGGGAAGCGGCAGCTCGTCGAGCTCCTCGTCGAGCGCGATCATGTGGCGGCGTAGCCGCTTGAACCCCGCCTGGTCGTGCTCGACCATGAAACGTGCGAACGGTGCGAGATCGAGGTCGCCGTGGTCGTGGTACTCGCGGTACCACGCCAGCGTCAGGGCTTTCTCGTCCTCGGTGAACGAGTCGGTCGTGAGGTCGATCCCCATCCCGAGGAACTCGGCCGGTGCCTCGCGCTCC
>DASXTR010000206.1:0-48211 GCA_036505325.1 Gaiellaceae bacterium
GAGCCGACCGGTGTGCTGCGCGAGGAAGCGGCGTGGCGCTTCAAGGAGCGGTACATGACGGTCGCCGACGACGAATACGTGGAGGCGATGCGCCGCGGGCTCAAGCTCGCGCACGCGCGCGGCGTGACTGCCGTCCACGACAAGGACGGCTGGCTCGGCGCGCTGCGACTCTGGCAGAAGTTGCACGCAGGCCGGTCGCTCTCGCTGCGGGTGTGGCAGTCCGTCCCGCACGAGCGCATCGACGAGCTGCGCGCGCTGGGCGTCCACTCCGGACTGGGCGACTCGATGCTGCGCCTCGGCTACCTGAAGGTGTTCATGGACGGCACGCTCGGCTCGCAGACCGCGTGGATGCTCGACGGCTCCGGCGTGATGATCACGAGCGGCGAGGAGCTCGCCGAGATCGTCCGCCGGGGTGCCGAGGCCGGGTTCCCGGTTGCCGTGCACGCGATCGGCGACCGTGCGAACCGCGAGGCGCTCGACGCGTTCGAGGCGACCCGAGACGTGTGGCGGCCGCTCGGCCTGCGGCAGCGGATCGAGCACGCGCAGTGCGTCGCGCCGGACGACCTGCCGCGCTTCGCGTCGATCGGCGTGGCGTGCTCGGTGCAGTTCTCGCACGCACCTTCCGACCGCGACCTCGCGGAGCGCTTCTGGGGCGACCGGCTGGAAGGCACGTACGCGTTCCGCTCGCTGCTCGACTCGGGCGCCGTCGTCGCGAATGGGTCGGACGCGCCGATCGAGGAGCTCGACCCGCTCGCCGGCGTCCGCGCGGGCGTGCGCCGCACGATCGACGACCGGCCGGCGTGGCGGCCCGACGAGGCCCTCACCGTCGAGCAGGCGTTCCATGCGACCACGGTCGCTCCGGCCTGGCTCGCCGGCGAGGAGCGCCGCCGCGGCAAGCTCATCCCGGGCTTCCTCGCGGACCTCGTCGTGCTGGATCGCGATCCGTGGGACGACCTCGACGCGGAGGTCGTAGCCACGATGGTCGGCGGGCGGTGGGTCCACAACCCGCCGCCCTGGGAGTAGCCGCCCCCAGCTCGGCGCGCGCCGGTTCGTGCCGTCCGCCACACGGTGCCTGGCACCGGAGACAGGGCCGCCCGGGACCTGGCCCTGCGGGCCGGGTCTGCCGTCAACCAAGCGGCGGAGCGGGTTCGCGCCGAGCTCGCGGCGTTCGATCGGCGCCGGTGCCTGGCACCCACCGCGGAGCGACGCGCGCCGTAGTGTTGTCCTAATAGACAACACAGACGGCGGTGCGCGCCGGTCGCGACGCGAGGTCGATCCCGAGCGTGATCAAGCGTCGTGGATGTGCGCACGCAGCCGCTCGTCGTCATCGAGCGGCTCGTCGGGATGCTCGAGCAGGATGTGCTGCCGCGCCAGGTCGAGCAGCTCCGCGTCGGTCGCCGCCTCCCAGACCTTGTCGCACGCGAATCCGATGTCCTCGCAGGAGAGCTTCCGCGGCATGCGGCGTTCCTACCCGCGGAGGCGCGAGAGCCAACCGCCGCGGCGCACGGCCTGGGGGCGCGCCGGGATCGGGCCGTCGTCGAGGATCGCGCGCGGCACGCCGTCGGTGAGCCAGCGCGCGAGCGCGTCGTCGCCGAGCGCGCGCGCGGCGCCGCTCATCCCGATCGCCCGCAGCGTGGGCGCGTGCGCGTCGCTCGCGATCAGGTGCGCGTGCCCGAGCTCGAGCAGGCGCTCCGCCGCGACGCGCGACGCGCGGCCGAGCCGCCCGTCGACCGACGCCGCGGTGAGCTGCACCAGCGTCCCCGCAGCGACCGGACCCTCGAGCAGCTCAGGCCGCGCCTGGATCTCGGCGTTGCGCTCCGGATGCGCGAGCACGGGCGTGATCCCGGCGGCGCGAAGACGGAAGAGCCGCTCGCTGACGTCGAGCGGCCAGCCGTAGTACGGCGTCTCGACGAGCAGGTAGCGCGGGTTGCCCGCGAGCCCGAAGCGGCGGAGCTCCTCCGGCGGGCGGTCGAGCTCGTCGAGCGCGAGCTCGCCGCCCGGGACGAGCCGCACCACGCCGCCCGCCGCCTCGCGCACGCGCGCGAGCGCGGTTTCCATCTGCTCCGGCGTCGTCGGGTAGTCGCGGCGGACGTGCGGGGTCGCCGCGAGCACCTCGATCCCGTCGGCAGCGGCGGCGCGGCAGATCTCGACCGCCTCCTCGACGTCCCTCGCCCCGTCGTCCAGCCCGGGGAGGACGTGCGAGTGGAGGTCGATCACCGCAGCGCGGCGAGCTCGCGGAAGAGCTCCCGCGCCGCGACGATGCCGAGCGGGACGTACTCCGCGACGAGCCGCTCGTTCGGCGAGTGCACGTTCGAGTCCGGAAGCCCGAAGCCGGTGATGATCGTCGGGATGCCCTTGTCGGCGAGCGCCGGGACGATCGGAAGGGTTCCGCCGGAGCGGATCAGCACCGGCCGCACGCCGAGCGCGCGCTCGAACGCGTCGAGCCCGAGCTGGATCGCACGCGCGTCGGGCGGCACCAGCCCCGGCGGCGACGACGACCACATCTCGATCTCGAGCTCCGCTCCCGGCGGAGCCGCCTGGCGCAGCAGCCGCTCGACCTCGGGCGCGATCTGCTCGACGGCCTGCCCCGGCGCGAGCCGGATCGAGAGGTTCGCAGCCGCCTCGACCGGCAGCACCGTCTTCTGGAGGTGCGGCGATCCGCTCTCGATCCCGTTCACGTCGAGCGCGGGCTCGGCGAACGTCCGCACGTAGAACTCCTCCGCCGCAGCCGCGTCCATCGGACGCGCGCCCTGGTCGGAGAGCTCGCCCTCCCCCGGCGGCAGCTCGCGCCAACCGGCCAGCTCCTGCTCGGTCGGCGCAGCGATTCCGGCGCGCAGCGGCTCGGCGAGCCGCCCGTTGCGCGCGGTCAGCGCGCCGAGCGTCTGGATCAGGGCGTGTGCCGCATTCAGCGCTGCGCCGCCGTACATCCCGGAGTGCAGGTCGCGCTCGCCCGTCCGCAGAGTGACGTGGAAGTACGCGAGCCCCCGCGTCGCGACGTTGAACGCCGGCAAGCCCCGACGGACCATGCCGCTGTCGAAGATCACCGCCGCGTCGGCGCCGCGCTCGTCGGCCGCGAGGAACTCGACGATCGAGTGGCCGCCGGTTTCCTCCTCCCCGTCGCAGCAGAAGCGCACGTTGACCGGCAGCTCGCCGGTCGTCGCAAGCTCGCGGGCGGCGCAGAGCAGCATGTAGAGCTGGCCCTTGTCGTCGACGGTGCCGCGCCCGTAGAGGTACTCGCCGCGGATCTCCGGCTCGAACGGCGGGCTCTCCCACAGCTCGATCGGGTTGGGCGGCTGCACGTCGAAGTGGCCGTAGCAGAGCACCGTCGACGCGCTGTCGACAGCTCGCGACGCGCGGATCTCGCCGATCGCGAGCGGCTGCCCGTGCCAGTCGACGACCTCGCACTCGCCGCCCTCCGACCCGCGGACGAACGAGCACACCCACGCGGCCGCCGTTTTGACGTCGTCGGCGTGGGCGGGGTCCGCGCTCACCGACGGGATGCGGAGGAACTCCGTGACCTCGTCGAACCAGGTATCGCTGCTCGACACGCGGCGGAGCCTACCGCCGCGTGCCGAGTCAGCCTTGAATCAAGCGACGTCGCGCAGCTTCTGGGACTCCGCGAGCGCGCGGAGCTTCTTCAGCGACTGGTTCTCGATCTGCCGGATCCGCTCGCGCGTGACGTTGAACGTCCGCCCCACCTCGTCGAGGGTGCGCGGCTGCTCGCCGTTGAGGCCGTAGCGCATCTCGAGCACGCGCCGCTCGCGCTCCGCGAGCATCGACAGCGCCCGCGACAGCGCCTCGCGGCGCATCGTCGTGTCCGCGGCCTCGTCCGGGAGCGGCTCCGACTCGTCCTCGATGAAGTGGCCGAACTCCGACTCCTCCTCGTCGCCGACCGGCTTCTCGAGCGAGACCGGCGCCTGCGACGTGCGGCGGATCTGTTCGACCTCCTCGACCGAAAGGTCGAGCTCGAGGGCGATCTCCTCCGACGACGGCTCCCGGCCCTTCTCCGCGCGCAGCTTCCGCTCCGTGCGCATGATCTTGTTCAGCTTCTCGACCACGTGAACCGGCATCCGGATCGTCCGCGCCTTGTCCGCGAGCGCGCGGGCGACCGCCTGGCGGATCCACCACGTCGCGTACGTCGAGAACTTGAACCCTTTCCGGTAGTCGAACTTCTCCGCCGCGCGCACGAGCCCGATCGTCCCTTCCTGGATCAGATCCAGGAACGGCAACCCCTGGTTGCGGTAGCGCTTCGCGATCGAGACGACGAGGCGCAGGTTCGCCTCGACCATCTCCTGCTTCGCGCGGTGGTCGCCGCGCTCGATCCGCTTCGCCAGCTCCACCTCTTGCGCCGCCGTCAGCAGATCGACCTTGCCGACGTCCTTCAGGAAGAGCTGGAGCGAGTCGGTCGAGACCTCGAGCGCCTCGAGCGCCTCCTCCTCGTCCACCGGCAGCTCATCCAGAGCGCGGTAGACCTCCTCCGCCTCCGGCTCTTCGACCTCGTCCTGCGCCGCGACCGGCTCCTCCTCGTCGACGGCGGGTGCTGCCTGAAGTTCCCCTACGCTCATCTCGGCTCCCCCTCGCTGGGCCGGTGGCTATGTGACATCCCGAACTTTGCGGCTGCGGAATTGTTCCAGCAGCATCGGACGGACGCCATAGGCCGACCGGCTCATCTTTCGTCTACTTGGTCCCAGCGCCCTCAAGACGGTCCAGGAACGCAATTGCTTCCCGTCCGAGCGCGGTTTTGGGGCCGAGCGCCCGCGCCTGGCGGAATTGCTGCACCGCCGAGTCGCGCTGCCCCGTCCACGCGAGCAGGAGGCCGAGGTGGAAGCGAACGCTCTGGCTGTGCGGAAACCGCCTCGTGAGCGGGCCTAGACGGGAGAAGGAGGCCGTGAGGTCGTCCATGTCGAACCGGGCGACCGCGGCCGCGACCTGCGACTCGGGGTCGCTCGGGTGGAGCCGGGCGGCGCGGGCGAACACACGCTCGGCCGAATGCTGGTGGCCCTGGGCCTGCAGCCGCGCGCCGCGAAGGAGTAGTGGATCGTGGTCCGTCGCCTGGAAGGGCGGGTAACCGGCGCTGAAGTACTGCGGGTGGAGGACGACGTCCGCGCGGATCTCGTAGAACGTGTCGCGGCCGACCTTCTTCGCAGTACGAAACGCCTGCTCGGCCTCGCCGCGGTACCCGGCGTACAGGCGGGCGACCCCGAGGTTGTACTGGACGACGGGGTCGCGCGGGCGGTCGCGGCCCAGGCGCTCGATCTCGTCGAGCGTGCCCGGCCAGCGGTCGAACGCGCTGCGCAGCGCCGGGATCGCCGTCGACCGGACACCGGCGATCAGGACGAGGGGCGGCTTCTGCCGCAGCGGCTTCGGCTGGTCGGGGGTCTGGCGGGTCGCGAGCGTGATCCCGGCCGTGCCGGCCGCCGCCGCAGCGGCCGCGAGCGCGACGGTCGCCGCGATGCGGGCCCTGGGCGTCACGCCCCGAAGGTAGCGGGAATGCAAACCAGGCTCGCTATCGTTTGGAAAGTCATGCCCAGCTACAGGGACCTCCTGAAGCGCGTCAGGACCGAGATCTCGGAGGTCGACGCGCGCGAGGCCAAGGGGCTGAACGGTGCCGTCTGGGTCGACGTCCGCGAGCGCGACGAGTGGGAGGAAGGCCACATCCCAGACGCGGTGCACGTCCCTCGCGGCTACCTCGAGTCGCGGATCGAGGGCGTCGCGCCCGACAAGGCCGTGCCGGTCGTCCTCTACTGCGCCTCGGGGAACCGCTCGGCGTTCGCGGCGAAGACGCTCCAGGAGCTCGGCTACGAGCACGCGACCTCGCTCCACGGCGGGTTCACGGACTGGAAGCGGAACGGCTACGACGTCCAGCTCCCCCGCACGCTCTCGCCCGAGAAGCGCACACGCTACTCGCGGCACCTGCTGATCCCGGAGATCGGCGAAGAGGGCCAGCTCAAGCTGCTCGACTCGCGGATCTTGCTGATCGGGGCGGGCGGCCTCGGCTCCCCCGCCTCGCTGTACCTGGCCGCCGCGGGCGTCGGCCGGATCGGGATCATCGACGCGGACATCGTCGACGAGACGAACCTGCAGCGGCAGATCGTGCACTCGCTCGACCGGCTCGGGACGCCGAAGGTCGACTCCGCGAAGCGCACGATCGAGGCGCTCAACCCGGACGTCGACGTGGTCACGTACCGCGAGCGGCTGACGTCGGACAACATCGACCGGATCCTCGACGACGGCTGGGACCTGATCGTGGACGGCGCGGACAACTTCCCGACGCGCTACCTCGTCAACGACGCGTCGGTCTGGCGCGGGATCCCCGTCGTGCACGGGTCGATCTACCGCTTCGAGGGCCAGGTCACCGTCTTCAAGCCGGGCGACGGCCCGTGCTACCGCTGCCTCTTCCCCGAGCCGCCGCCCGCCGAGCTCGCGCCGTCGTGCGCCGAGGGCGGCGTGCTGGGCGTGCTGCCGGGCATCGTCGGCTCGCTGCAGACGAACGAGGCGATCAAGCTCGCGGTCGGGATCGGCGACCCGCTCGTCGGGCGGCTGCTCCTCTTCGACGCGCTCGCGACGGAGTTCAGCGAGGTGCGGATCGACCGCAATCCGGATTGCCCGGTGTGCGGCACGCATCCGACGATCACCGAGTACGTCGACTACGTGGAGTTCTGCGCGCGGTGAGCGCGGTCGCCTCGAGAGTGCGGATCCCGCCGGTGCTGCGCGCCGAGGTCGGAGGCGCGCGCGAGGTCGAGGCCTCCGGCGACACCGTGCGCGAGCTGATGGAAGACCTCACGTCGCGGCTGCCGGCGCTCGGCGCGCGTCTCTACTCGGACGGCGAGATCCAGCCGTTCGTGAACGTCTACGTCGACGGCGAGGACGTGCGCACGAAAGACGGCCTCGACACGCCCGTACGCGCCGGCGCGACGGTGATTCTCCTGCCGGCGATGGCCGGTGGCCGTCGCTAGCTCACTGCTCGACCTGATCGGCGAGACGCCGCTGGTCGAGCTGCCTCGACTCTCTCCGCCCGGCCGCACGATCTTCGCGAAGCTCGAGGGGCAGAACCCGACCGGGTCGATCAAGGATCGCGTTGCGCTTGCGATGGTCGAGGCCGCGGAGCTCGAGCCGGGGCAGGAGTTGCTCGAGCCGACATCAGGGAACACCGGCATCTCCCTCGCGCTCGTCGCGAAGCTGAAGGGCCTGAAGCTGACGTGCGTGATGCCGGAGAACGCCACGCCCGAGCGGCGGATGCTGCTCGCGCTCTACGGCGCGGAGATCGTCGACTCGCCCGGCGAGCAGGGCTCGAACGGCGCGGTGCGGCTCGCGCAGGAGCTCGCGGCCGCGGACGACCGGTTCGTGATGCTGTTCCAGTATGCGAACGAGGCGAACCCGCGCGCGCACTACGAGGGCACCGGTGCGGAGATCGTCCGCGACCTGCCGCGCGTCGACGGACTCGTCGCGGGGCTCGGCACGGGCGGCACGCTGATGGGGACCGGGCGCCGCGTCCGCGAGGCGAATCCGAACGTCGTCGTCGCCGCGGCCGAGCCGCTTCCGGGCGACCCGGTGATGGGCCTGCGCTCGCTGGAGGACGGCTACGTGCCGCCGATCCTCGACGTCTCGCAACTCGACCGGAAGCTGCTCGTCTCGAACGCCGAGTCGGTCGCAGCGGTGCGCGCACTGCTCGACCGCGAGGGGCTCTTCGCCGGCGTCTCGTCCGGGGCGGTCGTGCACGTCGCCCGGCGCATCGCCGAGGAGCTCCCCGAGGGCTCGACGGTCGTCGCGGTGCTCCCCGACGGCGGGTGGAAGTACCTGTCCGCGCCGTTCTGGCACGCCGAGGACGTCGAGGAGTCGATGGCGGCGACCCTCTGGTGGTAGTGCCGCCGGAGATTCGCGCCGAGCTCCGCGCGCACGCGGCTGACGAGGCGCCCAACGAGTGCTGCGGGCTCCTCCTGTTGAAGGACGACGTGGCGGTCCGATACGTCCGTGGCGTGAACAAGCTCGCGTCGCCGTACCGGTACGAGCTGTACGTCGATCCAGCGGTGTGGGCCGACATCAACGACGACGAGAGCGTCGAGCAGGCGATCTTCCATTCGCATCCCGAGACGGAGCCGATTCCTTCGCGTACGGACCGCGAGAAGGCGGGCCTCTGGTCCGGCCAGCCGTTCCTGATCTACGGCCTGAAGCACGACGACCTGCGTGCGTGGCGCATCGCCCGCGACCAGGTCGAGGAGTTGCCCCTGTCCTGAGCGGCCACGATCCGGCCGCTGCGCGAGCTCGCCTTCGCGATGGCGCTCGGCATCCTGCTGGACACGTTCGTCGTGCGCAGCCTGCTCGTCCCGTCGCGACTCAGGTGACGGTGAACGACCCCTTCATCGATGACGCGTGCGGGTCGCAGACGTACTTGTAGGTGCCCTTCCTGAGCTTCAGCGTCCACGTCGTCGTGCCCGTGCCCGAGACGGACGTCTTCTTGTTCACGCCGGGCCCCGTGAGATGGAAGTTGTGGATAGTGCCCTTGTCCGAGATCACGACCTTGTACGTACCGGCCTTCAGCTTCTTGGCCGTCTTGCCCTCGTAGCTGAGCTTGATCGTGAACCCGGGGCCGACGGTGCCCTTCAGCGTCTCCGCGGAGACCGAGGCCGACGCGGCGGGCACGGCTAGGGCGGCGACGAGCGCCGCCAGGAAAGCGATCTTCAAGGTGCGGCTCCTTTGCGGTTCGGGGGTTGCCGCTACCAGTACGCGGCGACCCCCGGACCGGATTTTGCGTGCCTAGGCGACGACGGTGAAGGTGCCCCTCATCGACGACGCGTGCGGGTCGCACACGTACGTGTACTTGCCGGGCTTCAACGTGACCGTCCAGGTCTTCAAGCCGGTGCCGCCGACGGACGTCAGCTTGTTCACACCGGGACCCTTCAGGTGGAAGTTGTGGATGTTCGACTTGTCGCTGACGCGGATCACGTACTTGCCCTTCTTCAGCTTCTTGACCGTCTTGCCGGCGCTCTTGAGGGTGATCGTGAAGCCGGGACCGACGGTGCCGACGAGAATCGTGGCCGCCTGGCTCGCGGGCGCGGCGACGAGCGAAGCCGCCGCGACGGCGGCCAGTGCGAGCTTGATGCGGGTCATGGAGCTCCTTTGTCCTCGGAACGAGGGGGGTCGGTGAGATAGTAGACGGGTGACTGCGGTCGCAATCGAGCTCGCCGGAATCCTCCCGCGCGAGGCCGTTCTCGAGCCCGAGGGACGTTTTCTCGCCGACCTGATGGGGCGCGGCGTCCAGGGCCGGGCCGACGCCGTCGTGCTGCCCTCGACGCCCGAGGAGGTCGCAGCGGTCATGCGGTGGTGCTACGAGCGCGACGTGCCGCTCACGGCGCGGGGCGGCGGCACCGGGCTCGCCGGCGGCGCGATCCCCATCGACGGCGGGATCGTCCTCGGCTTCGAGCGGTTGAACCGCGTGCGGCAGTTCGACCCGCTGCTGTGGCGCATGCACGTCGAGGCAGGTGTCACGACCGGCGATGTGCAGCGGCTCGCGAAGGAAAACGGCCTGCGCTTCCCGCCAGACCCCGGCGCCGCGGAGCTCTCGCAGATCGGCGGCAACATCGCGTGCAACGCCGGCGGGCCTCACGCGTTCAAGTACGGGGTCACCGGGCACTGGGTCACAGGCGTCGAGGCTGTTGTCCCTCCGGGCAACATCATCCGCGTCGGCGGACCGGTCCGGAAGGACGTCGCCGGCTACGACCTCAAGTCGCTCCTCGTCGGCTCGGAGGGAACACTCGGGCTCGTCACGGCGGCGTGGCTGCGGCTCGTCCCCGCACCGGAGCTCGAGTTGCCGGTCGTCGGCTTCTATCGCGACGCCGACGCGGGCGTCGCGGCGATCGAGCGCGTCCTCGGTTCCGGCGTTGTCCCCGCGGCGATCGAGTATCTCGACGGCATCACGCTCTCGTTCTCGGGCGCTGCCTATCCGTTCGGAATGCCCGAGGGCGGCGCGTTCATGGTGATCACCGAGGCCGACGGCGCCGTCGACGAGGCGCGCCGCGTTGCCGGTGAGCTGCAGGAGGCGCTCGCCGAGGATGCCGTCGCGGTGCACGCGCCGGAGAGCCCGTCGGACGTCGCCGAGCTGTGGCGCTGGCGCGGCGGCGTCGCCTTCGCGATCCTCGCCCAGCGCGGCGGCGCGTTCAGCGAGGACATCGCCGTGCCGCTCGACCGCCTCCGCGACGTCGAACGCGAGACGCTCGAGATCGCGGCGCGCCACGACGTGATCGGCCTGTCCTTTGGGCACGCCGGCGACGGCAACATCCATTCGACGTTCCTCTTCTCGCATGACGACCCCGACGAGGCGCGGCGCGCCGACGAGGCCTGCCTCGAGCTGTTCGACCTCGCCATCCGCCTCGGCGGCACGATCAGCGGCGAGCACGGCCTCGGCTGGCTGAAGCGCGGCCAGCTCGAACGGCAGTGGGGCCCCGAGGCCTACGAGCTGCACACGCGCGTGAAGCAGGCGTTCGACCCGAAAGGGCTGCTCAACCCCGGCAAGAAGCGCTAGCGCGATCGTTTGCAGTTAGCGCAATACGCTCTGATAAGCCGAATGAACACTCATTGGCATTCCAATGCGCACTCATTCACACGACCCTCAGAGCGCCACGGCCAAACCGGACTCCGCCGAACGAAGCAAGGCGTCAAGCGCCTTGGCCTGACCGGCCATGTCCGAACGGCCCAGGAGCGGCTTGCGCTCGCCTCGGATCGCGGCGCAGAAATCGTCGAGCTCCGCGCGGTACGGGTTGCCCGGCTCGACGCGCATCTCCTCGCCGTTCACCACGACGACGCCGGTCGGCTGCGTGAACGGCCGCGGGATCGTGAGCGTTCCGTCGCTGCCGATCGCCTCGAGCTGCTGGTGGTCCGCTGTGAAACCGGCGTGAAAGGTCGCGACGACGTCCCCGAAGCGCAGCATGCCCGTGAAGCGCCAGTCGACGCCGTCCCGCATCGCTCGTTCCGCGTACGCGCGCTCGGGCTCGCGACCGGCGAGGAGGCGGACGCCGCTGATGCAGTAACAACCGACGTCGTACACCGATCCGCCGCCGATCGCCGCCTGGAGGCGCACGTCGACCTCGCGCGTCATCCGGAAGGAGAACGCCGCGCGGATCGCCTGCAGCTCGCCGATGCGCGGCAGCAGGTCGAGCGCGAGCCTGGTTTGCGCGCCGTGCCGCCACATGAAGCCCTCGGTGAGGACGAGGCCGTGCCGCCCCGCCTCGTCCCACGCCTCGTCGACCTGCTCGGGCCGGCGCGTATACGGCTTCTCGCACAGGACGTGCTTGCCCGCGGCGAGCGCGCGCATCGTCCACTCGTGGTGAAGGGCGTTCGGTAACGCGATGTAAACGGCGTCGACGCCGTCGTCCGCGAGCAGATCGTCATAGGAGCCGTGCGCGCGCTCGATCCCGTGCTCGCGTGCATAGGCCTCGGCGCGCCCCAGCTCGCGCGAGCCGACGGCAACGACGTCGAACGGGGCGTCGTCGTTCCGCGCGTCGAGCACCACGCGGCTGATGTTCGCCGTCGAGAGGAGCCCGATACGGACTGCGCCTCCGGTGTAGTCCCCGGTCACGCCTCGAACCGCGTCAGCTCGACGAGATTGCCGAACGGGTCGCGGCACATGAAGCGCGGTCGGCCGACGATCTCCGTCGGGTCGCGCGTCTCGACGCCGGCGTCCTCGAGCCGAGCGCGCAGCTCGCCGAGGTCGCGGTCGACGACGAGGCAGAAGTGGGGCCGCTCCGGCGGACGCTCGTCCGCCAGCATCAGGTGCAGCTCGCAGTCGCCGCCGACGCGGAACCAGACAAGGCGCGACGGGTCGAGCTTCGGCGGCACGTCGCGCTCCTCCAGCCCGAGCAGGCCGCCGTAGAACGCGCGTGCCTGCTCGGCGCCGTCCGGCGGGATCGCGATCGAGACGTGCTGCAGCCTCACGGCAGCACGCCCAGCTCGTCGAGCGAGTGCCGGAGCTCCTCGGCGTCGCGGTAGACGCGGTAGGCGCCCGCGGCGAGCAGCTCGTTCTCGCCGTACCCGCCGGAGAGGAGGCCGACGGCCAGCATTCCCGCCCGGCGCGCGGCGAGCAGGTCCCACACGGCGTCGCCGACGACGTAGCACTGCGCCGGCGGCGCGCCCAGACGCTCGGCGCACGCCAGGAACAGATCCGGCTCCGGCTTCGCGCGCGTGACGTCGCCGCGCTCGACGACGACCGTCTCCTCCCCCACGCCCAGCGCCTCTAGCGACTTGTCGATCTCCGGCCGCCGACCCGAGGTCGCGATGCCGTGCGTCACGCCGCCCTCGCGGAGGTCGCGCAGCACGTCGACGGCACCCGGCAGCGGCCGGCGGTCGGGCAGTAGCTCACGGAAGAGCTCGCCGTGGCGGCGCTGTAGGGCCTCGGCCTCCTCCAGCGAAAGCTCGCGCCCGACCTCGCGGGCAGCGGCGCGCGTGAACAGGCCGCCGCTCATCCCCACGCGCCGGTGAATTCGCCAGCCGTCGATCGGCAGCCCCTCCTCGGCGAACGCGCGCTGCCACGCGAAGACATGCGCATAAACGGTGTCGACGAGGGTCCCGTCGAGGTCGAAGATCAGCGCCGTCACGTCGAGCGATCCTACGCGCGATGCCGCTTCACACTTGACGGCAGCCGTACGATCGGAGAGTTTCCCGCTCGGGAAACCGACCGAAGGAGAGGGTAGTGAAGAGAATGTTTCGGAGCTCGACGGTGTTGCTGCTCGTCGGCGCGGCCGCGATCGCGACCGTGGCCGGGGCCACCGCCGGCGTGAACAAGAAAGCCGCGAGCGGGGACATCTGCGTCCTGCTGCCCGACCCGAAGACGTCCGTTCGCTGGGAGACCCAGGACCGGCCGGCGCTCGTGGCGGCGTTCAAGAAGGCGGCGGTGTCGTACGTGATCAACAACGCCAACGGCGACGCGCAGAAGCAGCGCTCGCAGGCCGATCAGTGCATCAGCGGCGGCGCGAAGGTCGTCATCCTCGTCTCGCTCGATGCGGGCTCCTCGATCGCAATCGAGAAGGCGGCAAGCTCGGGCGGCGCGAAGGTGATCGAGTACGACCGTCAGGTGATCGGCGGTAACGCCGCCATCTACATCTCGTTCGACGGCCACGCCGTCGGCGTCCTGCAGGGCAAGGGCGTCGTCGCCGGCCTGAAGGCGAACGGCAAGTACTCGCAGAAGCCGGTCGTCGCCGAGCTGAACGGCGGCCAGACGGACAACAACTCGTTCCTGTTCAAGGGCGGATACGACTCCGTCCTGAAGCCGCTCTACAAGAACGGCACGTTCAAGAAGGGCCCGGATCAGTTCGTGCCCGACTGGGACAACCAGAAGGCCGGCACGATCTTCGAGCAGATGCTCGTCAAGACGGGCAACAAGATCGATGCTGTCGCCGCGGCCAACGACGGTCTCGCGAACGCGGTCGTCGTCGCGCTCAAGGCGCACAAGCTGAAGGCGGTCCCACTCAGCGGCCAGGACGCGACCGAGCAGGGCGTGCAGAACATCATCTCCGGCTGGCAGACGATGACGGTCTGGAAGGACACGCGGAAGCTCGCCACCGCCTCGGCGCAGGCGGCGATCGCGCTGTCCAAGGGCCAGAAGCCGAAGACGACCGGGACGGTGAAGAACGGCAGCAAGCGGCTCCCCGCCTACATCATCCCGCCGCAGTCGATCACGAAGTCCAACTACAAGATCCTCTTCACGGCGAACTACCTGAAGAAGAGCAAGGTGTGCATCGGCACGTTCAAGAAGTACTGCAAGTAACTCGACGGACGATCGGTGGAGGCGCTCGCTCGGGCGCCTCCACCGCTCCTGTGGTATGAGTCTCGCGCCGTGAGCGACACCCCACTACTCGAGCTCCGGGGGATCACGAAGACGTTCGGGTCCGTGCAGGCGCTGACGGACGTCGACTTCGAGTGCCGCCCGGGAGAGGTCATGGCGCTCGTCGGCGACAACGGCGCCGGGAAGTCGACGCTGATCAAATGCGTCGCAGGCATCCACCCGGTCGACTCGGGAGAGATCTGGTTCGACGGCCAGCACGTCACGGTTCACGGCCCGAAGGACGCGGTGAAGCTCGGCATCGAGGTCGTCTACCAGGATCTCGCGCTCTGCGACAACCTCGACGTCGTCCAGAACATGTACCTCGGGCGCGAGGCCCACGACCGGCTTCAGCGGCTCCAGGAACCCGTCATGGAGGTCAAGACGGCCGAGACGATGAAGAGCCTCGCGGTGACGACGATCAAGTCGATTCGCCAGCCGGTCGCCAGCCTGTCCGGCGGGCAGCGCCAGTCCGTCGCCGTGGCGCGCGCGGTGATGTGGAACTCGCGCCTCGTCATCCTCGACGAGCCGACCGCTGCGCTCGGCGTGGCGCAGACCGAGCAGGTGCTCTCGCTCGTGAACCGGCTCGCAGAGCAGGGGCTCGCCGTCGTGCTGATCTCGCACAACCTGCACGACATCTTCGAGGTCGGGACGCGGATCACCGTTCTGCGGCTCGGGCGGAACGTCGGCGTCTACGACCGCGCCAAGACGACCCAGCAGGAGATCGTCCAGGCGATCACGGCGGGCGTCCCGACGAAGGTGGCCGGGATTCCGGCTGACGACAGCGAGGTCGTCGTATGACCACGGCCGCGGTCGACCAGCCCGCGCTCGCGTCGCTCCCGCGCCGCGCCTTCGACAACCTCCGCTCGGGCAACCTCGGCCCGCTGCCGGTCGTCGTCGCGCTGGCGATCATCGTCGTCTACTTCAGCCAGACGGCGAGCAACTTCTTCACCGCGGGCAACTTCAACAACATCATCACGCAGATGGCAGGGACGACGCTGATCGCCTACGGCGTCGTCTTCGTGCTCCTGATCGGCGAGATCGACCTCTCGGTGGCCTACGTGAGCGGGTTCGCGGGCGTCGTCGCCGCCGAGATGCAGCTACCCGGGACCTGGCACGAGTTTCCGGGACTGATCGCGATCCTGCTCGCGGTCCTCGTGGGCGTGCTCATCGGCGCGGGCCAGGGTTCGATCGTGGCGCTGATCGGCGTCCCGTCGTTCGTCGTGACCCTCGCGGGCTTCCTGATCTGGCAGGGCGCCATCATCAAGACGGTCGAGTCGAAGGGCGCGATCATCATCCAGAACGACACGATCAACAACACGGCGAACTACTTCTTCAGCCATCGGGCTGGGTGGATCATCGCGGCCGTGGTGAGCCTCGTGTACGTGATCGGCGTCCTGAGCCAGGTGTGGGCGAACAGGCGCCACGGCATCCCCGTGCGCGACCCGCTGCTGCTCGCCTGGCGGCTGCTCTGGGTGCCAGCGGCGATGTTCATCGTCGTCGACATCTGCAACCACGATGTCCGCCGCGGCGTCCCGTTCGCGCTCGTGCTGATCATTGCAGCGCTCCTCGTCCTGACCTACCTCGCGAAGCGGACGACCTTCGGCCGTCACGTCTACGCCGTCGGGGGCAACGCCGAGGCGGCCCGCCGCGCCGGGATCAACGTCGCGCGGATCCGGATCCTCGTCTTCATGATCGCGGGCGCGATGTCGGCGCTCGGCGGGGTCGTCCTCGCCGCACGGCTGAACAGCGTCGACCTGAACCAGGGCGGCGGCACGCTGCTCATCGACGCGATCGCGGCGGCCGTGATCGGCGGCACGAGCCTCTTCGGCGGCCGCGGCGAGATTCGGAACGCGCTCTTCGGCGCGCTCGTGATCAAGACGATCGAGAACGGGCTGGACACGAAGGGCTACAGCCAGGGGATCATCTTCATCGTCACCGGCCTGATCCTGCTGCTCGCAGTCACGCTCGACGCGGTCGCGCGCCGGCTGCAGGTCAAGTCAGGACGCTGACACCGTGACGATGTGGTCCGCGGCGACGTCGCGGAGCCGCTTCTCGGCCCCGTCCGGGTAGCGCACGACCAACTCGCGGAGCCGCACGGCGCTGCCGAGCCCGAAGTGCACGCGGGGGTCCTCGGACGACAGGTAGCTCGAGCCCGCCTGCACCTCGCGGACGAGCTTGCGGCCGTTCGGAAGGACGGCGGTGACGATCGCGCCCGGCGAGAACGGTCGCACGTCGACCTCGAGCCAGTGCGCCCGCGGCGCGCTGTTCCGCAGCAGCTGCAGGCGACCGCCGATCGACCCGACCGCGACGTCGACGCGGCCGTCGTTGTCGTAGTCCGCCGCCGCCAGACCGCGCCCGTTCACACGCACGCCGCCGGCGACGGCCGCAGCGACGAACCCGCCGTCGCGTCGCTGCGCGAGCACCTGGAGCGGGCCGGCGTCCCTGGCGAGGTTCCTGACCGGAATGGCGCCGTTCGCGATCACGAGGTCGAGCCGCCCGTCGTTGTCGAGGTCGACCCACGAGTCGCCCCAGCCGGTCAACGTCGTTCCCAGCGCGGGCGTGAAGGCGGTCCGCACGTCCTTGAAGCGCCGGCCGCTGCTCTCGTACACGGCGTGCGTCTGGCGGCGCGAGTTGCTCACCACGAGGTCGGGGCGACCGTCGCCGCTGTAGTCGGCCTCGGCGATTCCCATGCCCGCGTTCGCGTCCGCGACCTGCGCGGCCCGCGCACGCTCGACGAAGCGGAACCCGAGCGCGCCGCCGCGGTCGTTGACGTAGAGCCGGTTCGGATCCTCGTCGTTCGCGACGTAGAGGTCGGGTCGGCCGTCGCCGTTGAAGTCCGAGAACACGGCACCGAGGCTGTGGTCGAACGGCGCACGGTCGAGCCCGGCCACGGCGCCGACCTCGCGGAACCGCCGCCGGCCTTCGTTGAGGAACAGCAGGTCGCGCACGCCCTCGTGGTTGCCGGGGAAGCCCTCGCTCGACCCGCTGACCGGATGGTGCATGTCCGCGTAGCCGGCGACGAAGAGATCGAGCCTCCCGTCGCCGTTCACGTCGGCGACGGCGGCTCCCGCGTGCCAGCCGAAGGAGACGACGCCGGCCTTGCGCGCACCTTCGGTGAACGTCCCGTTGCCGTTGTTCCAGAGGAGGACGTCGCTCACCGCAGTCGTGACGTAGAGGTCCGTGTGGCCGTCTCCGTCGAGGTCGGCGGCGACGCACCCTTCCCCACGCAGCTCGAGGCCCGTGCGCGTCCGGCGCGTGACGTTCTCGAACCGGCCGTGGACGTTCCGGAAGAGCGCGCTCCGCGGCAGGCCGCCGTGCGCCTGCCAGTAGGGCACCTCCCGGTCGGCGTACGAGTTCACCGCGAACAGGTCCAGCCACCCGTCGCCGTCGTAGTCGAGCCAGCAGAGCCCGCCGCCCATCATCGCCGGCGGGTCGTTCGAGACGGCCGTCCGGAACGCCCCGTGGCGGAAGTCGAGTCCCGTCTGCGCCGCGACGTCCGCCAGGCGGAAGCCGGCCAGCGCCCGGCCCGCCGCCGGCGCGATCGCAGGGGCGCGGTTGATCGCCCAGCGCAACCCGTTCCGCTCCAGCTCGAACCGGTCTCCGCCTGCGACCTTCGCAACGGCGATCGCGGGGCTCTGGCCTTCACCCGGCTCGAGCCACACCTGGACGCGGTCGCGGCGCGAGGCGGGCAGCGCGGCCGCGATCGCCTGCGCGGTGCGCAGGTCGAGCTTCGAGCTCACGCCGCGCGAGTGCAGGATCGTGATCGCGGGGAGGTCTCCGCCGGCGGCCGGGGCCGCGCTCGCGTCCGTCGAGTGCGCGGGGATCCCCGCCGCGACGAGGACCCCCGTGTAGACGGCGAGCGCGACGGCCAGCCGCAGCCGGCCGATCCGAAGGCGATCGGCGTGCACCCACGCGAGCGCGGGCCGTGCCGCGCAGACGATCGCGAGTGCGCACAGGACGGCGACCTTCGCGGCGAACTCGGTCTGCGTCGGCGCGATCAGCAGCGCCGCCAACAGGCCGACCGCGACGGCGTACGCGACGCGCGCCCTCGGACCCGCGGGCGCCGTCTTCGGATCCGTGATCATGAAGAAGAGGAACACCAGGATCTCCGGCGACGTGACGAGCACCCACCAGAGCTCGCCGCCCGTGATCGCTCCGAGGTGCCAGCGCGCGGTCATCGCGTGATCGGTCGCCGCGACGACGCCGATCCCGGCGGCGAACGACACCCAGAAGCCGACGGCGACCCGGAGCAGCTTCAGCCGCGAGAGGATCAGGAGGCCGCCGGCGACGATGATCGCGTTTGCGACGGCGAGCCACGGCGACATCGAGCTCCACCAGAAGTCGAGCGGCTCCGCGCGGTCTCTCCCGAGCACGAGGAAGCAGAGCACGAGGCCGAAGTTCGACGGATTGAAGATGTGGCCGCCGCGCCACTGGATCAGGTGCTTCGAGAGCAGCGAGACAGCGGCGGTCGCGACGAAGATCCACCAGCCTCGCAGGCTCCACCAGTCTCCGTGCTCCGTCCCCGGGACGCGGAGGATGAAGGCGACGCCGTTCCCCGTCAGGAGCGCGCTCGCGGGCCACATGAGCACGCATTGCCGCCGAGCCGCGATCCCGACCTCGAGCACCGCGCAGGTCAGCAGCGACAGGAGGATCTGCGCGATCGAGAGCCGGAAGTCGAACGCGACCTGTCCGAGCACCTGCAGCGACGTGATCACGGCCGCGAGGTGCAGCCGCGGGTCGCTCAGCTTCGGCAGCAGCACCGGGTACGGGGTGCCCCGGATCACGAGCGTCCGGCCGCGCGGGGCCGGTGCGGCATGGGCGCTCATCGCGGCTCCGATGCTAGAGAATCGCCTCGTCAAGCTCCAGCAGGCGCGTGGGATTGTCGAGCTCGTCGTCTCGGAGCCTCCCGGGCCGGTGTCGGTCTTCGTCGCCGACGACCACGGGGAGCTGGTCGCGGCGGCGACGATGGACGGTGCCGCGCCGGCGCGTAGCGCCTGTCCGCGAAGCGGACCTGTGGAGGGGTTCGGGGGAGCCGGGAGGTTCCCCCGACGAACAACGGTGCGATGACGTGTTCCCAGTCCGACCCGCGCGTGGGCCCGGGCGGACATGCCGGTTCGAGAGGTGTCCCGGGTCTGACCCGGGCCATGGCCCGAGGAGAACAGGTCGACCTAGAGCGAGACGGCCTCGCCGGTCGCCGAGGAGCGGTGAAGTGCCCCGAGCGCGCGCGCCTGCCCCAGCGCGTCCTCGCGGCCGAGCAGGAGCTCGCCATCGCCGCGGATCGCGTCGCTCAGGTTCTCGAGCTCGAGGCGATACGAGTCGGCGCGGTCGACCTCGATCCGCTCGACCCCGTCGTCGCGCCGGAGCTCGATCCCGGGCACCTTGCAGTGCCACGGGTCGTCGACGAACAGTGAGCCCTCGCTGCCGATCGCCTCGAGCTCGTCGCGCTCCACGAGCGCCGTGCCGCAGTCGAAGAGGCCGATCACGTCGTGCGGAAAGCGCAGCGTCGCTCCGAAGACCCAGTCCGTGCCGGAGGGGCCGATCCGCGCCTGGCCATAGACCGTCTCCGGCTCGCCGGCGAGCAACCGCGATCCGCTCACGCAGTAGCACCCGACGTCCATCAGCGCGCCCCCGTCGAGCTCGGGGCTGAGGCGGATGTTGCTCTCGTCGTAGAGGCCGTAGCTGAAGGCCGCGCGCACGAGCCTGAGCTCGCCGATCGCGCCCTCGTCGACGAGCGACCGCAGGCGCTTCGTCTGCGGGTTGTGGCGGTACATGAACGCCTCGCTGAGGAGGCGGCCGGCGCGCTCGGCGGCGTCGAACGCGGCGTCGACGTCCTCGGGGTTCCGCGAGAGCGGCTTCTCGCAGAGGACGTGCTTCCCCGCCTCGAGCGACCGGATCGACCACTCGATGTGCAGGTTGTTCGGCAGGGAGATGTAGACGGCCTCGATCTCCGGGTCCGCGAGCAGCGCCTCGTACGATCCGTATGCCCGCTCGATCTCCCACTTCCGGGCGTACTCGTCGGCGCGCGCCTGTTCCCGGCTCGCGACACCGACGAGGTCGACCTTCGGCGACGCCTTCGCGCCCGGGATCACCAGCCGGTTGATGTGCGCGGTCGAGACGATCCCCCACTTGACTGCATCCACTGCGAGGCCTCCTTGACGAGATCGCTATGACACCACGAGGGTCGCCTTCACGCCGCGGTAGGCGAACGCCTCGCCGAAGCGGTCGAGCGGGACCCGCAGGCCGACGAACGCGTCGAGCGCGTCGGGCCACCGTTCGCGTGCACGGTCGAGCGCCTCGACGGCGGCGAGCCAGTCCTGCCGGTGCGCGTTCACGCTGCCGAACACGACGCGGTTCTCGAGGATCGTGTCGAGGCCGATCACGCGGCCGTCGAGCTCGACGGTCTGCGGGCGAGGGTCGATGCCGAGGATGCACGCGACCCCGTTGCGGCGCAGCATCCCGATGCTGTCAGCCATGACCTGTGCGTCGCCGACCGCCTCGACGACCAGATCGAAGCCGCCGACCTCCTCCCGGAGCGCGGGCAGCGGCTCCCCCGTCGCCGACACGTAGTGCGCACCGCATGCCGCGACGAGGTCGTTGCGCGGCTCGAGCGCGGACGTCCACACCTCCACCCCGGCGAGCCTCAGGAGGTACGTCGAGAGCATGCCGATCGCGCCCGCGCCGATCACGAGGGCGCGCTGCAGGTCCCACGGCTGCCGGCCGCCGATCGCGCGCGCGTGCCGGAGCCCGCGCGAGCAGATCGACGCGGGCTCGGCGAGCACGCCGAGCCGCCCGAGCGCGCGCGGGATCGCGATCACCTGCGCCGGATCCTCGGCCACCACCTCCCGCGCGAAGCCGTCGAGGCGCGAGATCCCGCGCTCGCGGTAGTCGCCGGTGAGGCAGGAGTCGGGCGAGCCCTCCTCACACGGGCGGCAGCGGCCGCACGAGCGGCGGACGGTCGCGGTGACGAGGTCGCCGCGCGCGAAGCCGTGGCCGTCGCGCTCGACCGTGCCGAGGAACTCGTGGCCGAGCACGAGCGTCGCGTCGCCCTCGGGCGCTGTGCCGAACAGGCCCTCGTGGATCTCGCGGTCGGTGCCGCAGACGCCGACCTCGAGCGAACGCAAGAGCACCTCGCCCTCGCGTGCGTGCGCCGCCGGGATCTCGGTGACGTGTGTCGTGTGCGCTGCGCCCGGCTGCGTGACGAGCGCCAGCATCGTCAGGCCGGCTGGGGCAGCAGGACCGCGCCCTCGGAGGCAGAGGCGACGAGAGCGCGGTAGCGTGCGAAGACCCCGCCTGCATACCGCAGCGGCGGCGGCTGCCAGGCGGCCAGGCGCTCGGCGATCTCGGCTTCGTCGACCTCGAGCGTCAGCGTGCGGCCGTCGACGTCGATCGTGATCCAGTCACCGTCGCGGACGATCGCGAGCGGGCCTCCGCGAGCCGCCTCGGGCGCGACGTGGCCGACCATGAGCCCGCGCGTGGCGCCCGAGAAGCGCCCGTCGGTGACGAGCGCCACCGACTCGCCGAGCCCCGCGCCCACGACCGACGCCGTCACGCTCAGCATCTCGCGCATGCCGGGCCCGCCGGCAGGGCCCTCGTACCGCACCACGAGCACGTCGCCCTCGCCGACGGCCCCGGCACGCACCGCGTCTGTGCACGCCTCCTCGCTGTCGAACACGCGCGCCGGCCCGCGGTGCGAACGACCGCCGGGGCCGGCGAGCTTGACGACGCTCCCGTCGGGGGCGAGGTTGCCGCGCAGCACGTGCAGCGCGCCCGTCGGCTTGAACGGCTGCTCGAGCGCGAACACGACCTCGCCGTCGGGCGCCGCTCCGTCCGCCGTCGCCGCCTCCAGGGTCGCGCCGTCCACGGTGGGCGCCGACCCGTCGACGTGGCCGCCGCGCACGAGCTCCCGGAGAACGGCCGCCGTGCCGCCGGCGCGATGGAGATCCTCCGCCACCCAGCGGCCGGAGGGAGCGAGGCTGGCGATGACGGGCGTCCGCTGCGCCACGACGGCGAGATCGTCGAGCGTGAGCGGCGCGCCCGCCTCGCGCGCGATCGCGAGCAGATGGAGGATCCCGTTCGTCGATCCGCCCGTCGCCACGATCCCGGCCATCGCGTTGAGGAGCGCGCGCCGGTCGAGGAACTGCCGTGCGGTCACGTCGCGCCCGGCCAGCGCCACCGCAAGCGTGCCGGCGCGCGCGGCCGCCTCGCCCTTCGCCTCGCGGTCGTCGGCCGGAACGAGGCCGTCGCCGATGCAGGCGATCCCGAGGCAGTCGACGGCGACGGCCATCGTGTTCGCCGTGAAGTGGCCGGCACACGTTCCCGGGCCGGGACAGGCGTGGCGCTCCAGCTCGTCGAGCTCCGACCGCGGCATCAGCCCGCGTTCCTCCGCGCCGACGGCCTCCCAGACGTCCTGGATCGTCACCTCACGGCCGCGCCACCGGCCGGCGCGCATCGGCCCGCTGTAGAGGACGACCGCGGGCTTGTCGACGCGCGCGAGCGCCATCAGCGCCGCCGGGACCGTCTTGTCGCAGCCGACGAGGCACACCAGCGCGTCGAAGTCGTGGGCGTGCACCATCAGCTCGATCGAGTCTGCGATCACCTCGCGCGAGATCAGCGACGCGCGCATGCCGGGCGTCCCCTGCGACTGGTTGTCCGAGACGGCGATCGTGTTGAACCCGAGCGGGACGCCGCCGGCCGCCGCCACGCCGTCGCTCACGCGGTCGGCGAGCTCGCGCTGGCTCAGGTTGCACGGCATCGTCCCGGTCCACGTGGAGGCAACGCCGACGATCGGCCCGGAAAGCCGCGCCGGGTCGATGCCCATCGCGCGGAAATGGGCGCGTGCCCCGGCGCGCTCGGCGTCGGACACGAGTCCGGCGCGCGCCCGCCGGCGCAGCGCGTCCTGCGACGTCGACGTCACGGCGCGACTGTACTTCGCCCGGCGAACGTCAGCGCAAGCCTGCGAGCACGAGCACGGCCGGCCCGAGCCGAACGAGGTCGCGCGGCCAGTGCCCCGGGAGCGCACGCCATTCCCCGAGCTCGACCTCGCGGAGTGCGTTGTCCATCGTGGCAACGAGCAGGTCGAAGCGTTCGAGCGTGTCGACGAGTCTCGGATCGTCGCCGGGCCGCACGAGATATGCCGCAGGCTCGCCGGCCGGACCGTCGGTCGCCGCGATCACGGCTGCCACGGGCCGTCCGTCTTCGAACAGGCGAACGAACTGGAGCTCGCCGGCCAGCGTCGTCTCGAGCGGGATCGGCGCGAAACGGTCGTACCACGCCTCTCCGGTCATGCCGCTCCGCGCTACCGCTCCTCGGGCGTGCCGGCAGGCTCCTCCTGCTCGGTCCGGTGCCACGGCTGGAACTTCACCGTCAGGCGGTCGATGCGCTGGCCCTCGACGGAGTCGACGTGGAAGACGAGGGCGTCGTACCTCACCTCGTCGCCCGGCTCGGCGGCGCGGCCGAGCTGGCCGAAGACGAAGCCGGCGACCGTGTGGTAGTCCTCCTGCGGCAGCTCGACGTCGAACTGCTCGTTGAAGTCGTCGATCGGGAACGTGCCGTCGATCCGGATCGTGTCCTCGTCGACGCGCTCGACGGTCTCGTCCGGCAGGTCGAACTCGTCCTCGATCTCGCCGACGATCTCCTCGAGCAAGTCCTCGAGCGTGACGATCCCCTCCATCGAGCCGTACTCGTCGATCACGATCGCCATGTGCTGGTTCGTGCGCCGGAACTCGGTCAGCAGCGCCCCGAGGTCCTTCGTCTCCGGAACCATGTACGCGGGCCGGACGAGCTCCTGGAGGTCGACCGCGGCGATCCCGCGCTCGTACATCGACTCGATCAGGTCGCGGATGTGGAGCACGCCGACGATCTCGTCCAGCGAGCCGCGATAGACCGGATAGCGCGTGTACGGCGATACGAGGACCGCCTGGAGCGCCTCCTCCGGCGGCAGCTCGATCGAGATCGCGACCACGTCCGGGCGCGGCACCATCACGTCCGAGACCTCCTGGTCGGCGAAGTCGAAGACCTTGTAGAGCATCTCCTGCTCCTCGTGCTCGATCTCGCCCTGCTCGGCCGAGCTCGAGAGGAGCATGCGCAGCTCGGCCTCGGAGTGCGCCTCGTGCTCGGCGCCCGGGGGTTGCAACCCGAGCCCGCGCAGCACGATCTCCGTCGAGCGCTGCAGGAGCCAGATCAGCGGCCGGAACATGACGAAGAAGAGGCGCACCGGGGTCGCCACGACCAGCGCGGTCCGTTCGGGGCTCCCGAGCGCGATCCCCTTCGGCACGAGCTCGCCGATCACGACGTGCAAGTACGTGATCACGAGCAGCGCGAGGATCACGGCGAGCACGGTCGCCATGATCGGATCGAAGACGTGCGCGAAGAGCGGCTCGCCGAGCGCACCGATCGCCAGGCTCGTGATCGTGACGCCGAGCTGCATCGCGGCGATGAACCGCGGCGGGTCGGACGTGATCCGCAGCACGAGCCGCGCGCCGCGGTGGCCCTGGTGCTCGAGCTCCATGATCCGCGTTCGCCGCGCGGTCACGAGGCCGTACTCGGCCGCGACGAAGAACGCGTTCAGCAGGATGAGGCCCAGAAGGGCCAGCAACTCGAGGAGGAAGCTCATGCGACGGCGCCCTTCTCAGGCGCGCGCGTACTGGGCGGCAGGTCGTCGTCCAAGGATCTCGCTGCTGATCGTAGCGGAGCACCCGGCCGGCGCCGACGCGAACATATGTTCTATACTGCCCGGCGTGGCGGTCGAGTACCGCGAGGAGCCTTGCAAGGTGGCCCTCAACCGCGTGAAGGGCATGGGCTTCGAGTGGTCCCTGAACCCGTACATGGGCTGCGTACACCGTTGCACGTTCTGTTACGTGCGCGCGTTCGAGCTGCGCGCCGATCGGCCGTCCGACGCGCGCTACGGCACGTCGATCCGCGTCAAGGTGAACATCGCCGAGGTGCTGCGGCGCGAGCTCGTGCGGCCGTCGTGGGAGCAGGAGCACGTCGCGATCGGCGCGGCGACCGATCCCTACCAGCCGGCCGAGGGGCGCTACCGGCTGACGCGCGCATGCCTCGAGGAGCTCGCGCACGCCTCTAACCCGTTCTCGATCATCACGCGCGGGCCGATGATCGTCCGCGACATCGACGTCCTCGTCGAAGCTGCGCAGCGCGCGAGCGTGTCGGTGACGTTCTCGGTGCCGACGATCGACCTGGAGGTCTGGCGGCATACGGAGCCGTCCACCGCGCCGCCGCAGCAGCGCCTGCGCGCGCTGTCGCGGCTCGTGGAGGCCGGCGTCCGCGCATCGGTCGGCATGGCGCCGATCCTGCCCGGGATCTCGGACTCGCCGGCGCAGCTGGCAGCGGTCGTGCGCGCGGCACGCGACGCGGGCGCGTGCGGGGTCTGGGCGAACGTCCTCTTCCTTCGACCCGGCACGCGGGAGCACTTCATGGACTGCCTGGCCCGAGACTGGCCCGAGCTCGTGCCCGCATACGAGCGGCTGTACGGCGGCCGGGCGTACCTTCCGGCGGCCGAGACGAACCCTATCCGGACGCAGGTCAAGGAGCTCGCGCGCGCCCACGGCATCCGCGACCGCCGCGCGCGCCCGCTCGCGCCGCCGGAGCCGCCGGAGCAGCTTTCCCTCCTTCCCGCATAGAATCCGCAGCCATGCCTGACGAGATCACCACGTTGATCGTCGACGACCACGAGGTCGTCCGCGAAGGGCTGCGCCTGTCGCTCTCGCGCGCACCGCACATCCGCGTCATCGGCGAGGCTGCGGACGGCGCATCGGCCGTCGAGCTCGCGGAGCGCCGCAAGCCGGACGTCGTGATCATGGACGTCCGCATGCCCGGCATGGACGGGCTCGAGGCGACGAAGATCCTGACGGAGAAGGTTCCCGAGTCGAAGGTGCTGATCTTCACCGCGTACTCCGAGCGCTCGCTGCTCGGCCGTGGGCTCGAGTCGGGCGCGAAGGGCTACATCCTCAAGGAGGCACCGCACCAGACGCTCGTGCGCGCGATCGAGAAGGTCGCCCAGGGTGAGGGCTACGTCGATCCGGCGCTGATGCCGGCGTTCCTCGCCGGCAAGGACCAGAGCGACATGCTCACCGGCCGCGAGCGCGAGATCCTCCAGCTGCTCGCAGACGGAATGTCGAACGCAGACGTCGCCGGGCGTCTCTTCATCTCGCAGGAGACGGTCAAGAGCCACGTGCGCCACATCCTCACGAAGCTCGAGGCCGACACGCGCACGCACGCCGTGGCGATCGCGCTGCGCGAAGCGATCATCGACTAGGCGGATCGTGGCGCAGCCCGATCGCGAGCGGCTCGACCGGCTGATCGCCGCCGAGCAGGACGAGCGGCGGCGGATCGCGCTCTTCCTCCACGACGGGCCGGTGCAGAACCTTGCGGGGATCGCGCTGATGCTCGACGCCGCGGTGCACGCGATCGAGGACGGCCGCGGCGAGGAGGCGAAGCGGATCATCGGGAGGGCGCTCTCGCGGCACCGCAACACGATCCGAGAGCTGCGCGACCTCTCGTTCGCGCTCGAGCCCGTCGTGCTGCGAGACCAGGGATTCGGTCCGGCGGTGCAGGCGCTCGCGGAGCAGGTCGGGACGTCGCACGAGGTGCGGATCGATCTCTCCGTCGCGCCGGCCGAGGAGCTGGGCGAGACGGCGCAGGTGGCGCTCTACACGATCATCCGCGAGCTCCTCGACCAGTCGATCCGCCGCGGGCCGCCGACGCGGGTCGCGGTGAGAATCTCGCGAACCGACGACGGCGGCGTCGAGACGTGCGTCGCCGACGACGCGGAGCCCGAGCGCCGCCGGCGCTCGTTCGAGGCGATCGAGGAGCGCGTCTCGCAGCTGCACGGAGAGATCTCGGTCTCTGCCGGCGCCGAGGGCGGGACCGAGGTGCGCGTGACGCTGCCGCCCTACACGGCGCAGAGATAGGCTTCCGCCGCGATGTCGGACGAGAACGGCAGCGGCGGCGGCTATCTCCTCTTCGTGTGGTCTCCGGGCGGCTACACGCTGCGCGAGCTCGACGGGGACCCGCCGGCAGTCGGGCACGAGTTCGAGGACGGAGACCGCACGCTCGTCGTCAGCAAGATCGGCGCGTCCCCCCTGCCCGGCGACTCGCGTCGCTGCGCGTTCTCCGTCGGCAAGGTCTAGCTCCCCGCCTTCCGGGCCGTCAGGAACTCCAGCGTCGCCGCCCGCGTCTGCGGCGAGTTGAGGATGCCGAGGTGCGCCGTGCCGAGGAACGGGTCGTACGCGCCTTGCCCCGTGAGGTCGAGGTTGGGAGCGCCCTCGAGCCGCGCGCTCTGCGAGAAGTCGTGCGGCTGCCCGTCGCGATCCTCGGCCGGCACGGGTGCGATCAGGCCGTCCTGGCGGTCGAAGTAGACGAAGCTCGTATCGGAGTTGCGAATCGTGAGGACGTGCGTCGGCCCCTGCGTCTCGTTGCCGTGGTTCAGCCACGTGAGAAACGGCGTGTGATCCGAGCCGTACTCGCGGCAGACCGCACTGTCGGGCGTGAAGCCGCCGAGCGCCGGGAGCTGCCAGTAGTTCAGCGGGCTCGGCGAGCAGTTGATGATGCCGTGGTTCGGTCCGTCGATCGCGACGAAGCGCCTGACGAGGTGCCACGCGCGGTCCTCCTTCATCCACGCCCGGGTCAGCGTCACGCCGAGGCTGTGGCCGACGATGTCGACCTGCTTCGCGCCGGTATAGGCGAGGACGGCGGCGACGAAAGCGCGCAGGTCCGGCACGTTCGCGACCGTCGAGTGGGCCTCGCCGGAGCGACGAGTCTGGTCGGCGACGAGATCGCACTGATCGCCCTGGTAGCCGAGCGCCCACACCTCGGACGGCCGGTAGCCACGGTCGACGATGTACTGCGCGAGGTCGTGAACGTTGCCGTACGGGTTGCAGGCGGTTGCGTAGGGCGTGTCGTTGTTGCCGTGGAGCAGGATCACCGGCGTATGGTCGACCGGGCCGGCGGCGCCGAAGCCGATCACGGGGACGCCCAGCGACGCGTCGACGGGCGTCGAGAACCCGGCGGGGAACTTGGTACCGACGGTGCCGGCGGCCGACGCCGCCGCAGGGACGACGAACGCGAGCACGAGCGTGGCGGCGAGCGCGAGCTTCTGCAACGGATCTTCTCCTCCTCGGGCTGAACATGACAGGTGATTCAGGTGTGAGGTTCTCACGCCTCGTGCGGCGCGGTCAAGCTCGGTCTGCGAGGTCCTCCGCGGCCGTGAGCCCGAGCACGAGCGCCTGGGCGAGCCCGCTCGCGTAGCCGCCCGTCGAGACGCCGCCCGCGTCGACGCCCGCCGCGTACAGGCCGTCGATCGCCGTGTCGTCCTCGCGCAACACGCGCGCGCGGTCGTCAACGCGGATCCCGCCGATCGTGTGCGTGATCGACGCGACGACGCGCAAGGCCGCGATCGTCCCCGGCGGCGGGTCGAACGGAAGGTCCGAGAGCGGGACGCGTGACTCGGACGGCGCGGTCTCGACGATCTCGGCGACGGCGCGGTCGCGCACCCGTTCCGCGAGGGCCGTCTCGTCGAGGAGGTAGTACGCGCGTGCCCCCGGCCGGCGCGCCGTCGCCTGCACGACGTTCGTCTCCGACCACGACACGCTCTCGCGCTCGAAGAACTCCTCGCCCGTCTCGTCGAAGATGCGGGCGAAGCGGCCGTAGAGCTGCGACGCCGTGACGAGCTCGTCCTCGCCCCAAGGCGCGTCGGGCATGTTGCGTCCGTAGAACTCGTCCATTCCGGACGTGACTCCAGCACCCCTGTCCAGGGCGTACAGGAGCCCGTCGCCGGTCGACCACGGGTTGGCACGAAGTCGTAACGGAGCCGCCGGCGAGATGTAACGGGTGACCAGCTCGGACGAGGCCGAAAAGCCGCCGGTGGCAAGAATCAGTGGCTCTGCGGGGCTGGACTGAATGAAAACGCCTTCGCATCCCAATGTGTACTCATTCGGTCCCACGCGCAGCAGCGTCTCCACCAGCTGCTTCGGGTCGAGTCTCTTTCCAACCGTCCTGGGATTTCCGGTCGCGTCCCAGACGGGCACGGCTCCGAGGGACATCAGCCATTCGATGGATTCGTCGAGGCGCTCCCAGACGAGCCGCTGCAGGCGTATGTCGCCGCCGGGGCATTCGCGTCGGAAGTCCTCCCACTCGCGATGGCGCCAGATCACGCACGACGAGAGGAGCATCGAACCGCCGGCGCGCGTCCCTTTCTCGTGCACGACGGCGGGCACGCCGAGCTCGCGCAAGCGCGCCCCGGCGACGAGACCGGCCATGCCGGCCCCGGCCACGATCACCGTCACGTCAAGGAGAACGTGGGCTTGTGCTCGACGTATTCGATCCGCACGCGCTCCGGGCCCCACAGGAACGCTGCGTACGTGTTGGCGGCATCGACGACCGACTCCACCTCGATTCCCAGCTCGTTCGCCTCGGCGATGTGCTCGTCGGCGGAGTCGACGAGGACGGCGAGGTGATTCAGCAGTGGATTCTCGGACGGAGCCGGGTCGCCAGGATGGAACTCGAGGAACGCACCTCCGACCTCGACCCGCGTCGGTCCGACGCGCTCGAAGCCGTACCGCTCGTACTCGGCCGTCGTCGCCTCGGGATCGGCCGACCAGAGCGCGACGTGGTCGAGGTCGTACTCGACGACAGTGTCGGCCTCGACGAGCGTCACGAGGACGCCGTCGCCGACCTCGAACACCTCCGGCGTCCCCTCCGGCAGCGCCGCGCGGGCCTCGACGAGACTCGAGACGCGCAGCGCGACGTGCTTGAACGCTCCCTGCTCGCGGGGACCCTCGGCGTCGAACAACGTGAGCTTCCCGCGCCGGGCGTCGGAGCCCATGAGCGTGAAGTTCTGCTCCTGCGCGATCACGTGCATCCCGAGGTGGCGCTCGAGATAGTCCGCGATCGCCGCGCGCTCGGTGACCCAGAACGCGACGTGGTCCAGTGTCTTGGGCTGCATTCGCGCCAGATTACCCACGCGCCCAGGGGCTAAGGCGGCCGAACCGGCAAGCCGGCACGGCCTCTTCTGGTCGGCGTCGACAAGCGACGCCTCAGGCGCCGCCAGCCGCAGGCTCCGGCCCATGGGGGGCCGGAGCAGCGACTGGCAGGTCTACCGTCTGGTGCTCCGGCGCTTCGAGGTGCTCGCCTTCTTGGCCGAGCTGCGCTTCGTGCCGGAGCGCTTCGCCGTCGAGCGCGACTTCGCGCTCGACCGCTTGATGCTCGAGCGGGCCGACGTCTTCTTCCGCGCCGAGCCCGCCCTCTTGCGGGTCGACGTCTTCTTCCGCGCCGACGTGGCCTTCCGGGCCGACGTCTTCTTCCGGGCCGACGTCGCCTTCTTGCGCGCCGACGTCGCCTTGCGGGCCGACGTCTTCTTCCGCGCCGAGCCCGCCTTCTTGCGCGTCGACGTCTTCTTGCGGGCCGACGTCTTCTTCCGCGCCGACGTCGCCTTGCGGGCCGACGTCTTCTTCCGCGCCGACGTCGCCTTCCGGGCCGACGTCTTCTTCCGCGCCGACGTCGCCTTCCGGGCCGACGTCTTCTTCCGCGCAGAGGTCGCCTTGCGAGTCGACGTCGCCTTCTTGCGCGCGGAGGCCGCCTTCTTGCGCGACGATCCCGCACGCTTCCGCGTCGACGCGGACCGTGCCGACGACCGCGAGGACGCGGCCACCGACCGCGACGCCTCACCGGCTGTCGCGGAGGACGATTCCTCGCCCGACGGCTCACCCAACAAGCCGCCGGTCGTCTCACCTGACGTCGACCCCGAGTCGGACGTCGAGTCACCGGTCGTGCCGGAGGACCCGCCGCCCCAAGGCGACGCGGCGGCGTCCGACGTCTCGTCGGAACGTTCGCCGCTGTCGCTCAAATCCTGGGTCATGTAGCTAGACCTCCTGTTCGGATTGCGCGCAGGTGGTTCCCGCGCAACTGCGTTTGTAACGCACGCGCATGACGGATGCACGATGTGGTGTTGCGTCGGAGGGCAACGAACGCGATGGGCCGGGTCGCGATCCCGCGTGCTCGCAGGTGATCGCGACCCGGCTGATATGTCCCCCGCGACGTCAGCGCTTGCGCGCCGACGTCGAGCGCGAGCGCGACGTGCTCGCCTTGCGCGACGTGCCGGACTTCCGCGCTGTCGCGCGGCCGCCCCTCGCGCCTGCCGTCCTCACGCTCATCGCCCGGCGGGTCTTCGACCGCGCCGATGTCTTGCGCGCCGACGTCGACTTCCGGCGGGCCGTCGTCTTCTTCCGCGCCGAAGTGCTCTTCGAGCGCGCCGACGTCGCCTTCCGCGCGGACGTCTTCTTGCGTGCCGACGTTGCTTTGCGGGCCGACGTCTTGCGGCGAGCCGTCGTGGCCTTCCTGGCCGACGTCGCCTTGCGGGCCGACGTCTTCCGGCGAGCCGTCGTCGCCTTCCGAGCCGACGTCTTCTTGCGGGCCGACGTCTTCTTGCGGGCCGACGTCGCCTTCCGGGCCGACGTCGCCTTCCGGGTCGACGTGGCCTTCCGGGCCGCCGTCTTCTTCCGCGCGGACGTCGCCTTCCGGGCCGACGTTGCCTTACGGGTCGACGTGGCCTTGCGGGTCGACGTCGCCTTCCGGGCCGCCGTCTTCTTGCGCGTCGACGTCGCCTTGCGACCCGACGTACGGGACTTCGAGCCGGCCTTCGAGCGCGACGAGGCGGACTTCGTCTCGCCCGAGCGGGCGCGCTGCTTGTTGACGGTGCGCGCGGCGATCTCCTCCGCACGCTCCTCGGAGCGGCCCTGCTCCTTCTCCGACTCCTTGACGTGCCGGTACTGTCGTTCGCGTTTGTTGCTCCACGCCTTCTGAGGCATCGGAATGCAACCTCCCTGTTGTTTACTGGGCTGACAATGCATTGCCCATTATGCGCGTTGTTAAGCGCGCACTGTCGCGAGCGCTTTCGACGTCGGTGCGTCAACGCCTCCCTCGCGTTCCAGGGTGATCGCTACGGTTGCCCCCTTGGGCAACGGTTTGCGGAGCATAAGCGTCGCGCGACCGCCGCGTCCGAGCATGCCGACGCGGTGCGGACGATCGGTGATGATCCACGCTTCGTACTCCTTCCCGTCGGGTGCGGGCATGAAGTCGCCGGTGAGCGCAGCATCGCCCGACAAGGCGACGACGAGCATCGCACTGCCGGCCGCGCCGTCCGACAACGCGAGCCGTCGCGCCGACGGATCCGACAGGACCGCGATCGTGTCGTCACGATCGGAGACGCGGTTCGACAGCACTACAGCCCACGCTCCCGCAGCCACCGCGACGGCGGACGCGACGGCCGCAACCGGCATCCACAGCGCGCGCCGGCGCGGGCGCAGCGGCACGACGTTCGGGCGTTCTGCGTGCGCCGCATCGAGGATCCGCCCGCGCAGGTCCGCCGGCGGAGGCGGCGACGGATCGGCGATCGCAAGCGCGGCAGCGGCCGTGCGAAACGCGTCGACGTCGTCGCGGCACCGAGCGCAGTCGTCGAGGTGCGCCTCGAAACGGCGCCGCTCGTCCTCGTCGAGGGCGTCGACCGCGTAGCCCGCGGACAGCTCGTGGATCGTGTCAGACATACCGATTCAAACCCGTATTCGCACGCGCGCCCGGGTCGGTTCGGCGCCGGTCAGTCGATCGGCTCGTTCTGGACGTTGTGCTCGGTCGCGTACTGCTCGGCGAGCCGGTCGACGACGTCGATCCCCTCCCCGTACGCGTAGTTGATCTTGACGAACGGCTCCCACTTCTCCGGCAGGGCGTCCTCCGGGAAGATGGCCTCGACCGGGCACTCAGGCTCGCAGGCGCCGCAGTCGATGCACTCCTCCGGGTCGATGACGAGCATCCGGGCCGCCTCGTGGATGCAGTCGACGGGGCAGACGTCGACGCACGACTTGTCTTTGATGTCGATGCAGGGCTCGGCGATGATGTACGTCACGGCGGCCTACTCTACCGAGGCAAGCAGACGCTCGATCAGCTCCCGTGTGCGCTCGAACAGCGCCGATTTCGCCACCACCTGGTCGAACCCGGCGGCGTGCGCGCGCCGCAAGCCGGCGGTGTCCGTGTGATTCGTGAACCCGATGATGGGGACGTCCGGGTAGGTGTCGGCGACGTCCTCTGCGTCGATGCGCGCGATGTCGGCGATCACCAGATCCGGCGGATCAATGCCGTCGCTCGTCTGGAAGCGATGCTCTGGCAGAAGCGCCTCGAGCTTCCCCCTGACGAACAGATCGACCCCACACAGCAGGATCGTCGCCATCCCTAGGCGCGACGATACCACCGTGGACGCCGAGTACCAACGCGGGCTCTCGTTGGCGCGGGCCGGCGCCTGGTTCGAGGCCCACGAGGCGTTCGAGACGGCCTGGCGGGCCGCGGCGCCGGAGGAGCGCGACTTCTTCCAGGGACTTGTGCACGTTGTCGTCTCCCGCTACCAGATGGGCCGGGGCCGTCCGGTCGCGACCGAGCGGCAGCGCGCGAAGGCGCAGCGGCGGCTCGGCCCGTACGCGCCCGCGTACCGCGGCCTGGACGTGTCCGCGATCCTCGGCGCGCTAGACGGACCCGAGGCCGATCTTCGTCAACAGCTCGTCGAGCGCGAAGTTCAGCCACCAGCTGCGGTTGAAGAAGAGCAGCAGGCCGAGCGTGACGAGCACGGCCCCGCTCGCTCCGCTGACCAGGGTGTAGTGGTCGCGCACCCACCGGAAGGCGCTCATCGCGTGCGCGAACGCGACGCCCGCGAGGACGAACGCGGCGCCGAGGCCGAGTGAGTACGCGACGAGGAGCGCGATGCCCTTCGCGATCGTCCCGGTCGAGCTCGCGAGCACGAGGATCGACGCGAGCACGGTGCCGATGCACGGCGCCGCGCAGACGGCGAACGCGCCGCCGAGGAGCGCGCTCGACCCGCGCCGCCGCGCGCGCCGCAGGAGGCCGGGTGCGACCGCACGCTCCGGCCAGGGCAGGAGCCGCAGGAACGCCAGCCCGAGCACGACGAGCACGAACCCGGCGATCTTCTCCTGCGTGTGCTTGTCCACGGCGCTGCCGATCGCGGCGGCACCCGCGCCGAGCACGACGAAGACGACCGTGAAGCCGGCGATGAACGGCACGCTCGCGAGCGCGATCCTCCGCCCCGCTCCGCGCTCGCCGAGGCGCTCGACCTCGACCGCCGAGACGGCGGAGAGATAGCCGGGCACGAGGGGAAGGACGCACGGCGTGACGACCGACACCAACCCGGCGAGGAATGCGATGGGGAGCTTCTCGATCATTCGAACCGCTCGAGCTCCTCGTCGACGCGCCGCTCGTCCTCGGGATCCAGCGGCAATTCCTTGACCGAACCTCGTCCGGTACGAGGTTCCGTCGAGACGCGCGACCAGCGCCGGGCCCCGACGCCGAGGGCGACGGCGCCGAGGGCGATGCCGCCGAGCGGGAGCACCCACGCGAGCAGGTCGAAGCCGTGCTTGCGCGGCACGCCGAGGACGCCCGGGCCGAACTGGTCGACGAGCTCGTCCTCGATCTGCGACTTCGTCGCGCCCTGGCGGATGCGGCGCGCGATGTACGCCTTCATCTGGCGCGCGATCGCGGAGTCCGACTCGTCGAGCGTCGTGTGGCACTCGATGCAGACGAGCTCGCGCTCGAGCTCGCGCTGGGTCGGATGCTGCTCGCTGGCAAGGGCCGCAGGCGCGAGGACGAGCGCAGCGAGCGCAGCCGCAGCGAGGCGCTTCACGCCGACTCGAGCGCGCGCCGGATCCCGGTGTCGAGCTCGTCGCGCGAGGCGATGCCGACGACGTGGGGCGGAACGACCCGCCCGCGCCGGTCGACGAAGTACGTCTCCGGATACCCGGTGAGGCCGAACGGGCCGATCGTCGACCCCGGGCCGTCGCGGACGATCGGGTACGTCACGCCGTAGCGGGCGAGGAACTTCCGGGCGGCGCCCTTGAAGTCCTGGACGTCGACACCGACGAACGCGACTCCTCGCCCGGCCCAGTGCTCGTGTGCGGCGACGAGGTCCGGCGCCTCCTCCTCGCACGGGTGACAGTAGGACTGCCAGAAGTTGAGCACGACCACCTTGCCGCGAAGCGCCGCGAGGGAAAGGTGCCCGGTGCCGTTCAGGAGCGGCAGGCGGAAGTTCGGCGCCTGCACGACCTGTCCCCGGTTGACCTCCTTCGCGACCTTGTCGCCGTCGCCCTTCGCCAAGTCCCACACCAGCAGGCCGAGCAGCGCGAGCACCGCGCCGACGGCGAGGACGCGGGCCGCACGCATCAGATGATGAAGACCGGCGTGCCGACGCCCACGTGCTCGAAGAGCCACTCAGCCTGCGGGATCAGCATCCGGATGCAGCCGTGCGACGCGGAGTATCCGATCGAAGCCGGGTCGGGCGTTCCGTGGATGCCGACGCCCGGCGCCGTGAGGCCCATCCAGCGCGTGCCGAGCGGGTTGCCCGGGCCGGGCGGCACCGGCTTCAACCCCTGCGCCCAGCTCGCCGCCGGCGGGTACCACCATGGGTTCCGCCACTTGACGGCGATGTGGAACGAGCCGCGCGGCGTCGGGTAGACCGACTGCCCGGTCGCGACGCCGAACGTGCGCCACGGCTTCATCCCGCTGTAGAGGTAGAGCCGGTTCGCGCTGCGGTTGATGACGATCACCGGCCCGAAGCCCTTGCGCGTCACGGCGGGAGCCACGGGTGTCGTCGCGAACCGGAGGGTCGCGCGGCTCGAGACCGTCAGCGCGTGCACGATCGCCTTCGTCACCGCCTGTGTTTCGAGCCGGCGGCCCGCACGGTCGCGCGAGATCGCGGGGCGGCCGTTGCGGAGCTCGAGCGTCGCGTCGACGGCCTCGCGGTCGAAGCGCTTCGCCAGCTTCGCGGTGAACCTGCGGACGGCGCTGCCGCGAACCGCGACGACGAGTTGCACCTGCGTCCCCGGACGCGCGGCTCGCGCGCGCGCGACGGCGCCTGTGACGTACGCGGCGGCGAATTTCGACGGGTCGAGCTGGAGCCGGCTCCGGTCGACCACGATCGCGAGCGGCTCCGTGAACGCCGCCTGCACGGCCGCGGCGGCCGAGCGGCCGTCGAGCCCGCCGACGTCGACGCTCGCGATCTTCACGCGCGCGGGCACGGTCGCCGGGCGGGGCGGGGGTGCCGTCGTCATGGCCGGCGCCGTGGTCGTGGTCGTCGTTGCCGTGGTCGTGCTGTCGGTCGAGGTCGTCCCCGTCGACGTCGTGCCGGTCGGCAGCGTCTCCGCGACGACGACCGCCGACATGCTCCCCGCGAGGGCGAATCCGAGCACGAAGAGCGGGACGAGGAGAGCGCGTCTCACCGGCGTTTCAGGGTAGCAACGGGGTTCTCGCACGCTGGTTGCCCGTCGCTGGCCGCGCAGCGCGGCCCGGCGACATGGCCATCAGCGTGTGAGAGCCCCGATGGCCATTCCGGGGTCATCCGAGACGATCGCGTCGACGCCCATCGCCTCCAGCCGGCGGACGAGCGCCGGGTCGTTCGCGGTGTACGCGAGCACCGGCACGCCGCATATGTGTGCGCTGCGCACGGCCGCGCGCGAGACGAGCGCATGGTGGAGTGCGAGCACGTCCGCGCGCGCCCAGCGCACCAGGACGGGAATGCGCGCTGGCATCGCAGCCCGCAGCGCTGCCGCGCCCGTGGCCGTGAGGCCGGCCGGCCAGCGGAAGCGCGAGATGCCGTAGCGGTCGCGCGGGTAGCCGATCGCGCGGGGGAGCTCCGGCGCGAGCGAGGCGAGGCGCCGCGTCGTGCGGGAGAACGACGTCGAGAAGACCGCGCGCCCGGCGAGCCGGTGCCGCCGCACGGCGTCGACGACCTCGCGCTCGACGCCGACGCGCTTCAGGTCGAGGTGCACGCCGACGTCGTGCGCGCGCAGGAACTCGAGCGCCGCGTCGAGCGCCAGCGCGTCGTCGGGCACCTCGCGGTGGGAATGCGCGAGCGTGAGGTCGGGCGAGATGTCGAACTCGACGAGGTCCGCGCCCGCGGCGACGGCGGCCTCGAGCGATGCGAGCGTGTTCTCCGGCGCGACCGCAGCGGCACCGCGGTGGCCGATCACGAGCGGCCGCGCGCCGTCCGCCCGACGCAGCTCCAACTAGACCGTCCGCTTGATGACCACGACCGCGCAGTCGTCGGCGAGATCCCCACCGCCGAACGCGCGGCATTCCGACAGCACCGCCTCGGCGAGCTCCTGCGCGCCGAGCCCGGCGCGCGCGGCGAGCGCGGCGTCCAGCCGCTCGGTGCCGTACAGCTCGTGCGACGCCCGCGACTCGATCACGCCGTCCGTGTAGAGCACGACCAGAGCGCCCGGCGGCAGCGAGGCGCGCACCTCCTCGTACTTCTGCGACGCTTCGATCCCGAGCGCGAGCCCGCCGCACTGGAGCGCCTCGACGCGACCGTCGGGCAGGACGAGCCGCGGTGCGGGATGGCCTGCGCTCGCGCACGCGACCTCGCCGCGCGGATCGATCGTGAGGTACGTCATCGTGATGAACTTGCCGACTGCGATCTCGCCGACCACGACGTCGTTCGCATGCGCGAGGAAGTCCGGCGGCTCGGTGTGCTCGCGGGCAAGCGACCGGAAGACAAACTTCGCCATCGCCATGTCCGCGGTCGCCTCGATCCCGTGCCCGGTGACGTCGCCGAGCACCACGGCGAGCCGTCCGTCCGGAAGCGCGAGGAAGTCGTAGACGTCGCCGCCGACGTCGACACGCGCCGCGGACTCGTACACCGCGCCGAGCTCGAGACCGGGAACGTCCGGCTCGTCGCGGGGGAGCAGCGCGCGCTGGATCGTCTCGCTGAACGCCTTTTGCTGCTGGTACAGACGTGCGTTGTCGATCGCGAGGGCGGCCTGCGCGGCGATCGTCGTCGCCGTCGCGAGCGTCTCGTCCGAGATCGGCTTCGCGGGGTCGAGCGAGAGGATCGTGAGCTGGGCGAGCACCTCGGCCGGCGTCGCGATCGGAAGGATCGCCGCGGTCGAGCCCTTCTCCAGGAACGGTGTGAGGAGTGCGTGCGCGCCGCCGAGACGCGCGGACGTCGCCGCGTCGAGGACGACCGGCGCGTAGGCGCGCGGCGGCCGCGGCTGGGGGCGCTCGAGGATCGTGCGCACCGCGTCGGCGAGCCTGACGTCGGCGACGTGCACCGCGCGCGGCACGAGCAGGTCGCCGCGCTCCGCCGGCACGCGAATCACCGCCGCGTCGACGTCGAGCACCTCGACGATCGTCGTCGTCACCGCTTCGAGCGTCGTGTCGAGCGAGAGGCTCTGCGCGAACGAGCGCGAGATCTCGTACAGCGCCCCGAGCTGTCGCGCAGCCTGGCGCTCGGACGCGAGCACCGATCCGAGCGCCTCGCCGAGCTCCTTCGCCTGCTCGTGCAGGCGCGCGTTCTGGACGGCGACGGCGAGCTGCGCGCCGAGCGACGCGAGCAACGTCCGTTCCGTGGGCGCGAGCCGTCTGTTGTCGGGATAGGCAACGAGGAGACCGATCGGCTCGTCGTGCACGTGGAGCGGGACGCCCAGCGCGCCTTCGACGCCGGCCTCGCGCAGCGCCGCGCGCACGCCCGCACACGCGGGGTCGCTGTCGTCGCCGACGACCGCCTCGATCGTCGCGCGTGCCCGCAGCGGGCCGAGCGCGAGGTCGAACAGGCGCTCCGCGACGTCCTCGTGGCCCGCCGAGAGCCCGCGGCCCGCGGCGGCGAGCAGTCGGCCGCCCTCGCGGAGGTACACGCCGACCTGCTCGATTGCGAGCAGCTCGGCGATCCGCTCGACCGCGGTCTCGAGTGTGTGTGCCAGCGAGAGGCGCGCGATCGCCTCGCCGACGACGGCCAGCAGCGCGCGCGTCCGCTCCAGCTCCAGCTCGACCTCGCGTGCGCGGTCGCCCGCGCGCAGCGCGTGCGCGGCGCGCGCGGCGAACGAGCACAGCGCCGTGAGCTCCGCCTCCGGCGGCGGGCCGACGTAGAAGAGCTGCAGCACGGCGAACGGCGGCTGGCCGAGGTGGATCGACGCCGCGTGATCGGAGCCGTCCGGCAGCGCCTCGTGCCGCTCGACCGTCAGCGGCCGCCACGTCTCGAGGGCCGCACGCGCGAGCTGTCCGGCACAATCGAGCGTTCCCTCGGTCGCCGTGCCGTACAGGGCGACGAGCTCCGCACCGCGCTCCGGCGACGCCCGCCAGATCGCTGCGCCGCGTGCGTCCGTCGCGTTGGCCGCGACGCGCACGGCCTGCTGCGCGGCGCGGCGTGCGTCCGCACCCGCGGCGAGCGCCTCCCCGGCCGCTTCGAGCGCGAGCGCGCGCGTCTCCACGGCCGGGCCGGAGCCGTCCGGACCGAGCATGCGAACCGTCAGCGCGAGCTGCGCGACGGCGAGGTCCGCGAGCGCACGCTCCTCGTCGTCGAACGCCCGCGCCGCGCGCAGGAGCTCGATCGAGCCGACGATGCGCTCGCCCGCGTGCGCCGGCACGGCGAGGACGCCCGCGGCCCGCGCGCGCTCAGCCACCCGGACCGCCGCGTCCTCGAGCTCTTCCGGTGCGACACGCGAGCCGGCGAGCTCGGCCGCGAGCGCCGAGTCGAGCGGTGCGACCGCGCGCGCCACGAGCGTTCCGTCGAGTGGATCGACGACGCGCACGACGGCCACATCCGCGCCGGTCGCGCGCGCGGCGGCGGCGGCGAGAAGCTCGAGGGCGGGCCTGAGCGCAAGCCCCTCGGCGACGCGCTGCGCCGCGTAGACGAGGCTCTCGACCGGCAGCCGCTGGGCTTCGACCACCATCTCCGTGAGCAAGTATCGCCCAGATGGTCGGTGCCACGAGATCGCGCGAGATCGGGGCGCCGACCATCTAGACTCAGGGCATGGCTCAGCCCGCCAGACGGTCGCGTGCGCTCGAGGAGGACTCGCCGTCCCTCGACCCGGCCGCGATCGAACGCGCCTACCTGCGTGAGCGCGCGCGACGGCGGCACCGCAGCCGGCGCAAGACCGAGGCCCGGCGCTCCAACCTCCGCTTCTGGGTCGTACTGATTGGGCTCGCGCTCCTCACCGTCTTCCTCGCACTGACGGCGTGGCACGAGGTGCAGCAGATCTTCGGGATCTAGACGATCTTCGGGATCTAGAGGGCGCAGGGGCCAGGCGCCCTCTCCCCCCGGCTACTGCAGTTCGAGCGCCCGCGAGAGCGGGCTCCACGCCGTCTGTTCCCAGGACTCGCCCGAGCACATGGGGCAGCGCGGGAGCTCCGTGTGGACGGTCACCCCGTACCCGCACGCGGAGCAGTGGAACTGCCCCGTCGCGGGGGATCCGGTCGCGAAGAACTCGACGAAGTCGCCGTCGGCCGTCGGGAGATCTCGTACGCCGTCGAGCATGTTTCGGACCCCTTTCTGAAGGACGCTGACCGATCAATACCCGATACTTACGCCCGTGCAAACCCCCGACTTCCTCGATGACGCCCCCGAGCCAGGCGCGCCCACACCCACAGGGTACCTGCGTCCGGCAGCCGGCGGGATCTGGGCCGCCGGCGAGCGCGTGACGTGGCTCTCGGGCCTCATCCTCTCGCTGTCGGCATTCATGGACTGGTACGCGGGCAACGGGCCTGGCGTAAAACTGGCCGTGATCGGCTGGCACACGGGCGTGATCGGCAAGCTCGTGTTCATCATCGGCGTTGCCGTGCTCGTGATCGTGATCCTGCGCGAGTCCGGGATCGACCTCCCGCCGGCCGTGCCCGAGAGCCTGCTCATCCTCGCGCTCGGGGCGCTCGCGACGATCCTCGTGCTCGTGCGGGTGATCGACATTCCCGACGCGGTGCTGCCGGCCGACGCGCGCGGGATCGGGATCTGGATCAGCCTTGTCGCCGCGCTCGGAGTGATCGCAGGAGGAATCTTGCGAGCCGCGGAAGAGCTCTGACGAGGAGCAGGCCGAGGACGAGCCCCCACAACGCGCCGACGAGCACGTCGAGCGGGTAGTGGACGCCGACGTAGACGCGGGACCAGGCGATCAACGCGGCGAGCGCGTACAGCGGCACGCGCAAGCGCGGCGCGGCCGCCGCGATCACGGTCGCCGCGGCGAAGCTCGTCGCCGCGTGGCCCGACGGGAACGAGTTCGACGACGGCGGGTGCAGCAGCGGCTCCGGCTCGGCGTAGCGCACGTTCGGCCGGTCGCGGTCGAACACCTGCTTGAGGGCGAAGTTCGACGTGTCCGCGACGACGATCGTGAGCAGCGTCATCCCGAACAGCTGGTAGCGCCGGTAGGCGATTGCGACGGCGAGCGCGATCAGCGCCCAAACGAGCCCGTTCGAGCCGGCTTTCGAGAGCCAGACGAAGATGGTGTCGAACGGCTCCGCGCGGTGGTGCACGACGAAACGGTCGAGATGCCGATCCCACCTCAACGGAACCTGGAGGCCGTAGGCCTTACGCGGGGACGAGCTGCTTCGCGCGCTCGATCAGCTGCTGCGGGTCGAACGGCTTCCCGATGAAGCCCCGCGCCCCGCGGTCGGCGGCCTCGGCGAGCGCGCGCTCGTCGACCTTGCCGCTGAACATGATCACCGGGATCGAGCCGTGTCTCTCCTGCAGCCGCTGGAGCATCTGCCAGCCGTCGACGCCGGGCATGACGACGTCGAGGAGCACGAGGTCGGGCGCCTGGTCCTCGATCGCCGCCAGCGCTTCCTCGGCGCCCTCGGCCTCGCGGACGGCATAGCCCTCCATCTCGAGGTTGACGCGGATGAACTCGCGCAGGCGCGGGTCGTCGTCGACGACGAGCACGAGCGGGCCGGACTCGCGCCCGCCCGGTCCCGAGCGGTCGAGGAACGCCTCGAGATCGCGGCGGCGATATCGCCGGTGACCACCGGGCGTATAGAAGGCCGGCACGCGGCCCTGGTCGGACCACTTGCGGATCGTCGACTGCGCCACGCCGAGGAACTTTGCCGCCTGGCCGAGCGTGAGCCAGTCGGGCTCGCTGGCCGGCGCGCGGCGGTTCGGGCCGGGTCGCTGGAAGCTCATCCTGGCGCAAATCTACCCAAAGTTGCAGCTTCCTGAAACCCGTTATGGGTTGGTAGTTGTAAGAGTCACCGTTTCTCGCGCGGCGGGCGCGAGCGGCAGCGGGTTGAGCGTGCGGACGAGCGTCTGTGTTCCGCCGGGCCGCGGGTTGTCGTGGAGGGCCTCCCCGACCGCGATCCCGAGGGCGAAGACCACGACCGCGCCGCTCAGCGGCAGAAGGGCCGCGCGGACGCGACTGCGGCGCGGCGACGGCCGCCGCGTCGGGGTGGGCGCGGCGGTCACGGAGCGTAGTCGGTCGCGCCGCGCGCGTAGAGGTGGAACGCGGCGTCCGCAGCCGTCGCGGCGTCGGGCGGCGCAGCGTTCTCCGGGCGGGCATCCTCGAGCACGTCGAGCGCCCAGCGGTCGGCGCCGGCGTAGACGTCTGCGAGCTCCTGGAGCGTGAAGGTCTGGCCGACCCGCGCACGAAGCTGCGCCGTCAGGAGCTCGACCTGCGCGAGCAGGTCGCGATTGCCGCGCGCCTGCTCGAGGCGGCGGTTCCCCTGCTCCCACTGCTGCCGCGCGAGCTCCAGATCCACCGGCGGCGCACTCTAGACGCTGCAACACCGGTCGGGCCACAGCCGGCCGACGTCCGCGAGGATCCGGTCGCCGAGCTCGTAGCCCGGCCGTGCGAGCGCGAACGCGGCGTGCGCGTGCAGGCATTTGAGGCTCCCGCCGCGCGTCTGCCCACCGATCCCGCCGGGAAGCTCCGGCCGCAGCGCGCGCTGCTCGGCGTGCGCCCGCTCGAGGCTCGCGCTCAGCTCGGCGTCCTCCTCCGCCGTGCGCGTCCAGCGCTCGACGCCGCCCGCCGCCTCGAGGCGCGCGATCTGGGCCGCCAGGTACCGGCACGTGACGTAGTACTGCGTCGGGAACGGCGTGCCGCGCTCGTCGAACGGAGCCTGCTCGGTGACCGCCGGTTGCCCGAACGGGCAACGGACGACGACGCGGCGAAAGGCGCGCGGCTCGCGCCCGATCTGTCGCGCGACGATCTCGCGGTCGCTCTCGCTCACGGCTCGAGGCTACCGCCGCACACACAGGTAAGCCGCGTAGATTCGCGATTCGCTCAGGCGCGCCTCCCGGATCTCGAACCCTGCCCGCTCGAGCATCGGCTCGAGGAGCCACGTGAAGGTCGAATGCTCCTCGCGGACGTGCTCCGCGAGCTCCTCCGCCGTCCAACCGCAGGCCGGGTCGACCGGCGCTGCGGCAAGCCACCGGGAGATCGCCGCGTCCGCCTCCGCCGGCTCGAACGAGTAGACGATGTCCTCCAGGAGCAGCACGCCGCCCGGCCGCAGCAGCCGCGCGACGCGCTCGAGCGCGATCGCCTTCCAGAAGTCCGGCAGGTGGTGCAGCGCGTTCCGGGTGAAGACGGCGTCCGGCGGGGCTCCCTCGTGCTCGTACGTGAGGAACCCGCTGCGGACCGCCTCGACGCCGCGCGCACGCATCGCGGCGACCATCGCCTCCGACACGTCGACCGCGACGACGCGCGCGACGTGCGGCGCGATCGCACGCGCGAACGAGCCCGTCCCGGCGCCGAGGTCGACCACCGTGCTCGTCGCGCCGACGCCGTGGGCCCGGAGCGTCGCGATGTCGCCGCTCCAGTCCGTCGGGGACTTCTCGTCGTACGCTGCGACGTACGCCGGGTCGCGATGCTCCTGCCCTGCGTGCGCGAGCTCGTCGAGCCGCCGGCCCACCTCAGTGCTTCGCGCGCCAGGCGTTGATTCCCTTGACGATGAAGAGCCGTTCGCCCGGCTTCACGAGCCCGAGGCGCCGCGCCTCGCGGTCGAGCGCCTCGCCGGACGACGACGTCCGGATGCGCACCTCGAGCCGGTGCTTCTGCACGCGCAGCGCCGCGACCTCCGCCTGGCGCTGCCGGAGCTCCTCCTTCGTACGCAGGTAGGTGTGCATCGGCTTCCAGTAGAGGAAGCCGACGAGCACGAGCCCTCCGAGCGCGAGGAGGCGGGTCATCCGCAACATGGCGCCCGGTTCGCCGCCGCCGCATACGGTCCTCCCGCACGTCGCACTCTCGTCACGGTGACAGTCACCGCGACGGAAGCGTGTCGGGAGCGTGCCGCGTCAGCTACGGCGGACGGCCACGATCGGCCATGTCATCGCGGACGATCTCGACGGCCTCGAGGCGCGGGTCGTCGAGGAACAACGCCTGCACCTCGGGAATCGAGTACGCCCCGCGGCGGTCAGGCGACGTCGACCTTGATGACGTTCGTCGAGCCGGGGAGGTTGACGGCCGTGCCGGCCGTGAGGACGACGCGGTCGCCGGGATCGATCACACCGGCGGCGCGCGCGGTTTCGATCGACCGCGCCCAGAGGTCCTCGACGTCCCGCGTCGCGGGCATCGGGAGAGGCGTGACGCCCCACTCGAGCGCCATCTGCTGCACCGAGGTCTGATGGTGCGAGAGGCCGATGATCGGCCGGCGTGGACGCAGTCGCGCGACCGCCGATGCGGTGCGACCGGTGAACGTGGGGACGATGATCGCGCGCGCCCCGAGGGTCTCGGCGAGGTCGCACGCTGCGTTCGACATCGCGCGCCCGACCGTCGTCTCCTCGCCCGGCTCGGGCATCTGGTGCCGGTAGTTCATCTCCGGCTCGATCGTGCGCGCGATGCGGTCCATGATCCGCACGGACTCGACCGGGTACGCGCCGGTCGCGGTCTCCGCCGAGAGCATCACCGCGGAGGTCCCGTCGAGGATGGCGTTCGCGACGTCGCTCGCCTCGGCGCGAGTCGGCTCGGCGTGCTCGATCATCGACTCGAGCATCTGCGTCGCGGTGATCACCGGCTTCCCGGCTTCGAGGCACTTGAGGATGATCCGCTTCTGCAGCAGCGGCACGGTGGCGGCGCCGATCTCCACGCCGAGATCGCCGCGGGCGACCATCACCGCGTCGGACTCGGCGAGCACCTCGTCGAGCACTGCGACCGCCTCGGCCTTCTCGATCTTCGCGATCACGCGCGCGGGCGATCCGTGCTGGCGGATGATCGACTGCAGGTCGCGCACGTCGGCCGCGGCCCGGACGAACGAGAGCGCGACGTAGTCGACGCCGAGGTCGAGCGCGAACGCGAGGTCGTCGAGGTCCTTCTTCGTCAGCGACGGGATGGGGACGGGGACGCCCGGGAGGTTCACGCCCTTGTGCGCCTTCACCTCGCCGCCGACGACGACGCGGCAGCGCACGCGGCCGGCGCTCACCTCCTCGACCGCGAGACGGACGAGGCCGTCGTCGATCAGAACCTCGTGGCCGGGGCGCAGCACGTCGCCGATCACCGCCGGCGCGACCGGGATCTCACTGTTCAAGGCCTGCGTCTCGCCGACGACCGTGACCTCCTCGTCCTTGATGAGGATGCGCGGGCCGGAGGGCAGGTCGCCGATCCGGAGCTTCGGCCCCTGGAGGTCGGCGATGATCGCGAGCGGCCGCCCGATCTCGGCCTGGATCTCGCGCACGAGCCTGGCGCGCGCGGTGTGGTCGTCGTGGTCGCCGTGCGAGAGGTTCAGGCGCGCGACATCCATGCCGGCGTCGACGAGCGCGTGGATCGCCTCGCGGGACGACGACACCGGACCGAGCGTGGCGACGATCTTCGTGCGGCGGCGAATCCCTGCCACACCACCAGCCTAGCCGCATCCTCCGGAGGGACGACGGCAAGATCGCCCGCGCGGCCGACGCCGGGACCGTAACGCGGACGTACCGTCCCGGGACACCTGTTGGAAGACTCGCCAGGAGGTTCTCGACCGACATGACCACTGCCATCGGAGCCACGTTCACCCTCGCCGCCGACGCCTATGTGCGCGGCGAACGCCGCCGCTGCATCGACCTCGACGAGTTTCGCGGCTCGTGGGTCGTCCTCGCGCTCGGCGCCCGCACCCGCGACATCCGGGAGCTCGCGCCGCTCGAGCCCGCCTTCGAGGGCGCCGGCGCAATCGTCCTCGCGGCGACGCCCGACGACTACCACGACGTCGAGTCGGCGCTCGCGGCGGACTGGTACGTCCGCACGCCCGTCCTCACGGACGTCGAGGAGTCGCGGCGGGTCACGCTCATCCTCGATCCGTCCGGCGTCGTCCGCCACGTCGGGCTCCGCCGTACGGCCCGCGAGACGCTCGAGGCGCTCGAGACGATCGTCGCCGCGCAGCGCACGCTCTGCCCCGAGTGCGGCCGCGCGCACGAGCCGCCGCTCCGCCTCGCCGCCTAGCCGCCCGGCCGGCCGGGGGGCGCGAGTTCCGCCCGCGCCCCCGTTCCACTACGATCGAAGCGCAGCTGCCGCCAGCTCAGGGGGCCGAACGGTTGGAGCTTCGGATCCAGGTGGACGCCGGGGAAGACCCGGAGCAGCGCGACGACCTGACGCGCCGGCTGCGCGCTGAGCTGCTCCAGCTCGACGTCGAGCGCGTGGACGTCCCCGCGGCCGGTGAAGCCCCGCCCGGCGCGCGCGCGGTCGACGTGGCCGCCGTTGGTGCGCTCGTCGTCACGGTCGGCCAGGCGGCCACGGCCGTGGGCGCGATCGTCGCCACGATCCAGTCGTTCCTCGTGCGAACAGGAGGCGGAGGCACCGTGGAGATCGCGACGCCCGAAGGCTCGATCAAGGTGAGCGGGCGGCTCTCGTCGGAGCAAAAGGAGCTCGTGCAGAGGTTCGTCGCGCGCCTGGACAACGCCGATGGCGGCGAAGAGTAGGCGCAGCGCGCTCGTCGTCGCGGTCGACGAGTTCCAGGATCCGACTCTCGACCCGCTGCGCACGCCTGCTGCGGACGCCGACGCGCTCGTCCAGGTGCTCGGCGACCCCGAGATCGGCCGGTTCGAGGTCGACGTGTTGCTCAACGAGCCGGAGTCCGTCGTCCGGCGACGGCTCGAGCAGTTCTTCCAGGACCGCCGCACGGACGACCTCCTGCTCCTCCACTTCGCGTGCCACGGGATCAAGGACCAGTGGAACGAGCTGTACTTCGCGATGCGCGACACGGACGTCTCCCATCTCGAGTCGACGGCGATTCCCGAGCCGCTCGTCCGGCGCCTGATGGAGCGCAGCCAGTCGCGGCGGAAGGTCCTGCTCCTCGACTGCTGCTACAGCGGTCTCGCCGCAGGCTCTCGCGCCGGCGGCCGCGTCGACGTCATCGACCGCTACGACGACGCCGTCGGCGTCGCCGTGATGACCGCCTCGAGCGCGATCGGGCTTTCGTTCGACGACAGCGAGCGGGTCGGCAAGCTGCCGACGTCCGTCTTCACCACTGCGCTCGTCGACGGTCTCGCGACCGGCGCGGCCGACCGCGACGGCGACGACTGGGTGACGTTCGAGGAGCTGTACGACCACGTCAACGACTTCATGGTCGAGACCACGACACGGCAGAGACCGGAGAAGCGAATCGCAGGGCGCGGCGGCCTGCGGATCGCCCACCGCGCGCCGCGGCGACCGGGATCCGGGCCTAGCGCGGTCGCGCCGCGCGACTACTCGCGTCTCCGGCAGGTGCTCGTCCTCGAGGGCGCGGAGGACGAGTACGAGTTCTACTCGGTCGCGTTCTCCAACGACGGGCGCACGCTGCTCGCGGGCGCAGAGGACAAGGTGCTCGCGTGGAGCGGCGACGACGAGGTGCGGAGGTGGGACGCCGACGCGCTGCCGCAGCCGGAGCACCTTCACGAGCACGAGAAGTACGTCTACGCGGTGGCCGTCTCGCCGACGCCGGGGCGGACGATCGTCGCGAGCGCCGGCGAGGACTGCGTGGTGCAGGTGACGGACCTCGAGACGGGCGAGACGTGGGCAAACGGCGACGAGCACACGGAGGCGATCTACTCGCTGGCCTTCTCCGCCGACGGGGCGCTGCTCGCGAGCGGCGGCTGGGACCGGAGCGTCATCCTCTGGAACGTCGCGAACCGGTCTCCGCAGCGGCGCCTGAAGGGACTGCCCGGCCGCGTCGGCGCCGTCGCGTTCGCGCCGCAGCAGACGGCGGAGGAGGAGCGCGTGCTCGCGATCGGCTGCCTCGACAACACGATCAAGCTGTGGAGCCTTCGCACCGGCAAGCTCGGCGATCTCCCGCGGGAGCATCCGGCACACCGCAGCTCCGTCGAGGCGCTCGCGTTCTCGTCGAACGGGCTACTCGCGAGCTGCGGGCTCGACAAGGCCGTGCGCGTCTGGGACGTGAAGGCGGGCACGCTCCGCTGGGAGAACGACACCGAGCACGACTACCTCGTCCGGACCCTCGCCTTCTCACCCGACGGCGAGACGCTCGTCAGCGCGAGCTGGGACAAGACCGTGCGCCTCTGGACGGCGGCAACGGGCGAGCCGGCCGAGCTGCCGTCCCGTCACACCGACTGGATCTGGTCGGTCGCGTTCTCGCCGGACGGAACGATGCTCGCCACGACCGGCTCGGACGGCCAGGTCATCGTGTGGGCCTTACCCGACGGCTGAGCGCCCGCGACCAACGGCGGGCCGGCGACGAGCA
>DASXTR010000207.1:0-5904 GCA_036505325.1 Gaiellaceae bacterium
CGAAGCGGTTGGTGGCCGTGACGTTGACGCGCAGCGTTGTCCCGACATCCGCGGCGGAGACCGCGTAGGTCTGTGCGGTCGCGCCTACGACGTCCGTACACGCGGCGCCGGAGGCGTCGCACCGCTGCCACTGATAGGCGAACGTGGGTTCGTTGTCCCACGTGCCGGGCAACGCCGTCAGCGTCTGGCCCTGCTGGGGCGTTCCCGCGATCGTCGGCGGCGCCGTCGAGGTCGGGATGAACTGCGCGCCGGCGTGTGCGACGATCAGCGAGCCGAGCTTCGCCACGTCCGCCTGCACCACCGGCCGCACGCCGAGCGTGATCAGCGTCTCCACGACGCGGTCGAGACGGAAGAACGTGAACGCGGCGTAGACGCGCCCGCCCTTGATCTTCAGCGTCGCCGGCAACTCGATCGCGCCGTCGCCGATCGCGGGCGTTCGCAGCGCGCCGAGCGCCAGGTCCTTGCGCTTGACCGTCTTTCCCGCACCCTTCACGAACGCCGTCGCGAGCTCCTCGCGCCCCTTCGCCGAGCGGAGGTACGTGCGGATGCCCGCGAAGTCCCTCGTCGCCGTCGCGGCCGTCGAGGCGAGGTTGACGTCCGACTCGATGAACACGAGCGCCGACCGGCTGTACGGCGTCCGGAGGTTGAAGGTGCGCGTGTACGACGCGACGTAGCCCGTCCCCGGCTTCGCGGCGCGCCCGGAGACCTTCGCGCCGGGAACGTCCGCCGGCTGCAATGCCATCTGCGCTGCGTCCGGCGTCGCCCCGCCTGCGGCGACGGCCGTGGTTCCGGCGGCAGCCAGCACCGCCAGCCGCAGGACCAGCCTTCCACCTGCCATGAGTGGACCCCCTGTTGACCGCGGAAGCCTAGCGCCGCGCCGACTTGAGCGCCCGCTCCATCTGGCGCTTCGCGTCGCGGTCGATCACATCGCGGCGCTTGTCGCGGACGTCCTTGCCGCGCGCGAGGGCCAGCTCGACCTTCACGCGCCCGTCCTTGAAGTAGAGGCGCGTGGGGACGACGGTCAGGCCCTTCTCGCGCACCTTGCCGTACAGCGAGTCGATCTCGCGCCGGTGCAGGAGCAGCTTGCGCGGGCGCGTCGGCTCGTGGTTGGCGCGGTTGCCCTGGTCGTACGTCGCGATCTCGGCCCCCATGAGCCACGCCTCGCCGTCGCGCACCTCGGCCCACGACTGCGCGAGCGTCGCGCGGCCGTCGCGCAGCGACTTCACCTCCGTGCCGGTGAGGACGAGTCCCGCCTCGAAGCGGTCGAGCAGCTGATAGTCGTGCCGCGCGCGGCGGTTCTCCGCGATCAGCTTCTCTCCAGCCTGGCGTGCCACGGCGCGATGGTAGACAGCCGGTCCGCGACGGCGTCGGTGACACGCCGCAACGGCGGCCACCACAGGAGCACGGCCGCGCCCGTTCCGAGAGCAGCCCCCGCCGCGACATCGAGCGGGTAGTGCACCCCGACGGCGACGCGCCCGACCGCCAGCGCCGCGGCGAGAACGAGCGCGATCGCGCCGACGACCCGCAGGCGGAGCCAGATCGCGGCCGCGATCGCGAACGCTGCCGTCGCGTGGTCGCTCGGGAACGACGCGTCCGGCTTGTGCCCGATCAGCGCGTGGACGACGTGCGGATGCGCCACGAACGGCCGCTGCTCGTTCACGACGTGCGCGAGCACGAGACCGACCCCGAGGGCGAGCGCGGCGGCGGCGAGTGCGGCGACTGCGGCACGCGCGCCGCGACGGCCGCGCGCGAGGAACACTGCGACGACGAGCGACGCAAAGAGCACCTCCGAGACGGTCACGTAGAACGTCACCGGATCTTCGACCGCGTCCCGGTGGGCGACGAAGCCGTTCAGCGCGCGCAGCAGCTCGAGGTTCACGCGCCCAGGGTAGCGTCAGGGGGTTCACCGATTGCGGGCGGCGGGTCGCGGTCGGCATCCTGCGGCCATGAGCGACACCACCACAGAGACACCGCACGTCAAGGAGCTGCATCGCAGCCGCGAGGATCGGATGATCGCGGGCGTCTGCGGCGGGCTCGGACGCTACTTCGACCTCAACCCGGTCTTCTTCCGCGTCGGCTTCGTCGTCCTCGCGCTGCTCGGCGGCTCCGGGATCATCGTCTACGGCGCCGCGGCCCTCGTGATCCCCGACGAGGGCCGCCGGGACTCGATCGCGGTCGAGGCGCTCCGGAACCGGCGGGCACATCCGTGGCCGCTCGTCGGCCTCGGCCTCGTGGCAATCGCCTCGATCGTGCTCCTCTCGCACGCGTCGCTCTGGCCCGAGAGCGACTTCCTCTGGATCGTCGTCCTCCTCGCCGGGGGTGCGCTCCTGTGGGTGCACACGCGCGACCTGAGCCCGCCCCCGGACGACCCCGCCGTCCCGGCCCCGGTGCTGCGCCGCCGTCGCCGCATCCTCCGGGCCGCTGCCGCTACCGTCGCCGCCCTCTTCGTGGCGGCGAGCGTGGTGGTCGCGTATTCGTTCGCGGCGCTCGACCTCAGCCTCGGCGACGGGATCGGCGAGCGCTCGTACCACGTCGGCTCCGCGGCCAACCTCCGCGATCGCTACGAGCTCGGCATCGGCGAGCTCGACCTCGACCTCTCGAATCTGACGCTGCCGAAGGGCGAGACGCGCGTCGATGCGCACGTCGGAATCGGCGAGCTGCGCATCGTTGCGCCGCCCGACGTCGCCGTCCGCTACGACACGGAGGCGAACTACGGCGACGTCGTCGCGTTCGGCGAGGAGGCGCACGGCCACAAGAACGGGCTCGAGGGCGAAAACGGAACCGGGGACCGCGTTCTCGTCGTCCACGCGTCGGTCGGGGCGGGCGAGGTCGACCTCGACCGCGCCGTACGATGAGCGGCGATGCCGCTCCCGTACGTCGCGCGCAGCGCTGAGAACCGCGTCCTCGGCGGCGTCTGTGCCGGGATCGGCGAGGCGATGGGAGTCGACCCGACGCTCGTCCGCCTCGTGTTCGCGCTGCTCGCGCTCGCCGGCGGCGCAGGCATCGTGCTCTACGGCGCGCTCTGGTACTGGACGGACGATGAGCACCGGCGGAAGCCGCTCGTGCCGATCGCTCTCGTCCTCGTCGCGGCGAGCCTCGCCCTCACCGCGTTCGGCCTCTCGGGCCGCATGGTCACGGCGATCGCGGCGATCGCCGGCGGGCTCGCGCTGATCTGGCGCCGCGGCGGCTCGCTGCGTCCCGGCGAGCCGCTGCCGATGCTCGGCGTGCTCGCGGTCGCCGGCGGCGCGGCGCTCCTCCTCTCCGGCGGCGGGCCGTCGGTGTCGTTCCTCGCGCCGGGAGCGATCGGCGGCGCGCTGCTCCTCATCATCGGACCGTGGCTGTGGAGCCTCGCGGTCGACCGCGACGCGGAGCGCACGGCGCGGATCCGCACCGAGGAGCGCGCGGAGGTCGCCGCCCGCGTGCACGATTCGGTCCTGCAGACGCTCACGCTGATCCAGAAGCACGCGGACGAGCCGCGCCACGTCGCGACGCTTGCGCGCCGACAGGAGCGCGAGCTGCGCGACTGGCTGTACGGCGAGGGCGCGCGCGACGACACGTTCGTCGCCGCGCTCGCCGCCGCCGCGGCCGAGGTCGAGGACCTGCACGGCGTTCGCATCGACGTTGCCAGCGCTGGCGACACAACGGTCGACGAGCCCGTGCGCGCAATCGTCCTCGCCGCACGCGAGGCGATGGCGAACGCGGCGAAGTTCTCGGGCCGGGACGAGATCGCCGTCTACGCGGAGGTCGAGAACGGCACCGTGAGCGTCTTCGTCCGCGATCGCGGCGTCGGCTTCGACCGCGCGGCAGTCGCGGCCGACCGGCGCGGGATCGCGGAGTCGATCGAGGGACGCATGCGCCGCGTCGGCGGCAACGCGACGGTCACCTCGGCGCCGGGCGAGGGAACCGAGGTCGAGCTGACGCTGCCGGGGAGCCGGACGTGAAGCGGCGCGTCGTGCTCGTCGACGACCACGCCCTCTTCCGCGCGGGCGTGCGCGCGGAGCTCGGCGACGCCGTCGACCTGGTCGGGGAGGCCGCGACCGTCGAGGAGGCCGTGCCGCTGATCCGCGACGCCGACCCGGACGTGGTGCTGCTCGACGTCCACCTTCCGGACGGCGGCGGCGAGGCCGTGATCGCAGCGATCGCGCAGGAGCGCCCGGGCGTGAAGTTCCTCGCGCTCTCGGTCTCCGACGCCGCCGAGGACGTCATCGGCGTCATCCGTGCCGGCGCGCGCGGGTACGTCACTAAGGCGATCTCCGGCACGGAGCTCGCCGAGGCGATCGACCGCGTCGCCGAGGGCGATGCCGTCTTCTCGCCTCGTCTCGCCGGGTTCGTCCTCGACGCGTTCAAGGCCGGCGAGCGCGTGCACGGCGACGCGGAGCTCGAAGAGCTGACGCCGCGCGAGCGCGAGGTCCTCCAGCTGATCGCGCGCGGGTACCGCTACAAGGAGATCGCGGCGCGTCTGCATCTGTCGGTGAAGACGATCGAGACGCATGTCTCGAGCGTGCTGCGCAAGCTCCAGCTATCGTCCCGCGCGGAGCTGACGCGCTGGGCCGCGCAGCGGCGGTTGATCTAGGACTGGACGAACTAGCTTCGTTTCGGCTCTGCCGGAATCATCGTCACCTCGCCGTTCTCGTCGACCGAGATCACGAAGCGGCTGCCTGCACCGCGGCTGCGAAACCGGCTCAAGAAGGATTTACCGCGGCCGCCGCCGACGATGATCGCGTGGGTGTCGGTGTGAGTTTCGATGCGGAAGCCTTCTCGAACCTTCGTTTCGAGAAATGCATCGAGTGCGTCCTTCCGTTGCCCGTGCGGATCGATCGCTCCAGCCACCGCGCCTCCCTTTCCGGCCACGACCTACGACAGTTGGCATCGATCATCTACTCCGGAGCGTCCTCGCGCAGGGCGCTCCAACCGAGCACGCCCGTCACGCCCTCCAGCCTGTCCAGGACCTTGAAGCCTCGCTCGTCGATCACGAACTGCCGAAGTCCCTTCTCATGGTCCGAGTCGCGCATCTTGAGGATGGACACCGCGCGGCGGAGCTCCGACTCGATCTCGATGTACCGGAGCAGGACGACGTTGTGGAAGAGGAATGAGAGGCCGCCGGCCGGCTCCGCGATCGGACCCATCGTCGCGACCTCGCTCGTGATCAGCGCGGTAGCGCCGGCCGAGCGGATGAACGCCGCGAGCGTACGCGCGTAGGCGGGGAAGCGGGCCACCTCGCGAGCGGCGAACACGAGCTCGGCAAGGCTGTCGATCACCACCCGGCGCACCGGGCCGGCAGCGAGCCCGGTCCGCACGGCGGCGCCGAGCATGTCGAGGTTCAGGTTCCCCTGCGGCACGTGGTGGACATGCAGTTGGCCCGACTCGCACGCCGCGGCGAGCTCCCAGCCGAAGGAGGCGGCCTTCCTAAGGAGCTGGTCGCCGTCCTCTTGGAACGAGAAGTAGAGGCAGCGCTCCCCCTCCTGGATCCCATGAGCGACGTAGCGTAGGGCGGCGATCGTCTTCCCCGAGCCGGACGGCCCGAGGATCGCCGAGAGGTCGCCGGCGGGTATCCCGCCTCCCATCATGTCGTCCAGGCCCGAGATCCCGGTCGCGATGCGCCCGCCGTGGGAAGTCACGTCCCTCGGTGCGAGCGCCTCGAGCCGCGGGAAGACCGCGATACCCGTCGCTCCGATCTCGACCGAGTGCTTGCCCGCCACGGGCTTTGCGCCGCGCATCTTCACGACCCGGAGCCATCGCCTGTCGAGCGGCTCGTACGGCTCATAGGCCAGCTGCACGAGCCCGTCGGCCAGGTAGAACTCGACCGAGCCCTCCAACTCGGCTGCGGCGTACTCGCCGAGGAAGAGCAGGGTCGTCTCGGTGTGGGCGACCAGGCCACTCAGCTCGTAGAAGAGCCGGCGCACG
>DASXTR010000208.1:0-6596 GCA_036505325.1 Gaiellaceae bacterium
GCCGTGACGTAGTCGAACTCCCACTTCGTGAGGAAGCGGAGCGGTTGCGGCTGCGCAGGCTTCTCCTTCGCCTCCGCATCCGGGGTGACGAGTCCGCCGGTGGCCGCACCGGCGACGCCGAAGGCGCCGGCCTTGAGCAGCCGGCGCCGAGAGAGCCGCAGGGGTCTTTCATCGGACAAGAAGAACCCCCTATCCGGGCGTTGAACGCGCCCTGTTGAACTGCTCGACCCTACTGGTTAGATGCTTGCTGGATCAAGTGTCCTGGTTACGTCACTGGCGGTTCACGGTTGTCGTCTCGGTCGCGGCGTTTTTCCCGCGTGCGGGATCGGGCTGGTCGGCCTGCACGTGCGCGCTCGACGTGAGCGTCCCCGCGCGCGCCGGACGGACGAGGATGCCGACGGTCCACGACGTGCCCGGGGGAGCTCCCGAGGTAGATGTCGCCGGTGAAGTTCGTGTCTTGCCCTTCTCCCCCCGGAGCAGCGATGCGCTTGAGCGTACGCGGCCCGGCCGCGATCGGTTTCCGGCCGACGCGGTACGTTTCGTACGGTGGTGGACGGCCTTCAGTCCGTGTTCTTCTACGTCGCGGACATGGACCGGGCGGTGTCGTTCTATGCGGGCCTCCTCGGGCTGCCGGTGCTGGAGCGGAGCGACGAGTGGTCGGCGTTCGATTGCGGCGGCGTGCGCTTCGGCCTGCATCTGTCCGACGCCCCCCGGAAGGGCGAGTCGGGCGCGATCGTGTCCTTCCGCGTCGCCGACGCCCGCGCCGCCGCGGAGCGTCTGCGCGCAGCCGGCGCAGAGGTCGGCGACGTCCACGATGAGCCGTTCGGCCTGCTCGTCCACCTCGAGGATCCGGACGGCCACAGCCTACGCCTCGTCCAGCCGAGGGCGTAGAGTCGCGTCATGTCCAACTTGATTGCCAAGATCCGCGGCTGGTTCAGTCGCGGCAAGAAGTAGTCCGCGCGCCGGTGTCGAGCCGGGCACGTCGGCTGGGCGCGGCCCGCGTCCGGCCCGACTAGGCCTTGCCCGGCGCGGAGAGCAGGGCGTCGAGGAGCTCGTCGAGGCTGGCGGTGGCGACGCAGATGGACGTATCGGCGGCGCCGTAGTACAGCCGGACGTCCCCGCTCTCGGCATCGTGGACGAGGCCGCAGGGGAAGACGACGTTCGGGACGTCGCCTTCCCGCTCGTACGGGGCGACCGGTGCGAGGACCCACTCGGGAAGGCGACGCAGCACGCGCGTCGGCTCGTCGAGCTCGGTGAGGGCGAGGCCCACCCTGTAGATACAGCCGCCGACGGTTTCCTTGACGCCGTGGTAGATGAGCAGCCAGCCGTGCTCCGTCCGGAGCGGCGGTGGGCCGAGACCGATCCGGAGCGAGTCCCACCAGGCGCCGTCGCGCGGTTGGAGCACGAGCTCTGGCGTGCTCCAGCTGACCAGGTCCTCCGACCGGGAGAGCAAGATCCCGCCGCGGGAAGCGTCGAACTCGGTCCTCGGGCGGTGGAAGAGGATCCACCTGCCGTCGACCCGGTGCGGCAGGAGGGCCGCGTTCTTGTCTTCGGGTTGCTTGACGATTCCGTGGCGCTCGACGGTTGTGAAGTCGTCGGTCGTCGCGAGGAAGACGGCGGGCCCGGCCGGGCCGTAGGCGGTGCACGTGATCACCCATTTGTCCAGCTCGGGCACCCACACCGTTCGCGCATCCTCGAGGCCCCATTGCTCGCTGTCGACGCCGTCGGTCGGGGCGAGAAGCGGTTCCCGGTCGACCGTCCAGTCGTCGATCCCGTTCGCAGAGCGCGCGACCGTGAGGTGCGAGATCCCGGTCAGCCCCTCGACGCGCGCGAGCACGACCGTCTTGCCGTCCACCTCTGCGGCCGCCGGGTTGAAGACGGCGTTGGCCGCGTAGGGCCAGTCGTCTGCCGTCAGGATCGGGTTCGCGGGATGACGGTGGAACAGCTCGCGGTCGTTCACGCCGTCGACGCTTCCAGTGCTCGTTGCCGCAGGACCGCGGGAAGTCCCGCGGCGTCGAGCAGAAGCGCCGCCCTGTGGAACGCGAGCGTGGATTCGGCTCCTTCGTTGTCGTTCGTCGTCTCGGCCCCGAGGCCGTCGCTGCAACCGCCCGTCGCGAAGTCGTAGAGCGGCCGGTGCAGCCGGTTGCGGCCGAGGAACCAGTCGTAGGCGCGCTGCGCGCGCACACCGTGGTCGGCCGCACCGGTGACGGCGAACGCCGCCAGCTCCGCCTCGACGAAGGCAGAGGCGTCGAGCGGCTGCTCGTCGCCGGTGCCGGGGCCGGGCTCGTCGCGGTGCCGCCCGCCGTGACCGGTCAGCAGCAGCGTTCCCTCGGCGAGACCGGACTCGTCGCCGAGCCACCGCAGCGCCTCGAGCCCGGTGGCGGTCACGTCGTCCCGCCCCAGTGCGATGCCGCCGGCGATCAGCGCGTGCGGCAGCCGCGCGTTGTCGTAGGTGAGCTCGTCCTCGAACCACAGCCATTCGTCGGACGCGTGCGCCTCGTAGGCGGCCGCGAGCCGGTCGACGCTACGTTCGAGGAGGAGCAGTGCCGTCGGTTCGAGCCGGTCGGAGTCGAGGCGCGCCAGGCCGAGCACCGCGTACGCTCCCGTCCGCAACGATGTCGTCTCTCCGAGCGTGCCGACGATCGTGTCGAGCAGCCGGCGGGTCGGTTCGACGACGGCCGGCACCCAGGCGGTCGAGAGGATCTCGCCGAGCGCCCAGACCGAGCGGCCGACGTGGTCGCCGACGTGCGGCTCGTCCAGCCAGCGGCGGTCGTAGCCCATGAAGTTGCGCATGCCGACGTCCGCCTCGGTGGCGTCGTTGAGGAAGGCGATCGCCCGGTAGACGATCGACGTCCACACCTGCTCGTCGCCTCGCCGCGCGAGCTCGAGCGCGACGACGGCGAGACGGGCCACGTCGTCGACGCAGTAGCCGCTGTCGCGATTCGGAATCACCCCGTTCGCGTGCTGCACGATCCCGACGTCGTCGGCCAGCGTGAGCAGGTGATCCGTGCGAACGTTCGACACGTGCGTCTCGACGCTTGCGATCGACCGCCGACGCGGCGCACGCTCCTCGGCCTCGCGCAAGACCGTCGCTGTCGCCGCCGCGACCGACGGCCACTGGAGGTGCGCGCCGAGCCGTCGCGCCTCGGCGCGCGCGGCGGTGAGCTGGTCAGGCTCCTCGATGTACCGGCAGACGGCGTCCGCGAGCGCGGCTGGATCGGCGAAGGGAACGATCGTGCCGGCGCCCGACGCGAGCATGTCCTGCGCGTACCAGTACGGCGTCGAGATGACACCGCAGCCGGCGGCGATGCCGAACGTGAGCGCACCCGACGAGATCTGCTCGCGCTGGCGGTAGGGCGTGACGAAGACGTCGGTCGCTGCGAGCAGGTCGGCGATCTCGTCGACGGCGAGATAGCGGTCGTCGAACTCGACGTGGTTCTCGAGGCCGAGGTCGAGCACGGCCTGCTCCAGCGACACGCGGTACCGCTCGCCCTCGCGGCGGGCCACGCCCGGATGGGTGCGCCCGGCGAGCAGGTAGAGGACATTGGGATGCTGCTCGACGATCGCCGGCAGCGCCTGGATGACGGTCTCGAGGCCCTTCCCTCCGGAGATGAGCCCGAATGTCGAGAGCAGGAAGCGGTCGCGCACCCACCCGTACCGCCCTCGCCTCGGCGCGCCGTCGCGCCTCGACTCGGCTGCGCGCTGTGCGAGCAGCGTCGGCGCGCCGTGCGGCACCACGCGCACCTTCTCCTCGGCGCACACGTCGCTCTGGGCGAGCAGCCTCTGTGCCGTGTCGGTCATCACGATCACGAGCTCAGCCTGGCGGCACAGGGCCCTGAGCACGTGGGCCTGATGCGGCGTCGGCTCCGAGAGCACAGTGTGCAGCGTGACCACGAGCGGTTGCGCGAGCTCTTCGGCCAACGACAGAACGTACTCTCCGTCGCGGCCTCCGAAGATGCCGTACTCGTGCTGGAGCAGGACGACGTCGACGTCCATGCGGCCGAGGATCCTCGCAGCCCGCACATAATCCCCGCGCGCCGCCTGCGCGACCGTCGCCACGAGCCCCGGACGCTGCGGCCGCGACGGCTCGTCGACGACGACGACCCGCTCGACCCGGTCGATGCCGTCGACGCCGAGCAGCGCTCGGCGGACGTCCGCGGCGAAGGCGCCGATCCCGCAGGCGCGCGGTGGATAGGTCGATACGATCGCGGTCCGCATCGTCCGCGCACCTCCTTCCGTCTGGTATCCGGCGCGGCACCCGGGCGCCAGCCCCAACCGGCTCACGACTACCCTAGCGACGGAAGACGCTAAGCGGCGGCGAGCACCTGCTCGTAGACACGGAGGTAGTCGTCGACCATCCGCTCGGCCGAGAACCGGCGCGCGGCCGCGCGCCGGCACGCGGCACGGTCGAGGGCGACGGCGCGTTCGACGGCCGCGACAGCCTCGTCGGCGTTCGCGACGAGGAGGCCGGTGACTCCGTCGTCGACGACCTCGCGCATCGACCCGCGCGGGTAGGCGATCACCGGCGTTCCGCAGGCCATCGACTCGACCACCGACAGGCCGAACGGCTCGTCGAAAGCGATCGGGTGCAGCAGCGCCGCCGCGCGTCCGAGCACGTCGGCGCGCTGCTCCGGGCCGACCGAGCCGAGGTAGGCGACGCGATCGCCGTCGACATGCGGCTCCACCTGCTCGGCGAAATAGCGCTCGTCCTGGACGATGCCGCAGAGGACGAGCCGCCGGCCGGCGCGTGCGGCGATCTCGATCGCCTCGGCCGTTCCCTTATCGGGGTGGATGCGCCCAAAGCAGACGAGCGCGTCTCCTCCGACGGGGTCGAAGGGCAGCTCCGCGAAGTCGACCCCGTGGTACACGTTCGCCGCGTAGGTGATCCCGGGCGCGCGATCCGCGAGGGAGATCGAGACGAACGCCGACCTCGAGCGTTCGTACGCGGGCAGGATCGCCGGGCTCGAGAAGCCGTGGATCGTCGTCACAAGGGACGCGCGGGCAAACCGGTCGAAGGCGAGCGGCAGCCAGTCGAGATGGTTGTGGACGAGGTCGAAGTCACTCGAGCGCTCCAGCGCGTGCGCCACGTGCAGCGCCTCCCAGACGCGGCCGTCGAGCTCGCGGTCCTCCGCGTACCCGTGGGGACAGACGCCTTCGAGCTTCGCGGGCGTCTCCGAGTCGAGCGTCGCGAAGAGCGTGACGTCGACGCCGCGCGCGTGCAGACCGTCCGCGATCAGCCCCGCCACACGCTCCCACGGGCCGTAGTGCCGCGGCGGCGTCCGCCACGCGATCGGCCCGAGAATCGCGATCCTAGGACCGCTGCTCAGACCGATCGCCCTCGTCCGAAAAGCCGCATTCGAGGCACACGAACTTGACCTCGTCGCCGTCGACGATCATTCCTTGGGTCACCCCGCACGCGGGACAGATCGGCGGCCGGTCGTCTGTGTCGTCGTCGGTATCCCCCCGGCGCGTCATAAAGTGAGGCTAGCCCGAGCGGCCCCCGAGGAATAGCCTGCTACGCGACCGGGCCATAGGAGGTGACCCATGAAGGGATCGGACAAGCCGAAGAAGCTGCAGAAGAAGGTCGCGCAGAAGACGCTGAAGGAGAAGCGCAGCGAGAAGAAGGCGAAGGCGCAGAAGCGGTAAGGCGGCCGCGGCCGGTGACGCGCCCGAGCCCGCAGCAGCTGATCGACCTGTGGAAGCTCACGACGATGCCGACGGAGAACGTCCGGTTCGTCCAGTCGTACGTCGACGACGAGATCGGCCCGGACGGGAAGCCGCTCTGCTCGGCGATGATCGCGCGCCGGCCGCCGGTGACCGTGATCTGTCGCTGGTCGTACGGTGGCGAGCTCGCCTGCCACGTCTCGATGCGCACGGTTTTCGCCTGGCCGTCCGAGCGCGCAATCGTCCCGGTCCCGACGAGGACGGCGGCTGCACGATCGAAACAGGTCGGCGACGACGAGATGTCCAGCGACATTCGCTGGATTCGCTCGTACGTCGTCCATGAGCACGATGGTGGGCTCGGAACCGTCTGCATCTATCAGGCGTCGAGCCCGGAGAAGATCCGCGAACACGCATCACGGGCCGATCTACCGGCGACGGAGATCTTCGAGATCGCAGACACGGTGATCGTTCGACCGGATCCCGCCGCCGTGACGGCGTGACGCGCGGCTTCGGAGGGCGGGTGCGTCAGCCCCCGCCCTCAGCCGCCCGGACAGTCAGCGCGTACTTTTCGGGGAGTCCGAGATCCACGCCGATTACCGCGCGGCGGCCGCCGCTTACTTGGGAGCGTTGCGACTCCTCGCCAGCGACCGGTTGTCGATCCGGGCCGCAGGCCTGTCTCGAACACGAGTGTCGTGACGTTCTTCCCCTCGGGGATCCACCGGGCAAAGGCGGCACTCCGTCGCCGCTTCGTGGCCGAAGCGATCACGTTCGCTGAAGTCGTACGCTTGTGGCATGGGTCGCTACGGAAAGCGCGCGGACCTGATTGTTCACGAGGAGGAGCCGTTCAACGCCGAGACTGGGCTCGCCGCTTTGGCCGAGGGTTCGTTGACCGCCACGGATGCGTTCTACGTGCGGGGGCACGGCGCGGTGCC
>DASXTR010000209.1:0-2421 GCA_036505325.1 Gaiellaceae bacterium
GCGTTCCTGCTGACGGACGTCGAGGACTCAACCGTGCTCTGGGAGCTGCACACGGACGCGATGCGCGCGGCGATGGCCGAGCACGACCGGATTGTGTTGGGTGCCGTGAAGGCAACCGGCGGGGAGGTCGTCAAGCGGGTCGGCGACGGCGTCGACATCGCGTTCACCGATTCCGCCGCCGCCATCTCCGCCGCGCAGGCGATCCAGATCGCGCTCTCGGAGGTCGACTGGCGCGAGACCGGGCCGCTCCGGGTCCGGATGGCGATCGACGCGGGCGAGGTGGAGTCGCGAGGCGGGGACTACTTTGGCCCCGTGCTCAACCGAGCGGGCCGCCTGCTCGCCGCGGCGCACGGCGGGCAGGTGCTGCTCTCCGGGGACGCGCACCGGCTCTCGTCGGCCCGTTCGGGCTGGCAGGCGAAGGCATTGGGCGAGTACCGCTTCAAGGGCATCACCGCGCCTGTCAGTGTGTTCCAGCTGGTCGTCGAGGGGCTGCCGGCGGACTTCCCGCCGCTTCGAATCGATCGGCCGTCGACGTCGACGGCACGCATTGGCTTCGGGCGCTCCGTCCGCGGCTACGAGCTGCGCGAGCAGGTGGGCGCAGGCGATTTCGGCGTCGTCTACCGCGCCTACCAGCCGTCGGTGGGCCGCGAGGTGGCCATCAAGGTCATCCGTCCGGAGTTGGTCAATCAGGCCGCGTTCATCCGCCGCTTCGAGGCCGAGGCACAGCTCGTCGCCCAACTCGAGCACCCGCACGTCGTCTCGCTCTACGACTACTGGCGCGACCCGGAGGGCGCGTACCTGGTGATGCGCTGGCTGCGCGGCGGTTCGTTGCGGCAGGCGCTGGAGCGCGGGCCCTGGAAGGTCGAGGCCGCTTCGCGCCTGCTCGCCCAGGTCGGCGGCGCGCTGGCGTACGCGCACCGGCAAGGCGTTGTGCACCGCGACCTGAAGCCCGCCAACGTGCTGCTGGACGAGGAGGGACACGCCTACCTGTCGGACTTCGGCATCGCCGCCCGGCTCAGCGATCCGGATGACCCGCGGCGCCTCGTCAGCGGATCGCCGGCGTACCTGCCGCCCGAGGAGATTTCGGGCGCGGCACACACGCCGCGCTCGGACCTCTACGGGCTTGGTCTCCTCACGTTCGAGCTCCTCACGGGCGAGCGGCCGCCCATGGACACGCCGCTGCCGCCGCTGGCGTCGATGCGTCGCGAGCTGCCGGACCTGCTCGACGCCGTGATCGCGCGCGCAACCGCATTCGACCCGGCCGAGCGGTACGAGTCCGTGGACGAGTTCCTGACGGCGTTCGCGAAGGCGGCGGGAACGGACACGCCGGCTGTGGCCGAGACCTTCACGCCGGTGGAGAACCCGTACAAGGGCCTGAGGGCGTTCGGCGAGAGCGACGCGGAGCACTTCTTCGGTCGCGACGCGCTTGTCGACCAGCTCGTGGCCGCCGTCGCGGAGCACCGGCTGGTCGCGGTCGTCGGCCCGTCGGGCATCGGCAAATCCTCGGTCGTGAAGGCGGGCCTCGTCCCGGCTCTGCGCAGAGGTGCGCTCCCCGGCTCGGCGCGCTGGCTCGTGGCCGACCTCTTCCCCGGCGCGTACCCCTTCGAGGACCTCGCCGCTGCGCTGCTGCGCGTCGCGGTCGAGCGGCCTGACGACCTGGTCGAGGAGCTCGCCCGCGACGAGCTCGCGATCCGGCGCGTGGCGAAGCGGATCCTGCCGACCGACACCGAGCTGCTGCTCGTCGTCGACCAGTTCGAGGAGCTCTTCACTCTCACGACCGACGAGGAGGTGCGCCGCCGTTTCCTTGACGGGTTGACCGCGCTCGCCGCCGACCCGCGCGCGCCCGTGCGCGTGGTGGTCACGCTACGGGCCGACTTCCTCGACCACCCACTCCGCTACCCGGAGTTCGGCGAGCTGCTCGGAGCCGGCATGGTGACGGTGGCGGCGCCCTCTGAGGACGAGCTAGCCGAGGCGATCGAGCGCCCGGCGGCCGCCGTCGGTGTGCGCTTCGAGGCGGGCCTCGTCTCCCACATCGTCGCGGACGTGCACGACCAGCCAGGCGCGCTTCCGCTCCTCCAGTACGCCCTGACGGAGCTCTTCGCCGCCCGCACGAGCGACCTGCTCACCCTCGAGGGCTATCGCGCCACCGGCGGCGTCGTCGGTGCGCTCGGCCGGCGCGCCGAGGAGCTCCACGCCCGGCTCGACGCGCCCGCGCAGCGCGCCTGCCGCCAGGTGTTCCTCCGGCTGGTGAGCGTCGACCCGGCCGGCCAGGACACGCGCCGCCGCGTGCGGAGGCGCGAGCTGCGCGGGCTGGAGCTCGAGCCGGAGGTGCTCGATGCGATCCTGAGCCGCTACGGCGAGCACCGCCTCCTCTCCTTCGACCGCGAGCCCGTGACGCGGACGCCGACGGTCGAGGTCGCC
>DASXTR010000210.1:0-4534 GCA_036505325.1 Gaiellaceae bacterium
CCGACCCTGCGCGAGTCCACTCCTCGCTGACGCGGCCGTCGCGGATGCGGACGATCCGATCCGCGATCCCGGCCGATTCCGGGTCATGGCTGACCACGACCGCGGTGGTTCCACCCTCGCGGGCGAGCTCGCCGATCAGGCGGTAGACGAGGTCGGCGTTCGCGTGGTCCAGCTCGCCGGTGGGCTCGTCGGCGAGGAACAATCGCGGCCGGTGAGCGAGGGCCGCGCAGACGGCGACGCGCTGCTGCTCCCCGCCCGAGAGCTCGCTCGGCCGCCGCTCCCGCTTGTCGGCGAGGCCGACGCGGTCGAGCAGCTCGTCGGCGCGACGAACGCGCGATTCGCGCGAGCTGCCGCGCAGCCCCAGCTGAAGCGTGACCAGCTCGCGCGCCGTCAGCTCGGGCGCGAGCGCGCGCGCGTAGTGCTGGTCGGCGTAGCCGAGGAGCGACGAGCGGTACTCCGCGAGCCGGCGGCCGCCGAGCTTCCCCACGTCCTCCCCGTGGACGCGCACGACGCCCGCCGACGGCCGTTCGAGGCCGGCGAGGATCCGGAGGAGCGTCGACTTGCCCGCGCCGCTCGGGCCCAGCACCGTCACGACCTCCCGCTCGCGCACGGCGAGCGAGAGACCCTGCAGCGCCGCCGCGTCCCCCTCGGGCGTCGAGTGGACGCGGAAGAGGTCGCGCACCTCGATCGCGTTCATGCGGCCACCTCCGCCGCCCGTTCCGGCGCCTGCCCCCCGAGCCTCGTGCACCAGAGCACGAGCACCCCCGCCACGACGGCGTACGCCGCCACCGCCGCTCCGACGAGCGGCCAGTCGAGTGCGAGCCGCAGCGGCGGCTCCGGCTGCGCGGCCGACGCCGTCAGCGTCACGAGCGACAGGACGAGCGCCGACAGGATCGCGCCCGCGACGAGCCCGCCGAGGAGGCCGAACGCCGCCACGAGCAGCGCGCGGAGACGGAGATGCGTCCGGATTGTCGCCGGCGACGCGCCCTGCGCCTCGAGGTCGAACAGCTCGCCGCGCTCGTCGCGCAGGTCGCCGACGACGCCGAGCAGGAGGCCGACGAGCGCGAGCGCCAGCGCCACGAGCGCCGTGCCGGCGAGCGTCGCCAGCGCGCCGCGCGCGAGCGGGTCCGCGCGCAGTTCGTCGAGCATGCCGGCGCGCGACTGCACGAGCAGCTCCGGGGTCGGCGTCGGCAGGCGGTCGACCCAGAGCTCGTCGGTCGTGCCGAGGCCGGGGAAGGGCGTGTCGAGCGTCGTCGCCGCCGTCTCGCGATCGGCGACGATCGCGTCGCCGATGATCGACGGGAACCGCTTCACCACGCCGACGATGCGCGCGGTCACGTGCTCGCCTTCGATCGAGAGCGGCAGCACGCGATCGTCGCCCGCCGCGGCGACGACTGCAGGTGTCGCCAGAACGGGCAACGGATGCCCGTCGGTCGGCTGCCGCGGGCGCACGGAGGAAGCGACGTCCGTCGTCAGCGTGAAGTCGAGCCCCCGCCAGCCGGCGAACGCCCGCGGCACGGCCTTCCCATCGACGCGCAGCGTTCCGAGCCGGAGCTTCCCGCGTGCGCTCGCCTGCACGCCGGTGCCCGCGTTCGAGGCCTTGCGGCCGCTGTTCAGCAGGTCGAGGTCGAGCGACACGAGGCTCGCGTGGGCGAACGGCACCTTCGCTTGTAACAGCTTGTCACGAGCGCCGTTCGTCGCCCCGAGGGAAACCCCCTCGACGTCGCCGAGCGGCGAGCGGACGATCGCGCGGATGCCGATGTCGTCGCCGCGCACGGACACCGGCAGCGTCAGCACATGTCCCGGCGGGAGCTTCGTCATGCGCAGCGCCGTCGACTCGCTGGGCTCGAGCCGCCGCGCGAGCGTCGGCAGCGGCGTCGCCGAGAAGTCGTCGCGCCAGCCGCCGACGTGCGGCAACGCACGTGCCGGAACGCCGAGGAACGTGAACGTCGCCGACGACGGCACGTTGCCCGAGAGGCGCAGCACCTCCGTCCCGCCGAGCCCGCGTGCGCCGTGCAGCACCGGGACGAGCTGCGACAGGTCCTCGGTGAGGACGTACGGCGCCGGCACGGCGTACGCGGCTTCGTCGCGCTGGCCCTCCAGGAGCGTCGACCGGTACGTGGTCGCGAAGAGCGCCAGCCCGAGGCTCGCGACGAGGAACGTCGCCGCGACAGCCGCGTGCCCGGGGTTGCGTGCGAGCGACGTCGCGGCGAGCCGCAGCGCGACCGGTCCACGCGAGCCCGCACGGCCGAGCGTGCGCAGCGCGGGCGCGAGCACGCGTGCGCACACGACCGCGATCGCGAACGTGACGAGGGCAGGGACGAGGAGCAGGAACGTCCCGGTCCCGCCGCTCGCGGCGAGCTCGGTCGCGTCGACCGATCCGCGGGCGTAGCCGACGACCACGATCGCGATCGCTCCGAGCGCGGCCATGTCGAGCGGCGTCAACGTGAACGTCCCGACCTGCACCGCCGGCGCGCGCACCGCGAGATAGAGGAGGAACGAGGCGGCGAGCGCGACGAGGACCGCCGTCGTGAGGCCGCCACGCGACAGCAGCGCGTGCGAGACCACCTCGCCGGCCGGTGAGCCCGCGCGGCCCGCGACGACGGCGGCGACGCCCGCGCCTGCCCCCCAGCCGACGGCCGTTGCAGCGACGGCCGTGGCGGCCGCCTCGACGAACGTGAAGAGCTCGACCTGCCAGCCGCGCGCGCCGAACCAGACTAGGCGCCGCCGCGCGTCGCCCACGTCGCGTCGCAGGGCGACCGCCGCGAGCAGCGTGAACGCCAGCAGCAGCGCGGCGCCCTCCCCGCCGAGCAGGAGCAGCCGCCGCGCGGCCGCGCGCGACGACGACGAGGCCGCGGCGAGCTCCTCCGTCGGCGCAGTCACCTGGAACCGGTCGGACTTCGCGCCGATCGCCGCGCGCACCCGGTCGACGGAGCGCGAGAACGATCCGATCGCCCACGGGTGCACGTCGCCGCCGCCGACCGGGAGGAACCAGGCGTAGGTGCGGAAGAACGTCTGCAGCTCGCTCGTCCGCGAGAGGCCGTCGACGCCCTCGGCGAGCACGACCGGCGACGGCTGCGGCGTGTGGTACCGGACGGCGCGTGCGACCATCTCCGTCCCGTTCTGGCCGGCGGGCGCGACGAACGCCGCGAACGGCGCGTCGGGGCGGACCGTCGCGCGACCGACCTCGATCAGCCGCAGTGTCGACTTCGACGGGATAGGCCCCCTGCCGTCGATGCGCAGCACCTCGCAGTGCGACGGGACGCACGGCTTCGGGAGCCGGCCCGAGCGGAGGCGCACCCAGCGCGCGAGCCCGTCGGCGGCGCGCAGGTTCACGAGGCGGCCGCCGATCTGCGACTCGCGGTAGAGCATCGCGCGCACCGGCTCGCGCCCCGTCAGCCGCTCGAGCTCCGGCGCGACCTCGCGGTCGAGCGAGCGCCACGTCCCGCCGAGCGCGCCGAACCACGCGACCTCCACGACGCGTGAGTCCGCCGGGAGGCGGGCGGTCGCCTGCGCCAGCGCACGGTCCTGCATTACGAGCCGCCCTGCGAGCACGGCGGCGAGCACAGCGGCGCCCGCCACGATCCCGACCGCGATCAGCGCGAGCCGCTCGCCGCCGGCCGCCAGCCTCGCGCGGGCGAGCCGGAAGGGGAACAGCGCGCGGCGGAGGGCGCTCACGTCAGTGGCCGACGGCCGCCAGCTTCCGCGTCTCGCGCGAGAGCCCGGCGCACACCGCCTGAGCGTGCGCGACGAACGAGCGCGCGGCCTGCGAGTGGTAGCGGTCGCGGTGGCGCGCGATCGCGAGCACGCGCGGCGGGATCCCCGGCAGCTCGCGCATCACCGTCAGCTCGTCCTTCGGGTCGACCGCGAGCGCCGGGAGGACGGCCGCGCCCACACCCGCGCCGACGAGCGCCTGGATCGTCGCGTTCACGTCCGAGCGGAAGGCGAACTCCGGCTCGATCCCGCGCGACCGCAGCTGCGCCTCGACGCGCGCCAGGCCGCGACACTCGCAGTGGCCGACAAGCGGCACCGTGCCGAGCTCTTTCAGCGAGACAGGCCGTCGCGCGAGCGGCGAGTCCGCGGCCACGACGAGCATGTACGGGTCGGTCATCAGCTCGGTCGTCTCGAAGGGGCCGTCGGGGACGGGCAGCTCGACGAACGCGAGGTCGACCTCGCCGCGCTCGACGGCCTCGTACAGCGCGAGGTCGGCCGCCGCCTCGGTCGGCCGGAGCCGCACGTCCGGCCACTCGGCGCCGAAACGGCGCATCAGCTCCGGGAGGACGCGCACGCCGATCGACTGCGTGATCCCGACGCGCAGCTGTCCCTGGCCCTCGGCGAGCGCCGCGACGTCTGCCTGCGCGGCCTTGAGGCGCGCGAGGATCGCGTCGGAGTGCTGCAGGACGAGCTCGCCGACCTCGGTCAGCCGGAGCGGGCCGCCGCCGCGCGAGCGCTCGACCAGCCGCTGACCCACCGCCTTCTCGAGCGCCGCGATCTGCTGGCTGATCGCCGACTGGACGTAGCCGAGGCTGGTCGC
>DASXTR010000211.1:0-33934 GCA_036505325.1 Gaiellaceae bacterium
TCGAGCTTCTGGTAGGCGTGTGAGAGGTGCGTCTCGATCGTTTTCTCGGTCACGAACAGGGCTTGGGCGATGTCGCGGTTGGTTTGGCCGCGGGAGGCGAGGTGGGCGACGCGGCGCTCGCTGGGCGTGAGCGCGTCGACGCCGGTGCGCATTGCGCGGCGCGGGCGGGCGCCGGTGGCGATCAGCTCTTCGCGCGCACGCTCGGCCAATGCCCACGCGCCGCAGCGCTGCGCGAGCTCGAGCCCGGCGGCGAGCGGCTCGCGCGCGTCGGCGCGCCGGTTGCGGCGCCGCAGGGCGGCGCCGAGTTCGGTGAGCGCCCGGGCGCGGACGAGCAGCGCGGGTGAGTCGGCGAGCACGAGGGTCGCCTCGCGCAGAAGTGCAAGGCCGCGCTCGCCCGCGACGACCAGGCCCGCGCTGGTCAATGCGTGCCCAAGCGCGCGCGGCGCGCCCCACCGGCGCGCCAGCGCAACCTCCTCTCGGATCAGCCGGGTGGCCTCGGCGTCCTGCCCGAGCTTGGCCAGTCCGAGCGCGGCGTGGGAGCGCCAGGCGGCCAGTGCGGGGTTGCGGCCGTCGAGCGCCTGCAGCCACCGTCCTGCCGTAAGGAGATCTTCGACGCCCTCCTCGACTCGGCCCTGCATGATGCGCAGGCGGCCCCGGCTCGTACGGAAGAGCGCCCACGAAAGGGTGCCGGTTACCTCGCCGTGCGCCTCGCCCGCGGTGAGCGCGTCCGCGGCGCGCTCGAGTGATCCGCGCTCGATCAGCACGTCCGCGAGGCAGCGGGTCGGCGGGAACGCGCGGCCGAAGGTGTCTCCTTGGGCCTCGTTGAGCGCATCGGCCTCGGCCTCGCCGAGGTCGCCGAGCCGCCACCACAGGTCAGCTCGCAGCATCGAGGTCATCGTGAAGAGATAGACGGCGCCGGTCCGGCGGGCGCGGTCCAGCGCGTCGGCGAGCACGTCAAGTGACTCGTCAAAGCGATCGAGCAGCACGAGCACGGTCACCGGCACGCTGAAGGCGGGGGCGTGGTGCTCGCGCAGTAAGACTCCCCCGGCCAGCGCGCGGCGGGCGTCCGCGAGCGCCCCGGCCGGTTCGTGCCCGATCCGCGCCCTGGCCGACGCGCGCAGCCCGAGCAGCTGGCGGCCGACGCGGTCGGTCGCGCCGTCGTCGCGCCGGCGGGCCAGGCGGGCCTGGCCACGCGGGTGGGTGTCGGGGTGGTAGCCCGCCAGCCAGATGAGCTCTGCTTCGAGCTCGCGTGCCACGTCCGCGGCCTGCACGCGCTCGATGACCTGCTCGAGCGCCTCGACGGCCTCCACCACCCGCCCGAGCGAGTTCAGCGCCAGCGCGAGCTCGACCGCTGCAACCGCGAGCGCCGGGTCGTCTTGGGTGAGCTCGAGCGCCTGGGCCAGGTGCTCGAGCGCCTGGTTCGGGCGGGCGCGCGCCTCGGCGGTTCCGAGTTCGAGCAGCACTGCGGCGCGCTCGGTGGCATCCGGGGGCTCCGCGAGCCCGCGCTCGAGATATGTCGCTGCGACGTCGGGAGCGCCCGCGGCCATCGCCTGGCGCGCCGCCTCGCGCAGCGGGGCGACCAGAGCGCCGTCGCCGGCCGGCCTGGTGGCGAGCAGGTGGGCGGCGACGTGCTGGATCGCGCCGCGCGCGCCGGCGTGCAGGCGCGCCGCCCGCCGGTGCTTGGCGTCGCGCTCGCTCGGGTCGAGGCCGTCGTAGACGGCGCTGCGGACGAGCGGGTGCACGAAGGTCAGCGGCTCGCCGGTGCGCAGGACGTCGATACGACGCAGCGACCGCGCCGCGAGCTCGGCCTCGTGATGGCCGAGCCCGGCCAGCTCGGCCGCGCGGGCCAGGTCGGCCTGCTCGCCGAGGATCGCCACGCTGGCCGCGAGCGCCGACGCGGTGGCGCCAAGGCTCTCCAGCCGGCGAGCGACGAACCGAGCGACGGTCTCGGGCGCCAGCTCGCGCACCTGCCGAGCGCCGGCGGGCGTCGGCGGGATGCGGCGGGCGCTCGCGGCGCGGACCAGCTCGTGCACGAACAGCGGGTTGCCGCCCGTCGTGTCGTGGATCGCTGCGGAGAACGCGGGGTCGACGTCGGCGGCTAGCGCCTCGCGCAGCAGCTCGGCGACCGCCGTCGCGGTCAGCGGCTGCGGCCGCACAACGCCGGCGGCCGGGTCGGACAGCAGCTCGTCGAGCAGCGTTAGGGGGGCGCCGGGCTCGGACGGCCGCGTGCAGGCGAGCAGCAGGACCGGCAGGCCTTCGAGCCGGCGGGCGAGGTAGGCGAGGAAGCGCAGCGACGGCGCGTCGCACCAGTGCAGGTCGTCGACGGCCAGCAGCAGCGGCTCGGACTCGGCGACGTTGGCGGTGAGCCAGAATAGCCCGTGCAGCGTGCCGTGCGACGGATCGGCGCTCACGGCCTCGGGCGAGCGCTCGACGTCGAACAGGGCCGCCGCGAGCGCCGCCGCGCCGCTCATCAGCCTCGCGCGTTCCTCGCGCTCGGCGCCGAGCACGACCGGCTCGAACAGCTGCCGCACGACCCCGAACGCGAAGTCGCGCTCGAGCTGACCCGCACGGGCGCGCAGGCTGCCCATCCCGTGCCCGCCTGCGCGCTCGGCGGCCGCGGCCAGCAGGCGCGTTTTGCCGATTCCAGCCGGCCCCTCGAGCAGCAACATCGCTCCGCGCCCACCGCGCGCCAGCTCCAGCCCGCGCTCGATCAGCCCGAGCTCGGTCTCGCGCTCGAGGATCGCCGCCACCGGCCCCGCATCCACAGAAGCAGGGAATTCCCCAGGGGCTGCTCTTGTCGCGAAGCCGGGCTCGATGGCCAAGCATAGGCCCGTCCCGAAGCCCCTCACAACCAGGCGATCGATTGATGCCAACGACACGGAGGTCGAGATGAGCACGGCAGTCACAGAGGCGGAGCACGAGGTAGACAGGGGGAGGTCGCGCCGGCGGCGATCATGCAGCTCGGGCTAGGCTTCTGGGGTTCCAAGGCCCGGGCCATTGGTGGCGATCTCGAAGAGGACGCCGCTCGGTTCGCGGAAGTAGATCGAGCGGAAGTAGAAGCGGTCTGTGACCGGTGTCGGTCGCACCCCCGCCCGCGCGGCTCGCTGGTGCCAAGTGTTGTGCTCCGCCATCCGGGCTTCCCACCTCGTCGGCGTGGAACAGGTCATAGACGGTCGGGTCGTCCTGCTTGACCGACTTCTTGAGCAAGCCGCAGCCCGAGCACACAGGCGTAGAAGTCGACGTTGCCCGGTGCGTCCGCGGTAATCGCCGTCACATGGTGGATTCCTTCGAGCCTCATCAGCGTGGCTCCGATCGATCTGGTTTGTCGTGAGCGATGGGACGTGTGGGCGGCGCGGTGTCCGGCTACGTAGCCTTCGGGATCTCGTGGTTGGCACGAAAGACGCCGACCGGGTCGACAGCAACCCGGAGCGCCTGGAGCCGCCGGTAGGTGTCCGTCGAGTAGGCGGTGCGGGTATCTGTCGGGCGTTCTGCGAGGTTGAGGTAGCTTCGGCCCGAGCCCCAGGGCGCGAGCGCGTTCGTGACTGCGGACACCTGCCGCTCGCAGGCCGCTGCGGCCTCGTCGTCCATCGGCATGCCGATGGCGATTGCCATGAAGGCGGCGTCGATGTGTGAGAGTGCGCCGGCGTCGGCTGCGGGGGTGCCGAGGGCGCCGCCGAGGTGGCGGATCTCGGCGGAGACGAGCGGGGAGCCCGAGCTCGGGCCGGCCGTTCCGAGAAAGGCGTCGACCGCCGCAGCCGGCAGCTCGTCAGTGAGTGCGTGATCGACAACGGCGGGCGTCGGGCCTTCGGGGTCTGCGTGCAGCCGCACCAGCCCGGCCGGAGGCACGGTTGCGAACGTGTCGATCTCGGGTGCGAGCTCATGCAGTGGGCGCAGCAGCTCCGTCCCGTCGGCTTCGTTGCCGAGGTACGCGGCCTCGACGACGACGATCTGCCGGCCGCGGATCGGCTCGGGGATCATGGGCAGCGGCGGCAGCTGGAGGATCCTGCCGACCGAGGTGACTTCGTCGGGCACGGTGCTGGCCCACTCGGCCCAACGGTGCAGCACTTGCTCGGATTGCGCCCAGGGCCAGATCAGCCAGCCGGCGTAGACGCTCTCGACCGGGTAGAGCTCGAACTCGAGCGCGGTGACGGCACCGAAGTTCCCGCCGCCGCCGCGCAGCGCCCAGAACAGCTCGGGGTCGTGCTCGCCGTCTGTGCGCACGTGGTCGCCGTCGGCCGTGACAAGCTCGACCGCGGTCAGAGAGTTGCAGGCGAGACCGTACTTGCGGGCGAGCCAGCCGACGCCGCCGCCGAGCGAGTAGCCGGCGATCCCCACGTCCGGAGAGGATCCGTGGAGTGCCGCCAGCCCCAGCGGCGACGCAGGAGCCACCGCGTGCTCCCACAGCGCTCCGGCCTGCACGTACGCGCGGCGGGCGGTTGGGTCGATCTCGACTTCGTGCATCTCGGAGGTGCGCACGAGCAGGGTGTCGTCCCCCATCGAGCCGTAGGCGGGCGCGTTGTGCCCGGTGCCCTGAACGGCCACGCGCAGCCCGGCCTCGCGGGCGAACCGCACGGCCGCGGCGACGTCGCGAGCGTCGGTGGGGTACACAACCGCAGCCGGCTGCTGGTCGAAACGGAGCTGCCACGCCTGCCGGGCCTCGTCCCAAGCCTCGTCTTCGGGTGCAACGACAGCCCCCGCGCAGCGCGCGCGCAACACGTTGACATCTCTCGTCTCGGTGGCAATCAGCGTCATGTCGAGTCTCCTTCGTCTCGCGGGTCGGCACCGATCAGGGCGCCCAGATGGCGGAGCGGTCGTGAACTAGTCGCCGTACAGGTCGTTCCACTTGACGGGCTCCCAGGCGACGCCCGCGGGACAGCTGTCGCGTGCGAAGCCGATGGCGTCCGCGAGGGCGGCGCCACCACCGAGTGCCGACCAGCGCCTCCCGTCCGGCGCCTCGAAATCGACACGCATCACGTACTGGGTGGCGGGATAACCGGTGAGGGCATCGAGTTCCAAGGCTGCAGCTGACATCTGGCTCTCCTTTGAGGTTCGAGGCGCGGGCGGTGGGCAACGGCGGACATCTGGGTCTCGTTTGGTTCGAGTCGCAGTTCCGTGCCTCCAGGTTCGCGTTTGCGGGCCTGATTCGCGACGGGGCACCACCCTGAGATCACCCCTGATGTTGGGGCGTCGAAGCGGCCGTAGACTCGGGTCGTGGAACAAGGTCCTGACGCGCTGCTCGAGCGTGAGGCCGCCGGGGATCGGTAAGACCCGCCTCTTCGCGGGCGGCGCGTGATCAGGCCCGTGAGGGCTCCTCTAACGACACCTCAACGAGGTTCGTGAGTAGCGAGCGTGACTCCCACCGGCTTCCCGCTTCCTGAGCGGCGGCCGGGAGAATCCACACGAGCGCCGGCTCCGTACTAAGAGCGTCGAAGACTCACGGCAGGCGGTGGCTCCGCCAACGCTGCCAACTTGCCTGCCGGGAAGGCAGTCCTTGGGCGAGCTCAAGACGGGAGGAGGTCATATGAACCGCGGCGTCCGGAGAACGTTCGCTCTTTTCGTTGCGCTGACGCTAGTGCTGGGGTCGGCCGCGGCTGCCCACGCGGCGCCGTATACGTTCGTCAACTTAGCCGACAGCGTCCGGGACAATTTCAATCCGAATAGCTTTACGTGCTCTTCGCTCAGCAACCGGGGCGACGTCGCGTTCAGAGCAGGGCGGACGTCCGCTGACGGGCTCAATTCGTTCGACGGCATCTACCGGGCGAACGCAGACGGAACCCTGACCACCATCGCCGAAGACCCGAATCGGACCAAGTTCGGCTTCCTGGGCAACAACCCATCGATGAACGACCTCGGTGACGTCTCGTTCGCGGCGAATCTGGCGCCCGGCTTCGAGGAGGCCATCTTGCGGGGCGACGGCAAGAAACTGACCACCATCGCCACGACGACGAAGGGGTTCAACTTCTTCGGCTTCGATACCTCCATCAACAACAGTGGCGAAGTTGCGTTCAAAGGAGAACTCGACAACTTCGTCGAAGGGCTCTTCTCGGGCTCCGGTGGCAAGGTCATCACGCACTACCTCAATTCGACCGACGCCTCCCTCGACGCGCGGCCGGTGCGGTTTGGCGGCAATGACTCCCGCCCCTCGATCAACAACCTCGGCGACATCGCCTTCGACGAGACGATCCAGCCAAACTTCGATTCGGGCATCTTCGCGGGAAGGGTGGGCACCTTCAGGACGATCGCGGCACCCGACCCCAACGTCTTCGTCGAGAAGCCGATGTTCAACGACGGGGGAACCGCAGCCTTCTACCGGTCATTCACCGACGCAACCGGGCAGTTCGTCACAGCGATCGTGACCGGAAACGGAGGCCCGCTGACGACGGTTGCCGACACCACGGGACCGTTCGGCTCCTTCGGCTTCAGGCCTCCGTCGATCAACAACAACGGCGATGTCGCCTTCCTCGCCAACCTCGATGATTTCCCCCCGACCACCGGCATCTTCGTCGGTCCCCGCCTCGTCCAGGACCGCGTGATCGAGACCGGCGACAAGCTGGACGGTTCGAGAGTCAGAGGTCTGAGCTTCTGCGAGGAAGGCCTCAACGACCTCGGGCAGCTCGCGTTCATCGCGGACTTGGCAGACCCGAGTGCCCCGAACGGCTTCCGCACGGCGGTTTTCCGCGCCACCCCGCGGAGCTAGCAGCACCGCAGTTCGGTGCCAATCGCAGACGTCGGGGAGTCGACTGGCTCCCCGATGTGCTTCCTCGCCGGAGGAGTCAGACACCAGTGGATGTCCTTCGCAGCTGGAGACGGATGTGGTGCCAAAACTCGGTGCCCGTCGCGAGAAATCAGCGATTTGAAGGCACGACGCCAATTTTGGCGCCCTACATGCGCGCAGGGCGTGTGGGGTGCGCAAAGTCGATCTCGCCTGTAAATCGGACGTTTCGTCATGTCCGGCAGAGTTTGTGCCCACGGGCAACGGTCGTAGTGTGGCGACGTCTCCATTTCGGATCGTCCGTGTGCGAAGCGTTCGAAACTTACGGAAAGAGCCAGCCCCAATCTCGCCAGGCTCTAACCACGCGCAGCTTCGCGACGCATCGCCTCCTCCGACCACGCACCGTAACTATCGATCGTCAGCGCGAGGTCGGCGTGCCCGAGCTGCGCCTCAACCCACGTTGCGCGGCGACGCGCCGCTCCGGTATGACACGCCCTCAGACCACGAGCAGGAGGGATGGGCATGGCCGTAGGGGGCAGGGCACAGCGGCGGGAGCAGATGCTACGCGTGGGGTACATCGCGGCCGCGGCACTGATCGTTCTGACGTTGATCTTCGTGATTACCACCAGCTGGATACCGGCGATCATCACCGCACTGTTGGCCGCGGGGGTCGTGTGGTACGTCAGGCAGGTGCGTGCGGTGCGGTGAGCACCGGCGCCCCGCGAGCGCCGAGGCTCAGCTCGGCGCGATCGACGATCAGATCGACCAGCTGTACGAACGGGTCGAACCCGATCACCTCGGGCGCGTTCGCGACGAAGTTGGACAAGGCGTTGACGTCGTAGAACGTCGCCTCACCCGTGCGGGCGTTCACGAGGTACTCGACGCCGCCGAGGTCGAGCCCCGCTGCGGCGACGATGCGCTTCGCGTCCTCGACGACGGCCGCAGGCGGGTCGAACGCCTCGACTGGGAGGCCCCGGCCCGACACGCCGTCGGCAATGGCCGGGAGCTCGCAGTAGTCGGCCGGGCAGAGGTTGAAGCTGCCGGGCATGAGCAGGAGGCGGATCGCGTACAGGAAGCGGCCCTCGAGGATCTCGATCCGAACGATCGCATCGCCTTCCGCGGGCAGCTGCTCCTGCACGAGCGCCGTGCCGTCGACGCCGAGGTCGACGGTCGCGGACGCGAGCTCGTCGAGTGACGAATAGGAGGTGATACCCGCGCCGCTGCCGCCGACGTTCGGCTTCACGACGACCGGGAACTCGAGCCCGTCTGCGGCTTCAGCGGCGCGCGCCGGATCGTCGATCACCCGTGTGCGCGGGTGTGCGATTCCCAGCCCGGCAAGGAGCGCGATCTGGCGCGTCTTCGAGAGCTCGACGAGGTATGCGTGGTGTCCGTTCAGGACCGGCGTGCCGATTTCCTCGAGGTACGCGAGGTAGTGGAGCGTCGAGAAGAGCGCCCGGCCGTGGCCGCGCGTCCAGGCGGACGGGCTCATCCGGTTGACGACCAGCGAGTACCGGCGCTCCCGGTCGCTCGGATCGAAGACGAGACTCTCGGCGTGGATCCGCTCGTAGGGCACATCGCGCCGCTCCAGCTCGGCGAACAGCGGCAGGAACCACTGCGGATGCTCGTAGAGGACGCCGACCGGAAGCTCCACGTCACCCACAACGACCGCGACCCGGCCGCGCATTCCAGCCCGTCGTGCGCCGGCTGCCGGCGGCTCGTGTTTCACAGCGGCAATGCAGCCGGCGCTCTGACGGGTCCTCGTGAGGCCCTCGTACCAGGTCCGGGCGCGCACCCCTTGCCGCATCAAGGGGGCGCGCTCCGGGCCGGAGTCCCCTCCTCACCGAGATAGACCCACGCCCGAAGGGCGGACTTGCGACCTATTAGAGGCTCGACGCGAAATTCCGCCGGCGGCCGATTTCCCATCGACCCTCTACCGAAGCTCGTCGGCCCCCGCCTCGGGCAGGCCGGCGGGACGCCGCTGGCCGTCGATGTCGCGCGCCGGGAAGTTCTTCGGGTCGCCTGCGCCGACTGCGGGCGAACCGGGGCGGAGGTGCAGGTCGAGCTTCGACGCGTCGACGAAGCCGAGGCTCGACACGCTCTTGTCGGTCGGGCCGCACTTGCGGCCGAGCCACACGTTGTGCGAATAGGTGACGCGCGAGTCGCACTTGTCCGCGGGGGCGACGTTCCCGACCATGCGGATGTTCTTGCCGCCGCCGCCGTAGACGTTGACGATCATCGGCTGCGTCGCCGAGTTGTTGCGGATGAGCGAGTTGCTCCACGCGCCGCGCAGCATCAGCGAGTAGTACGTCTCGTTGCCGGCCGCGTCGGTCGAGGTGGAGAAGAAGTTGTTCTCGACGACGATGTTGCGCGGGTCAGGTGTGCTGCCCCAGTGCCCGAAGTGGATGTTCATGATGTCGCAGTGCCGGAACCGGCTGTTGCGCACGACGAGGCCGTTGCCGGCTCCGAACTGCAGGCACTCGGTGTGCACGGCGCCGTCGGAGCGCGTCATGTCGTGGAACGAGACGCCGTCGATGAGGATGTCGCGCGGCTCGATGTCGTCGGGCCAGGCTGCGACCTGCGGCTTGTCGTCGACGGACGGGCCGTAGCTCCCGCCGAGCACGCGGACGTTGCGCGACGAGCTGATGATGAATCCGGGCGCGACGACGTTCCGGAAGGTGACGTCCACGACCGACACGTCAGTCGTCCAGAACTCGTTGATGCGGACACCCCGGATCTCGAGATGTTGCGCCTTGACGTTCAGGTCGGCGACGACCACCTTGGCTCCGGGCGCGGGGAGGAAGACGACGTCGGCGGGCGAGCGCTTCGACGCGTCCGCCGAGATGTCCTGGCGCGGATACGTCCCCGCCGCGAGCAGCACCTGCTGGCCGGGGCGGGCGACGTGGTAGGCGCGGTCGAAGCTCGCGCAGGGCGCGCTGCGCGTGCACCGTGACGTGTCCGATGCGCCCGGCGCGAGGTAGAGCGGCGCAGGCGGAGCGGCGGCCCCCGCCCAGGCGGAGACCATCGACGCGGCGACCGCGGCCGCGGCAAGAAAGAGCCCCCTCACGACACCAACAGTGTAGACCGGAACGGACGAACCGCCTGCCGCGCGGCGGTCCGTCCGATTCCCTTCCCGCTACGGGGTGTACAGGTACTTCTTGATCGCGGGCGAGTTGACGTTGGCGCGGGTCACGACCGCCGACCCGGTGCCGTAGTGCTTCTTGATCCCGGCTCGCTTGCCGGTGACGTACTTGAACGCCAGCTGGACGCCGAGCTGGCCGATCCCGTACGGGTACTGCGCGACGAGCGCGTCGATCGTGCCCTTCCTCAGCGCCTGCACCTGCGGCGGGCCGGCGTCGAACTCGACGAGCTTGACCTTGCCCGCCTTGCCGGCGGCGGTGACGGCCGCGGTGACGCCGTTCCCGGACACGACGTTCATCGCGAAGATGCCCTTGAGATTCGGGTGTCCGTTCAAGAGCGCCGAGGTCTGGTTGGACGCCTTCGTCTGGTCGTCGTTGCAGTACTGGACGCCGAGGTACTTGACCTTGGGGTACTTCTTCAGCTGTGCGGCGAAGCCCTGGGCACGCTGGTCGGTCGTGCTGATCCCGGGGTTGACGCTGATCGCGGCGACATCGCCGGAGCCGCCGATCGCCTTGACGAGGGCGTCCGCAGCCGCACGCCCGCCGGCGAGGTTGTCGGTCGAGACGTTGGTCACAGCGATCGGCCTGGTGATGAACGTATCGACGGTGACGACAGGGATCCCTGCGCTGATCGCGCGCTGGATCGGCGCGATCAGCGCCGACTTGTCGGTCGGGGCGATCAGGATCGCGTCGGGCTTCCTGGCGATTGCGCCGTTCAGGAACGGGATCTGCGTGTTCGGCGAGAACGCCGAGGTCGAGCCGGTGAAGACGACCTTCACGCCGAGCTTCTTGCCGGCGGCCTCGGCGCCCTTCTTCATGGTCAGGTAGAAGGCGTCGGAGGCGATGCCCGCGACGAGGTAGAAGGTGTAGGTCTTCTTCGCTTGCTGCTTGGACGCCGGTGCGGCGCCTCCTCCGGCCGCGGTGGCCGCGACGACAATCGCGAGCAACAGCGGCACGGCGAAGATTCGGCGTGACATGGAGAGCAACTCCCTTCTTCGACGGGGTTCACGGACGTGCGGCTGGTGGTGGTTCGACCTCCTTTCTCAGGAATCGCCGCGCCGCCGGCGCAGCTGATCGAGATAGACGGCGAGGATGATCGTCGCCCCGACGGCGACCTCCTGCCAGAACGGCTGGACCTGCTTGATCACGAGGCCGTTCTGCAGCACCGTCGGGATGAACGCGCCGACGGCGCTCAGCAGCACCGTTCCGACGCCGCCGAAGAGGCTCGTCCCGCCGAGCACGACGGCGCTGATCGCATTCAGGTTGTCGGTCAGGTGCGAGACCGACGTGGTGTTGGTGTAGATCGCCAGGTCGAGCACCGCTGCCATGCCGGCGAGGAACCCGGCGAGCGTGTAGACCTTGACGATGTGCCGGTTGACGGGAATGCCGGCGCGGCGCGAGCCCTCCGCATTCGAGCCGATCGCCGCCGTGTAGCGCCCGAAGCGCGTGTACCGGAGAATGACATGCGCGGCAAGGAGAACGACGAGCGCGAGCCAGATCGGCAGATAGAGGCCGAGGAACTTCCCGTTGCCGAAGTTGGCCGTGAAGCTCGTCGGCACGGGCGAGCCGAGGTACGAGCCTCCCGAGATCAGATCGCCGAAGCCGAAGGTCATCCCGTACGTGCCGAGCGTGACGATGAACGGCGGCAGCCGCAGCAGCGTGATGAGCGTCCCGTTGACGAAGCCCCAGAACGCGCCGGCGAAGAGACAGACCACGATCCCCGCCAGCACCGCCTCGGTCGCGTGCGGGTACTGCCCGTTCGTCACCTGCTCGTTCGTCCCCGAGAGCGACAGCATCGTCTTCCCGCCGCAAACGGCCGAGAAGAAGAGGATGCCGCCGATCGAGAGGTCGATCCCCGCGGTGATGATCACGAAGGTCTCGCCGATCGCGAGCAGCACGACCTCGGACGTGCTGAGCCCGATCTGCGTGAGGTTCGGCCGGCTCAGGAACGTCCCGGACGGCGTGGTGAGCCAGAAGAACGCGATCAGCCCGAGCAGGAACACGAAGAGCCACGAGCGGCTCAGTACGTAGGCCGCGCGTTCGAGCCGAGCCCGCTCCGCCAGTGCGGGCTCGCCCGGAGGCGCCTGCGCCATCAGGCGGCCGCCACGACGGCGCCCGTCATCATCCCGACGATCGCCTCGAGGCTCGTGTCCTTGGTCGCCAGCGTCGTGATCGTGCGCCCGAGGCGCAGCACGGTGATCCGGTCGGCGACGGCGAACACCTCGGGCAGGTTGTGGCTGACCATGATGATCGCGAGGCCGTGGTTGCGGACTTCGCGGATCAGCTCGAGCACCATCGCCGACTCGCGCACGCCCAGCGCCGCGGTCGGCTCGTCCATGATCACGATCCGCCTGCCCCACGCGATCGCGCGCGCGACCGCGATCGCCTGCCGCTGGCCGCCTGACAGGTTCACGACGGGCTCGTCGACGGACTGGATACCGATCTTCAACCGGCGCATCTCGTCCTGTGCGCGGGTGCGCATCGACTTCCGGTCGAGGAACCCGAACCACGAGAGCGGCGGGGGCAGGTACTCCTCGCGGCCGAGGAAGAGGTTGGCTGCGGCGTCCAGGTCCTCGGCGAGTGCGAGGTCCTGGTACACGGTCTCGATCCCGAGCTGCCGCGCCTCGCGCGGGTTCGACGCCGTGAAGGGGCTGCCCTCGAGCCGCAGCTCGCCGCCGTCCGCGTGGAAGACCCCGGAGATGATCTTGATCAGCGTCGACTTGCCGGCGCCGTTGTCGCCGACGATCGCGTGCACCTCGTTGTGGGCGAGCGAGAAGTTGCCTTCGCGCAGGGCGACCACGCGGCCGAACTGCTTCTGGATGCCCCGCGCCTCGAGCAGCGGCGCCTCGGCCGTTCGCGTCATGAGCGCATTCAAACGGTGCCCGCACGCCGTCGTCAATCGAGCGTGCAGGATGTGAGGGCGATGCGCGCGATGATCCTCGACGCGCCGGGGAAGGAGCTGCGGGCGGCGGACGTTCCCCGGCCGGAGCTCGGCCCCGGCCGGGTGCGGATCCGCGTCGGCGCCTGCGGCGTCTGCCGGACCGACCTGCACATCCGCGACGGCGAGCTCGCCGAGCCGAAGCTGCCGCTCGTGCTCGGGCACCAGATCGTCGGCATCGTCGTCGAAGGTGACCTACTCCCGGAGGGGATGCGCGTGGGTGTGCCGTGGCTCGGCTGGACCTGCGGCGAGTGCCGCTATTGCCGTTCGGGACGCGAGAACCTCTGCGACCGCGCGCTCTTCACCGGTTACACGCTCGACGGCGGCTACGCGGAAGAGGCCGTCGCCGACGCGCGCTACTGCCTCGAGCTGCCCTCCGCGCCGCCCGATGCGGAGATCGCGCCCCTTCTCTGCGCCGGGCTGATCGGCTACCGCGCCCTGCGCTTCGCGGGCGATGCCGCTCGCCTCGGGCTCTACGGCTTCGGAGCGTCCGCGCACATCGTCGCGCAGATCGCGGTCCGGGAGGGGCGGCGCGTCTTCGCGTTCACGCGCGCCGGCGACGAGGCTGCGCAGTCGCTCGCGCGCGAGCTCGGTGCGGAGTGGGCGGGAGCGTCCGGGGAGCGGCCGGAGGAGCTCGACGCGGCGATCATCTTCGCACCGGTGGGCGAGCTCGTCCCCGAAGCGCTGGCTGCGATCGCCAAGGGAGGCACGGTCGTGTGCGCCGGCATCCACATGAGCGACATCCCGTCGTTTCCGTACGAGCTGCTGTGGAGCGAGCGGGTCGTCAGGTCGGTCGCGAACCTCACGCGCGACGACGGCGCGGAGCTCTTCCGGCTCGTGCGCGAGGAGCCGATCCAGACGGTCGTCGAGGTCTTTCCACTCGATGCGGCCGAGCTCGCGCTCGAACGCCTCCGCTCCGGTGCGATCCGGGGCGCCGGGGTGTTGGCGGTGAGCTAGGCCGCGTCGCGGCCGGCGATCGCGCCTTCGAGATCGGCGATCCGCGCGAGCAGCGCGTCGATCGTCGCCGACTGGCGCTTGATCCGGTCGTCCTTCGCCGCGACGTCCTGCGTCAGCTCCTCGACGCGGTCGCGGAGCGCGCGCTCGACGACGTTCGTCGCCGACGAGGCTTCGGCGCGCACGGCCGCTTCGCGCGCCTTCTGGCCGGAGGTCGTGAGTCCGATCCCGTCCCACTGCTTCGAGATCACGCCCGCGAGATCGACACGGGAGACCCAGCCTTTCTCGACGAGGATCTCGCCGAGCTTGCCGCCGTTCTCGCGCTGCGCCTCGAGGGCCTCGGCGAGCTGTTCCTGGTTGATCAAGCCGCGCTGGACGAACAGATCGCCGAGACGGGGCTTGGACGCCGCAGTGTCCATGCCTCTCGTATCGGTTGTCACGGCTGCCGACCGCCTCCCCCGAAAGTGGGAGGACCCGTCACCCGAACAAATGAGCCCGCGGCTCTTCTCTCCGGCCGGGGCGGGTGAGATGATCGGCATACCCCCAGCCGATGCGGCGACTCCTCCTCTGCGTGCTCCTCGCGCTCGCCTTGCCCGCGCCCGCCTCCGCGGCGGGCAAGGTGTCCGCGTTCTTCTACCCGTGGTACGCCACCACGGCGCGGGACGGCGCCTACGCGCACTGGGGGCAGCTCGGGCACGCCCCGCCCGACGACATCGCCTCGAACTACTACCCGGCGCGCGGGCTGTACTCGTCGAGCGACCGGCTCGTGCTCGCGGCGCAGATGGCGGAGATCAGGCGCGCGGGAATCGACGAGATCGCGGTCTCGTGGTGGGGGCCGGGGTCGGCCGAGGACGTGCGATTGCCCGCGATCGCTGCCGCCGCGCGCGCCGCCGGGCTGTCGGTCGCCGTGCACCTCGAGCCGTACAGCGGCCGGACGGTCGCGAGCACGATCGCGGACGTCGCCGGCCTGCGCGGGCTCGGCGTCTTGACGTTCTACGTCTACCGCGCCCTGGACCTTCCGTTGTCGGAATGGGCAACGGCGAACGACGCGTTTCCGAACGACGTCGTGGTCTACGCCCAGACGGCGCTCGCCGGTGCGGCGGCGGCCGGCCACTTCGACGGCGTGTACACGTACGACATCCTCACGTACGGCGGCGGCATGTTCGCGCGCATGTGCGCGCAGGCGCGTGCGAAGGGTCTCCTGTGCGCGCCCTCTGTCGGGCCGGGGTACAACGCGCGCCGCGGCTCGTTCGACCCGCGCGTCAAACCGCGCCGGAACGGGCGCACCTACGACGCGATGTGGCGCGCGGCGATCACGGCGCGGCCGGACGCCGTCACGATCACGAGCTACAACGAGTGGCACGAGGGCACGCAGATCGAGGCGGCGGCGCCGCGCGTGCGCCACGGGCTCTACCGGTATGCGTGCTACGACGGCGCGTGGGGGAAGCACGGCGCTGCGGCCGGGACGGCGTACCTCGACCGCACCGCCTACTGGAGCGACGTCTTCCGCAACACGTCTGCTGCACAGCTGAAGACCAGCGCGTCGTAGACGCCTTCCTGCGCGACGCCCCGCAGCGACGGATGCGCGAGGTCGACGCGTGCGTCGCGCCAGGATTCGACGCCGACCGCGGCCGCGCCTTCGTCCGACCCGACGCAGAGCAGCGCGTCGAGCGAGATCACGCCGCGCTTGCCGGTCTGGCGGCGCGCGATCCACTCGAGCTCGCGCAGCTCCTCGAGCGGATCGATGCGCACGTTGGAGTCCGAGCCGATGCACATCCCGATCCCGCGGTGGCACACGCGCGAGACCGGGAGGAAGCCGTCGGCGAGGTCCGCCTCGGTGGTCGGGCAGACGCAGATGCGCGCGCCCGCGTCGCGCAGCAGGTCGAGCTCGCGGCCGTCCGCGTGCGTCGCGTGCACGACCGTCGTGCGGTCGGTGAGACAACCCTCGCGCGCGAGCAGCTCGATCGGCCGCACGCCGTGTTCGGCGACGCACTCGTCGATCTCGCGCGGCTGCTCGTCGGCGTGCACGTGCAGGGGGAGCGCGTGCTCGACGGCGTACCGTCCGAGCTCGCCCAGCGCGTCGGCCGGGCACGCGCGGACGGAGTGGGGGGCGACGCCGACTGCGATCCCGTCGGCGCGCAACGTCTCCAGCTCGCGCAGGTAGGAGGCGACCGAGTCCTGCCGGAAGCGCGCCGCGCCGCCGCGCAGGTAGCAGGCGTAGAGGCAGACGAACGCGATGCCGGCCTCCTCCGCGGCCTCCGCAGCGGCGCGCGCCTCGTCGAGCCCGAGGTAGTGGAACTCGCCGACCGCTGTGTATCCGGCGGCGAGCATCTCGCGGTACACCTCGACGTACTCCCGGCGGACGTCCGCGACGGTCAGTGACTCCGCGAGCGCGATCATCTCCTCCCGCCAGGCCCAGAAGTCGCCGCCGCCCGCGCGCCCGCGCAGCGCGCGCTGGAACGCGTGCGAGTGCGCGTTGACGAAGCCCGGAATCGCAAGGGTCGCCACCGCCGGCGACGCTAACGCACGCGAAACGTCCAGGCCCGCGCGGTCGCAGAACCGAAGATGGCCGCGTACGCAACCGCGACGTGGCGGCCGCGGGGAAAGTTGGTCGCGATCGAGACGACCTCACCGCGGGTCGGACCGGGGAAGCTCAGCACGTCCACCGGTCGGCCGTCGACGAACATTGCGACGTCCAGCAGGCGCTGCCGCATCGTCACGTGCACCTCCTGGTAGACGCTTCGGCCCGTGATTCGGAGGATCGGCGCGCTCAGCGTGACGCCGCCGCGGCGCGCGCGCCGCCAGGCGTGCGAGCGCCACTCGAGCGGCGTGGCGGTCGGCGTGCGGCCGTCGTCCCACGCGGCGACGCCGCGATCCCAGGCCCGCTCCTGCGCGAGCACGACCCGCGCCCCCGCCGGCGCGAGCCGACGAGCGGCCGACGCGATGTCGGCGGGCGGTGCGGCCGAGAGCGCAACCGCTGCGAGCGCCGCCACGACCATGTCACACACAAGTCTCACAGGCCGGGCTCGCGGCGCGGGTCGAAACCCACCTTGTGACAAGTTGTCACAAGGGATCGACGGCGAGGGGTTGCCGTCCCCATGACGACGACGTGACTCGTCGAGCGCGCACGGCTCGGCGCAAGGGCCGGGTCGAGGGGGCGGCATATGCTTGAGACATGGCAGCCGCCCGCACCGTCCCGGCACCGCTCGCGCAGCTGCCGAACGCGCTCACGCTCGCCCGGCTCGTCCTGATCCCGGTCTACGTCGCGCTGATCCTGTCCGCCGACGGCGGCCGCAGCTGGCCGGCGGCGATCGTGTTCGGCGTCGCCGGCGTCACCGACCAGGTCGACGGCTTCCTCGCACGGCGCTGGAAGGTCGAGTCCGCGTTCGGCAAGATCGCCGACCCGCTCGCCGACCGGCTGATGATCGACGCGGCAGTCGTCCTCCTCTGGCATGCCGACCGCCTGCCGTGGGTCGCGCTCGCGATCCCGGCGCGGGACCTGTTCGTGATGGTCGCCACGCCCTTCGCAGTCCAGCGCGGGTATCGCTTCGAGGTGAACTTCGTCGGGAAGCTCGCAACGTGGCTCCTGTATGCGAGCCTCGGCTTCCTGATGGTGACGCACAAGGGCACCGACTGGCCGCTGTGGATCTTCTGGACCGGCTTCGCGCTCGCGCTCGCGTCCCTGCTGGGTTACGCGTGGAAGGCGCGGAGAGAAGTGCGCGCATGAGGGCCGTCGTGATGGCGGGCGGCGAGGGCACGCGCCTGCGGCCGCTGACCTCCAACCAGCCGAAGCCGATGGTGCCGATCGTCGGCAAGCCGTGCATCGAGCACATTCTCGAGCTCCTGCGCGAGCACGGGCTGACGGACGTGGTGATCACGCTCGCGTTCCTGCCCCAGGCGATCCGGACGTACTTCGGCGACGGATCGAACCTCGGGATGGCGATCCAGTACTCGGTGGAGGAGAGCCCACTCGGCACCGCGGGATCGGTCCGGCTCGCCACCCGCGGGCTGCGGCTCGACGAGACGTTCCTCGTCATCTCGGGCGACGCGCTGTGCGACATCGACCTCGGCGCGCTGATCGCGTACCACCGCGAGAAGGGCGCTTCCGTCACGATCGGGCTCAAGTCGGTCGACAACCCGCTGGAGTTCGGGATCGTCGTCACCGACGAGGACGGACGCGTGGAGCGCTTCCTCGAGAAGCCGTCGTGGGGACAGGTCTTCTCCGACACGATCAACACCGGCATCTACGTCATCGAGCCGGAGGTGATGCGCCACGTCCCGGCCGACCGGCCGTTCGACTTCTCGAAGGAGCTCTTCCCGCTCCTGCTCGAGATGGGGCGGCCGCTCTACGGCTACGTGTGCGAGGGCTACTGGCAGGACATCGGGAACATCGACCAGTTCCGGCAGGCGAACTTCGACGCACTCGAGGAGCGCGTGCGCCTGAACGTGCCGGGGATCCGCTTGCGCGGCAACGTCTGGGTCGGCGAGGGCGTCGAGATCAACGACGTCGAAGGTGTCGAAGGCCCGGCGTTCGTCGGCGACTACTGCCGCATCGCGCCGGACGCGTCGGTCGGGCCGTTCACGGTGCTCGCCACAGGCGTGACGCTCCGCGAGCGCGCGCGCGTGTCGCGGTCCGTGATCGACGCCGGCACCTACGTCGGGCGCAGCGCGCTCGTCGAGGGTGCGATCCTCGGCCGCAACTGCGACCTCCGCTCCCACGCGCGCGTGCACGAGGGCGTCGCGATCGGCGACCAGGTGACGCTCGGCCAGCAGTCCGTCGTCTACCCCGGCGTGCGCATCTACCCCTACAAGGAGGTCGAGTACGGCGCGCAGATCCACGAGAGCCTGATCTGGGAGTCGCGCGCGTCGCAGCGCCTGTTCGGCAAGGACGGCGTGACGGGCCTCGTGAACGTCGACTTGACGCCGGAGACGGCCGTGCGCCTCGGAGCGGCGCTCGGGACCGCGCTGAAGCGCGACGCGCGCGTGGTCGCGAGCCGCGAGTCGGCGGTCGCGTACCGCATGATCAAGCGCGCGATCATCGCCGGCCTCACGTCCGCGGGCGTGGACATCGCCGACCTGCGAACGCTTCCGGCGGCCGTCTCGAAGCACCTCCTCAACACGCAGGGGTACGACGCCGCCTTCCACGTCGGCGCGAGCTCGAGCGATCCCGAGGTGATCCAGATCCGCCTTTTCGAGCGACCCGGGATCGCGCTCTCCGCCGGCCTGCAGAAGGAGATCGAGAAGCACTTCACCCGCCAGGAGCTGAGGCGCATGCCGTTCGACGAGGTCGGCTCGATCTCGTACCCGGCCCGGGCGCGCGAGAGCTACGCCGACGACCTGCTGGCGGGGCTCGACGGGGATTCGATCCGCGCGCGCCGGTTCCGGATCGTCGTCGACTACGGCTACTCCGCCGCCTCGTTCGTGCTGCCGCTCCTCCTCGGACCGCTCGGCGTCGAGGCGGTCACCGCGCACGCGTTCGAGTCGGACGCGGCCGGCGGTGCGACCCAGCTGCACGAGACGATCGGACAGGCGAAGCGGCTCGTGCAGGCGGTGGGCGTCGACCTCGGCGTCGTCTTCGACCGCGCCGCGGAACGCCTCTACCTCATCGACGAGCGCGGCCGCGAGGTGCCGGTCGACCAGGCCCTGCTGCTGTTCCTGCAGCTGATCGGCGCGAACGGCCACCGCGGGAAGGTCGCGCTCCCGGTCACCGTGACGAGCCAGGTCGAGGCGATGGTCGGCGACCTGCTCGAGATCGTGCGCACGCCCGCGTCGCTCCCGGAGCTGACGAAGGCCGCAGCCCAGGAGGGTGTCGTCTTCGCGGGCGCCGTCGGCGGCGGCTACGTCTTCCCGGAGTTCCTGCCCGCCTACGACGCGATCGCGTCCCTCTGCAAGCTGCTCGAGCTGCTCGCGCCGCTGCCGGCCGAGCGGGCGCTGTCGGAGATCGTCGGCGAGCTGCCGAAGCCGACGCTCGTGCACCGCCAGGTGCAGTGCCCGTGGGCGCTCAAGGGGAGCGTGATGCGCATCCTCAACGAGCGCTTCGCCGACCGCGACGTCGACCTGCTCGACGGGATCAAGATCTTCGACGAGCGCGGCTGGACGCAGGTCCTGCCGGACGCGGACGAGCCGCTGATCCACATCTACGCCGAGGGCGCGACGGAGGAGGTGTCCGAGGAGCTCGAGGAGGAGCTGCGGACGCTCGTCGCCGAGGTGGTGGAGCGGGAGGAGATCGGCGCCGGGGCCTGAATCCTCAAGTTGAGGTTGACGGTTGTGGCCGCGGTCCGCTCTAATCCGTGAGCCAGGTACCCCCGAAGAAAGGCGGCGACGTGGAACCCCTCCCCGATCTCGGCTCGCTCTCCGACGAGGAGCTCAAGCGGGTCATCGAGGATCTCGAGCGCCAGGAGCGCGAGGTCAGCTACCAGCGCCGGATCCTGCACGGCAAGATCGACATCCTGCGCGCCGAGCTCGTGGCACGGCTGCAGAAGTCGGGCGGCCGTAGCGTCCTCGAGGAGGTCGACGTCGAGCGGCTGACGCAGATCCTCACGGGGAAGGCCGCGCCCGAGGCGTAACCCGTTGAGCCACACGCTACGCGTCCGGTTTGGCTGGAGACCTCGCACGCGCCGTCCACCCCCGATCCAACGGAGCTATCGATCTAGACCATGAGTCACGTCTACTGCCAGGAGTGCGGGTTCCAGAATCCGGAGACCGCGAACTACTGCTCACGCTGCGGCGCGCTGCTCGAGAAGGGCGGCCACGCGACCGAGGCCACGCAGACGTTCTCTCCGGAGGAGGTCGGCGACTCGGCGCACGCCCCGGTCGAGGGGCTCGAGGGGCCCGCGCTCGTCGTCCGCTCGGGCGGCGGGCGCGCCGGCGAGACGTTTCGCCCGAGCGGCGACCGCACGCGGATCGGCCGCTCGCCCGACTGCGAGGTCTTCCTCGACGACGTCACCGTCTCGCGCAACCACGCCGTGCTCGTCGAGCGGGACGGTAAATTCCGGGTCGAGGATCAGGGCTCGCTGAACGGCACCTTCGTGAACCGACGGCGGATCGACAACGCGGAGCTCGAGAACGGCGACGAGCTCCAGATCGGCAAGTACCGGCTGACGTTCGTGGAGCGATGAGCGCGACTGCGGCCCAGCCACCGCAGCGCGAGCGCCTGCTGCGCATCGGCGAGGTGGTGCGGCGGCTGCGCGACGAGTTCCCCGACATCTCGATCTCGAAGATCCGCTACCTCGAGGACGAGGGCCTCCTCACGCCGCGCCGGACAGCGGGCGGCTACCGGCTCTTCTCGCAGGACGACCTCGAGCGGCTGCAGATGATCCTCCGCCTGCAGCGCGACGAGTTCCTGCCGCTGCGCGTGATCCGCGAGGAGCTCGACGCGCCCGGCCAGAAGGAGCGCAAGCGTCGTCGTCCGACCGGCCTCGCCGAGGCGATCGAGTGGATCGACCTCGACGAGCTCTGCCGCCGCTCGGGCATCCCGCCCGACCTGGCGAAGGAGCTGGAGGACTTCGGCCTGCTGTTGTCGACCGGCACGGGGGAGGCGAAGCAGTACCCGGAGACCGACGCCGACGTCGCCGCCGCCTGCGGCCAGCTCGCCCGCTACGGAATCGCCCCGCGGCACCTGCGCACGTTCCGGACGGCGGCCGACCGCGAGGCCGCGCTGCTCGAGCAGCTCGTCGCGCCGGCGCTTCGTGCGCGCAACGCCGAGCGCCGTGCGGCAGGATTGCGGGACCTGCAGTCGCTCGCGGAGCTCGCACAGGAGCTCTCGGGCCTGCTCTTCTGGCGTGACCTTCGGGAGGTGGCGAGTCAGTGACGGCGGTCGACCTGCGCAGCAAGGTCCGCGAGGTGCCGGACTTCCCGACGCCGGGCGTCGGGTTCAAGGACGTCACGCCGCTCCTCGCCGACGCCGACGCGCTGCAGCAGGCGATCTCGGCGCTCGCCGAGTGGGTGCGGGCGAAGGAGCCGGACTTCGTGCTCGGCGCGGAGGCGCGCGGCTTCTGGCTCGGCGCCGCGATCGCGGCCGAGGTGGGCGTCGGCTTCGTTCCCACGCGACGGCCCGGGAAGCTCCCGCCGGAGACCGTCAGCGCGACCTACATGCTGGAGTACGGCGAGAACTCGCTCGAGCTCCATCCCGACCTGGTCCAGCCCGGCGCGCGCGTCGTCATCCACGACGACGTGCTCGCAACCGGCGGCACGGTCGAGGCGATCGCCGGGCTCGTGCGGCGGCTCGGGGGCGAGGTCGTCGGCGCATGCTTCATCATCGAGCTCACGTTCCTCGGCGGCCGCGAGCGGCTTTCGGACCTCGACCTCCACGCGCTGATCGATTACTGAGGACGACGTCCGCCGCGTCCTCGCGGAGGACTTCCCGGCGCTCCGCGTCGAGTCGCTGCGCGAGCTGCCCGGGCCGGAGACGTGGGTGTGGGTCGCAAACGAGGAGCTGGTGTTCCGCTTCCCGCGCCCCGGGTTTCGACGCCGCACGGCGAAGGTGGAGATCGAGGTGCGCGTGCTCGAGGCACTCCCGCCGGCGGCGCGCGCGCCCGGGCTCGAGCTCGTCTCGCCGCGCGGATACTCGGCGCTGGAGTTCGTACGCGGTGCGAGCGGGGAGGAGCGGCGTCCGCCGCGCGCCGCGTGGCCCGCCCTCGGCCGCGAGGTGCGCGCTGCGCTCGCTGCCGTGCACGCGACCCGCCCGCCCGCGGGCACGCCGCGCGTGCGCCTCCCGCGCCCGGACGCGCTGCTCGCGCAGGCCCGACGCGAGGCGCCGCTCGCCGGCATCGACCCGGCCGCCTTGACGGAACCTCGTCCGGAACGAGGTTCGGTAAAGGAAGTGCTGTGCCACGGCGACCTCAAAGGGGAGCACTTCCTGCTCGACGAGCGGGACCGCCTGGCCGGCATCGTCGACTGGGCCGACGCCTGCGTCTGCGATCCGGTGCGGGATCTCGCCGGCGTCGTGATCTGGCTCGGCCCGGCCTTCGCGCGGCTGGTCGACCCCGAGCTCGCCGACCACGCGACGTTCTACGGGCGCTGTCTCGCGATCGAGAACGTCGCCCGCACCGAGCGTGGAAGATGGGATGCCCCCCGGAACGTCGTGTATGCACAGCTCGAATGGGCATTTGCAGACAAAACCCTTTGATCTTCGTCCGAATCTTCCGATAAGACATCGACATGTACGACGCGCTCACCACGACCTACACGTTCCCGTGTCCGGCCCACGGCCAGACGCGCGTCCGGCTGTCGCGCTTCCGCCGGCTCGAGGAGCTGCCCGGCGCGCAGCACCCGGTCGTGTACCGGATCGAGTTCGCCTGCGGCTGCGGCGCGGAGCATCCGGGGCTCGTCTCGCACGACGACCTCGACTGGGCGCCGCTCGGGCTGCGCGAGGACGCGACCTTCGTCAACCTCATGACCTCGCGGCTCGACTCGCTCGCGACGGAGCTCTCCGAGCTCGCCGCGTCGAGGATCAAGGCGGGGGAGTGGCCGTGGAGCTTCTTCTGCTGGCCCGAGGAGCGTCCGCGCCCGGTGTTCCCGTCGGCCTTCCGGCTGCTCTCCGAGGCCGGGTCGGGCGACCGCGTCGGCGTCGCCGTCTGCTGCCCGGTCTGCGCGAAGGTGTCCGTCAACCTGGTCTCGCGCCAGCACGTCGACGTGCCGTTCCACAACGACCGCGAGATCGCCGTGCTCGAGCACGTGTTCGAGTCCGACGCGCAGGCGACCGTCGAGGAGTTCCGCGCGGAGCTCTATTCCGCCTCCTTCGACGCGCGCCGTCTGGCACTTGAGTAGGGCATTCCCCCTCGTCAGGGATACCCCGGCGAAGGGCGCGACGCCGATAAAAGGGCCATGAACGCCGCCGCTCCTCCGCATAGGCCCGGCCGTGGCGCCGGGCTCCTGATCGCCCACTGCGAGGCAATCGCAGGCGTCGAGCGCGTCCCGCCGCGCGAGCGCCTCGAGGCCGTCGTGGGGTGCGACCTGGCGCGCCTACTCGTGTTCGCCCTGGCAGGGCCTCACGGTCGGCGCGGCTCCTCTTCGCCGTAGACGCGGACGAAGAGGAAGATCAGGAAGCCGGCCACCGCGCCGACGATGAAGCACGTCGCCTTCGGGTAGCCGACGGCCACGCCCCCGAGCCAGATCAGGACGAAGAAGAAGAACGCCCACAGGAAGGACGTGATCCCGTGGGCGACCGAGGGCGGGCGGAGGTGCATCGGCCGCGATCCTAACGGTGTCCCTGGCTCTCTTGACCGCGGAGGTGGCGGCGGTGAGCTGGTGCCCGCCCCCTCCGGAGCAAAAAATTCAGCGAGCCGGTGGCGCTTTCGTCCGCTCAACCGACTGACGTTCCGCTTGCGCGTACCCGTCCTTCGGCTGAGCCTCGACCTACTCGCGCTCCGTACTCGCTGCAGGGGAGAAGATAGACGCCGCCGCGCGCAGTTGCAAGTCTGTGCAACGAGAGTTTCCTGCATTTTGCGAACGTTTCATTCGCGGCAACGAAAATGCAGTTCGTCCAGTGCGCTCTAAAGGGGTCGGACCATAATTCACCGAGCCGGTGGCGCTTTCGTCCACCGTGCCGAGTGACTTTCCGCTTCCGCGTACAGCCTCCCGGCCCGGCTTCGACCTACTCGCGCCCCGTGCTCGGTGCAAGGGGCAATCTACCGGGACGGCCATGGCCGGACAAGGCCTGTCCAGGGCGAAAAAGCCGCTAAATGCGGCCGTAGATTTGTCCACAATTCCACAGATTCGTCAGCGCGCTGGGGAGAAGCCTGTGGACGTCTGGAGACGGTCCTCGAGGAGCTCGCGGACGCGCCCGAGCGGGACGCGGTCCTGCACCAGCGAGTCGCGGTCGCGGACGGTCACCGTCTCGTCCTCGAGCGTCTGGCCGTCGATCGTGATCGTCCAGGGCGTGCCGATCTCGTCCTGGCGGCGGTACCGGCGGCCGACCGAGCCGGAGTCGTCGTATTCGACGGCGAGGTGGGGGCGGAGGTCGGCGTACAGCCGCTCCGCGACCTCCGGCATGCCGTCCTTGTTCACGAGCGGGAGCACGGCGGCGGTGACCGGCGCGAGCAGGGGGTGGAGGCGCAGGAGCGTGCGCTGGCGGCCGGCCACCTCCTCCTCGTCGTAGGCGTCGACCATGAAGGTGAGCACGGCGCGGTCGACGCCGAGCGCGGGCTCGATCACGTGCGGCAGGTAGTGCGTCTCCGTCTCGGGCTCGAACACGCGCAGGTCGACGCCCGAGTGCTCCATGTGCTGGCGGAGGTCGAAGTCGCCCCGGTTCGCGACGCCCTCGAGCTCGAGCCACCCGATGGGGAAGAGGTACTCGAGGTCCGATGTCTGGCTCGAGTAGTGCGACAGCTCGTCCGGGCCGTGCGAGCGGATGCGCAGCCGCTCCGGCGTCACCCCGAGCCGGATGAACCAGTCGTAGCGCGCCTGCACCCACTCGTCGAACGCCTGCGGCGCCTGGTCGGGCGGCACGAAGTACTCCATTTCCATCTGCTCGAACTCGCGCAGCCTGAAGAGGAAGTTGCCGGGCGTGATCTCGTTGCGGAACGACTTGCCGATCTGCGCGATCCCGAACGGCGGCCGGCGCCGCATCACGTTCATGTAGTTGCGGAAGTTGAGGAAGATGCCCTGTGCGGTCTCCGGGCGGAGGTAGACCTCCAGGCCGGCCTCCTCGACGGCGCCGACGGTCGTCTTGAACATCAGGTTGAACTGGCGTGCCTCGGTCAGGTCGCACTCCGGGCCCTGGCCGGGCGGCTTCGAGGGCTTGCGCGGGCACCGGTCCTGGTCGAGCGCGTCGGCGCGGAAGCGCAGCTTGCAGGTGCGGCAGTCGACGAGCGGGTCGCTGAACCCGGCCACGTGCCCGGACGCGACCCACGTGCGCGGGTGCTGGATGATCGCCGAGTCGAGCAGCACGATGTCGTCGCGCTCGCGCAGCATCGCGTCCAGCCAGCGCTCCTTGACGTTGTTCTTCAGGAGCACGCCGTAGTGGCCGTAGTCGTACGTCGAACCGATGCCGCCGTAGATGTCGGAGGCCGGGAACACGAATCCGCGCCGCCGCGCGAGCGCCGCCACCTTCTCGATCGTCGCCGGCCCCTCGTAGACCTCGCTCGCCATGGGGAAGGAGCGTAGCGGGACGCCGCACGCCGCCGTTTCTGTCGCAACTCACCATAACGTCGCTTCCTGTGCATTGGCGCGATGACGGGCGAAACCGCCCGGCGGCGCCCATACTCGGACGACATCGTGACTCAGTCGCACCTTCCCGGTCTCGATGACGCGCGTCGCCGCCTCGCCGCGCGCTTCGGGGCCGGCGTCGAACCGTGGTTCGACGAGCTGCCGGGTGTCCTGAGTGCGCTTGCGGAAGGCTGGGAGATCGAACTCGGCTCCTTCATTCCGCGCGGGAGCATGTCGGTCGTCGTTCGTTGCCGGGCCCGTGGCGGGCGTCCCGCCGTGCTGAAGGTCAGCCCTGACCGCGGGCGCCTCGGAAACGAGGCGGCTGCGCTCGACAGGTGGACGACGGTGCACACGCCGTCCGTCCTCGCGGTCGACGAGAGCGTCGGGGCGCTTCTGATGGAGGCGATCGAACCGGGAACCGCGCTGATCGAGGGCTCGACCTATCCCGAGCTGGAACGCATGACCGAGCTCCTGATCGCGCTGCGCGCGCGCGGCGTGGCCGACCCGTTGTTCCCGCCGCTCTCGCGTCGGGTTGCGCACCTCTTCGACAGCGGGACACGGCCGTACGAGCGTCACCCGGAGCTGCTCGAGTCGATCACGCCGGAGCTGTACGAGCGTGGCCATCGCCTCGCGACCGCCCTCGCCGACGACTCCTCGCCGACGACCCTCCTCCACGGCGACCTCACCCCGAGCAACGTCCTCGACGGTGGAGACGAGCGGGGCCTCGTCGCGATCGACCCCGCCCCTTGCCTGGGCGACGCGGCGTTCGACACGGTCGACCTGCTGCTGTGGCAGGCACACGACGTCGACACGATCGCGGCGCGTGCCGACCTCTTGGCGCAGGCGATCGACCTGGAGGCCGCCCGTCTCCTCGACTGGTGCACCGCATTCGCAGCGATGGTGGCACTGGAGCTCGCCGAAGCCCCCGACGCCTCGCAGCGGCGCATCGAGGCTCTCGTGACGCTCGCGAGTCGGGCCCCGTGAGGCTCCTGGCGCCGCCGGTCGGATTCGCGCTGCGGCGGCTCCGCGCCCGGCCGCTCCAGGTCGTCGGCCTCGTGCTGGCGCTCGCGGCCGCGGCCGGCCTCGTCGGCTGGAGCAGCGTCGAGGCGGCGCTCGCGCAGGAGACGTCCGTGCGGTTGCGGCTCGCCGAGCGGCCGCCCGGTGCGCGTTCGTTCCGGGTCGTCGCCTTCACGCAGCCCGGTGCACCCGACCGGCGGGCCGAGATCGAACGCGCGTTCGCGGGGCTGCGCGACGTCACGGCGCCCGCGCGCTCCGTGCGGGTCTGGCATTCGATCGACCCGAACGACGCCGCCGGAACCCGCCTCGTCACCGTCCGCGAGCGCGACGACCTCGTGCTCGAGTCCGGCCGGCGGCCGCACGGATGCCGCGGAGACGTCTGCGAGGTCGTCGTCCTGACCGGCAACGAGGAACTCGGCGCGCGCGTGCCGTTGCGCCGCGCGGCGACCGCGCTTGTCGTCGGCCGCGGCCGCCTGCGCACGGGGATCCTCCCGAGCACGACCGAGCTCGGCGCACGCGCGCTCTACGTGCGCTCGGTCGGCGGGCCGCTCGCGCCGCTCGTGCGCAACGACGGGAGCACCGTCGCCACCGCGGCCCCGCTGCGTCCGCTGCGCGTGCACGCGGCCGACTTGCCGCGGCTGCGCGAGCGGCTGCGGCGGACGATCGCGCGCCTGCAGCGCGGCGACCCGCTCGTCCGCCCCGGCGCCCCGCTCTCCGTCCTCGACGAGCTCGACCGCCGCGGCACCGTCGCGCGGCGCCGGCTGCTGCTCGTCGCCGGCGAGGGCGCGGCGCTGATCGTCGCCTTCGCCGCGTTCGCCGCCGCGACCCGCCGCCGCGACCGCGAGCGGGCCGAGGAGCAGCTCGCGACCTTCGGCGCTTCGCGGGCGCAGATCGCCGTCGCGCGCGCCGCCGAGGTGGCGCTCCCGGCCGCCGCCGGCACGCTGCTCGCGCTCGGCGGGCTCGCTGTCGTCTCGCGCGCCGAAGGCGTCGCCGTTCCCAGCGAGACGGTCTGGACGATCGTCGGCGTGGCCGCAGCCGCGACCGTCGTGCTGCTCGCGGCCGGCGCGCCGCGGCGGGCGCGCTTCGGCCTCGGCGCGCTCGAGCTGACGGCGCTGACCGCGCTTGCGCTCGTCGCGTGGCAGGCGGCCGCGACGGGGGCCCTCGACGCGAACCGAGTCGCCGCGCGCGGCGCCGGGCCGCTGCTCCTGCTCGTGCCGGCGCTCGCGTTCTTCGCGGCAGGCGTCCTGCTCCTGCGGCTCCTGCCGCCGCTCCTGCGCGCCGCCGAGCGGCTCGCGCGCCGCGCGCCGGTCGCGGCGCGGCTCGCGCTCGTGGGCGCGGCCCGGAGCCCCGCGCAGGCGGCGGCCGCGACGACGTTCCTCGCCGTCGCGGTCGGCGCCTCGCTCTTCAGCCTCGGCTACCGCACGACGCTCGAGCGCCAGGCCGCCGACCAGGCGCGCTTCGCCGCCGGCGCGCCGTGGCGGGTCGTTGCGCCCCCGGCCGGCGACGTGACGCCGCTGACGCGCTTCGCCGCCCCCACTCCCGCCCTGCGGCTGGACGGCGACGTGCTGCAGGCCTACCCGCGGGGCGGGCAGGTACCCGTGCGCGTACTCGCGCTGCCGGCGCGGCGCCTGCCGCAGCTGCTCGGCTGGCGCGGCGGCTTCGCACGCACCTCGCGTGGCGAGCTCGCGTCGCGGCTCCGGCCGCAGCCGGTGCGGCTGCACGGCCCGCCGCTCGCGCGCGACGCGCGCGCGCTGCGCGCGTGGGCGCGCGTGCGTGCGGGCGAGCCGCGGATCGTCGTCGCGCACCTCCTGCTCCCCGGCCAGCGGTTCGCGCACGTCGTGCTCGGGGTCGCGACGCGGCGCTGGCGGCTGCTGCGCGCTCCCGTCCGCGACCTCCCAGGCGCGCAACTCGTCGGCATCGAGTTCGCGTCGACGAGCGGGTCGCCGACCTTCCAGTACGACCCGCGCGGGTACCTGGAGCTCGGCCCGCTCGAGCAGCTGGCCCGCGGCGCGTGGACGCCGCTGCCGCCGCTCGGCTCCTGGAGGGAGGCGCAGGCGGCGGACGGCGCGACGGGCTACCTCGCGGCGTGGGACTTCACGCATGCGCCCGTCGAGCGGGGGATCCGGTTCGACTTCAACGGGACGCTGCGCGCGCTGATCCACCCGAAGCTCGGCCTGCCCGCGCCGCCGCCGGGGTTCGAGGTCGGCGCGGTGCCGGCGCTCGCGGGGCCGCCGGCGGCAGCGCAGGCTGTCGACGGAACGGTCACGCTCGACGTCGCGGGGCGGCAGCTGCCCGTGCGCATCGTCGGACGCGCGCGCCTCTTCCCGACCGTGCTCGAGCGGCCGTCGCGGTTCCTCGTCCTCGACTACGACACGCTGTTCGCGGCGCTGAACGGCGACCGTCCCGGGACCGCGCTGCCGAACGAGGCGTGGTTCTTCACGCGTCGCCCCGCTGCCGCAACCGTCGACGCGCGCGCGCTCGAGCGCCGCCTGCGTGCGGATCCGCTGGCGGCGGGCACCGAGTCGGTACTCGGGCTCGCGGGCGTCCTCGCCGCGGCGCTCGCGCTCGTCGGACTCGTGCTCGCGTCGCGCGCGGCGCTCGCCGACGACCGGCTCGCGCTCGCCGAGTACGAGGCGCTCGGCGTGCAGCCGCGCTCGCTGCGGCGGAGCGCGCAGCTGCGGCTCGTCGCCGTCTCCGCACTTGGCATCGGCGCCGGCGTGCTCGGCGCGTGGGCGACCGTGCGCGTCGTCGGCGCGCTCGTCGCCGTCGCCGGCACGGCGCGGCGGCCGCTGCCGCCGATCGTCGCGGCGATCGCGTGGCCGCAGGCTGCTGCCGTCCTCGTCGCGGTCGGCGCGGCCGGGGTCGGCGCGGCCGCGTTCCTCACGGCGCGCGCGCTGCGCGCGCCCGCGGCGCGGAGGCTGCGCGCATGAGCGCCGTGCGCGCGCACGACCTGTTCCATCTCTACCGCGCGCCGCAGGGCGACGTCGCCGCGCTGCGCGGGCTCTCGCTCGAGGTCGCGGACGGCGAGGTCGTGTCCGTGCTCGGCCCGAGCGGATCGGGGAAGTCGACGCTGCTCGCGCTCTGCGCCGGGTTCGCGCGCGCGTCGAGCGGGACGCTGCGGCTGCTCGACACGCCGGCCGAGCGCGCGCCGGCGCGCGACCTGGCGCGGCTGCGCCGGAGCTCGATCGGGATCGTCCGCCAGCACTACCACCTCGCGCTGCCGCGCGAGCTCACCGTCGAGGAGCTCGTCACGTTCCCCCTCCGGCTCGCCGGTCGCCGCGAGCCCGGCCGCGCCGCCGCGCTCCTGCGCGCGGCCGGCCTCGCGGGGCACACGCGCGCGAAGCCGGCCGAGCTCTCCGGCGGCGAGCAGCAGCGCGTCGCGGTGTGCGCCGCGCTCGCGAAGCGTCCGCGCCTCCTGCTCGCCGACGAGCCGACCGGTGAGCTCGACGCCGCGTCGACGGCCGTGGTCGTCGACCTGATCCTCGAGCTCGCGGCCGACGCAGGCGCGGCCGCGCTGATCGTCACGCACGACCCGGTCGTCGCGGCCGCGACGCAGCGCACGATCCACATCCGCGACGGGCGCCTCGCCGCCGAGGGCGCCGAGCGTCCGGTCCTGATCGTCGACGAGCAGGGCTGGCTGCGCCTGCCGCGCCGGCTGCGCGAGGCGGCCGGCGTGCAGGAGCGCGTGCGCGCCCAGGCGAGCTGGGGCAAGGTCGAGCTCCTGGCGGAGGGTCCCGCCGTCCGCCCGCCGTCCGCGCCGGCGCCGCGGCTCGAGCCCGAGGAAAAGCGCGCGACGGAGGTCGCGCTCGACCGCGTCACGAAGCGGCACGCGGGCCAGGAGCGGCCGGCGCTCTCCGGCCTGACGTGGGCGTTCGCGCCCGAGCGCCTGCACGTCGTCGCCGGGCCGTCGGGCAGCGGGAAGACGACGCTTCTCGACCTGCTCGCCTCGCTCGACGCCCCCGACGAGGGCGAGATCTGGATCGCCGGCGAGCGCGTCGACGCGCTGACGGCCGACCAGGGCGCGGCGTTCCGGCGGCGCGTCGTCGGTTATGTGTCGCAGCACTCGACGCTCGTCGACTTCCTGACCGCGCGCGAGAACGTCGAGCTCGGCCTGGCGCTGCGCGGCTTCGACGCCGACGAGGCGCGGCGGCGAGCGCTGCGTGCGCTCACCGCGGTCGGCCTCGACGAGCTCGCCGAGCGGCGCGCCGACCGCCTCTCCGGCGGCGAGCAGCGCCGCGTCTCGCTCGCCCGCGCACTCGCGCCGGCGCCGCGCCTCCTGCTCGCCGACGAGCCGACGGCGCACCTCGACCGCGTAACGGGCCGGATCGTGATCCGCCTCCTGCAGGAAGCGGCGCACGCGGCCGGCACCACGGTCGTCGCCGCGAGCCACGATCCCGACCTCGTCGCGGCAGCCGATTCCGCTTTACGACTGGGAATGTGAGCGCAAGTTCGGCGGGCGCCCGAGGGTCTATCAGCGGGGCCGGAGAGTTTGGCTGCACCCGGGAACGGCTACCAGGTAATGGACAGGTGACGACAGAGACAGACATCCTGCTGTTGAGCGAAGACCTGCAGCAGCTGGTCGAGGGCGCGGAAGAGCGTGGGACGCTCCGGCAGTCGGAGCTGAACGAGGTGCTCGAGCCGCTCCAGCTCGACCCGCTCGAGGTCGACGCGCTGCACCGCGAGCTCGAGACGCGCCAGATCGACATCGTCAACGACGTGCTCGAGGACGGCGAGACGGCGCAGCCCGAGCCGCAGCCCGAGCCGCAGCCGCTGCAGCTCTCCTGGGAGACGACGACCGACGCCCTGCAGCTCTTCCTGCGCGAGGCGGGACGCCATCCGCTGCTCACCGCGGCGCAGGAGGTGGAGCTGGCGAAGAAGATCGAGCGCGGCGACGACATCGCGAAGTCGCGGATGATCCAGTCCAACCTGCGCCTGGTCGTCTCGATCGCGAAGAACTACCGCAACCAGGGCCTCCCCTTCCTCGACCTGATCCAGGAGGGCACGCTCGGCCTGATCCGCGCGGTCGAGAAGTTCGACTGGCGCCGCGGCTACAAGTTCTCCACGTACGCCACCTGGTGGATCCGCCAGGCCGTTGCGCGTGCGCTCGCCGACAAGGCGCGCACGATCCGCATGCCCGTCCACATCGTCGAGCGCATGCAGAAGATGAACCGCGCAGAACGGCACCTGTGGGCGCAGCTCGGACGCGAGCCGACGCTCGAGGAGATCGCCGACGAGGCGAATCTGCCCCTGCAGCAGGCGCGGGAGGTCAAGGCCGCCGCGCGCGCGTCCACGTCGCTCGACGCGCCGGTCGGCGAGGCCGACGACGCCGTGCTCGGCGACTTCGTGCCCGGCGAAGGACCGCTGCCGGACGAGATGGTCGAGGACACGCTGCGCTCGCAGACGCTCGCGGAGGCGCTGCGGTCGCTGCCGGACCGGCACCGCGCGGTGCTGATCCTGCGCTACGGGCTCGACGACGCCGAGCCGAAGACGCTCGAGGAGATCGGCCGGCGGCTCGGCCTGACCCGCGAGCGCGTGCGGCAGATCGAGGTCGAGGCGCTGAAGCGCCTCGCCACGCTGCACGAGATGGAAGCCGTCGCTTTTTCGTAGCCGTGGACACGCGCGAAGCGGCTCGGCGCTGGGCCGAGACCTGGGAGCGCGGCTGGAACGAGCACGACGGCGCCGCCATCCTCGCGCTGTACACGGAGGGCGCGCATTGGTCGCAGTCGCCGTTCCGCGAGCGCGAGGCGCCGGGCGACTACCTCGAGCGCGTGTTCGCCGAGGAGGCGTCGGCGCAGGCGTCGTTCGAGGAGCCGCTCGTCGACGGCGACCGCGCGGCGATCGAGTGGCGCGGCGACACGAAGCTCACGGACGGCGGCGAGGAGCACCTCGCGGGCGTGTCGCTGGTGCGCTTCGCCGGCGACGGCCTTGTCGTCGAGCAGCACGACTTCTGGAACTCGGGTTAGAGGCGACGCTTGTCGGCGCCGTCCTCGGGACGCGCGGGCTCTGCCCGCGCGTCCGTCTGCGCTGCCAACCGCGAGCGATTGTCCACTGAACCGCGCTACAAGGCGGCGGCTGCGCGCTGGAACGCGGCGAACGACGGCTTGCGCACGCCGTCGGCCGTGATCACCCCGGACTGCCAGCGTGCGACGTCGCGCTCGTCCTCGAGCAGGAACCAGAGCAGGACGTCGACCCGCGGGTCGCGGCGCGCGATCGCCACCGCCTGCGTCAGGTATCGCGCCTGCTGCGCCCACGTGACGCCGAAGAGGTGGTCGGGCGGGTTCGTCTGGTAGCCGTACTCGGTCAGCCACAACGGGACGGCGCGGCGGTAGAGGCGCTGCAGCTCGCGCTCGAGCACCGAGATGTTCGCGAGGGTCACAGCGCGCGAGCCCGGGGGCTTCGTCGACGGCGTCTCGCGCGGCGAGCCGTAGTACGGCTGGTGTGCGTAGGCGTCGAAGCCGCGCGCGCCGGCGGCGTGCATCGCGTCGACGAATGCGACCGGCGACACGGACGGGTACTTCGTCCCAGGGTTGTTGTTGCCGCGCGCGGCGGTCACGCCGCAGGCGACGAGCTGGTGGGCGAGCAGCGCGTGGACGCCGACGACGACGGCGTTGCAGATCCGCGCGTAGTCGATCGCGCTCTGAACGCGCCAGCGGCCCCCGACGCGCCGCCACTGGTCGTAGAGGCCGATGCGCAGGTTCGGCTCGTTCCACGCCGTCCACCGGCGCACCGCGGGCAGGACCGTGCCGTCGCCGCGCGCATACGTCCCGCTGTACCGCATCGCGGCCGCGTACGCGAAGTCTTCGAGCGCGGCGGCGTTCCGCGGCGCACGCGTCGGCGTCTGACCGCCGTTGGCCCACGGTGGCGTGCCGAAGATCGTGAAGAGGACCTCGACGTCGTTCGCAGCGGCCGAGAGCACGATGCGGTCGTAGAGCCGCCAGTCGTACGCAGGGTCCTCGGGATCGGCGGGCTCGACCGGCTTCCGCCTCGCGACTCCGAGCTTCCCGCCCCAGTTCAGGGTGACGCGTAGGA
>DASXTR010000212.1:0-8092 GCA_036505325.1 Gaiellaceae bacterium
AGGTCGTGGAGATCGTCCGGCAGGAACTGAACGGGGCCGCTACCATGGCCCGCCGATGATCCACCCCCGTATCGACGAACTGTTGGACCAGGTCGACTCGCGCTACGCGCTCGTGATCGTGGCGGCCAAGCGCGCGAGGCAGATCAACAACTACCACCACCAACTCGGTGAGGGCACGTTCGACGAGTTCCCGCCGCCGCTCGTAGAGTCCCGGTCCAAGAACTACCTCACGATGGCCCTCGAGGAAATCTCGGAGGGCAAGATCTCGTACAACTACAAGAGGTAAGGCATGGGTGGAAACCTCCGGTTTCCCCCATGAGCCCCGCTTCCGACACTTGACCACCGGTCGTGGCGAGCACGGGCAAAGCCCGCGCTCGCGTCGGCTCGCGGTGCATCAGCGACCCGCGTAACTACCGAACGCGATCTCGGTTCTTCCCTGATCGAGCCGACGGCACCATCGCGCTGACGTTGACCCGGCGTCCCGCTAGCGGGACTTCCTCCATACGGTGAATCCTTCCTCCTCGCGCGCGGGCGCGCCCGTCGCCTGGAGCGCTGCGACGCAGTCGGCCTTGCGCCAGCCGAGCGCGCCCTTCAGGTCCTCGGCGGTCAGCTCGCCGACGGTGTCGAGGACGCGCCGCGCGAGCGTCGCGCGCGCCTGGTCCGGTTCGGGCAGCACCCGGAGGTGGTCCACGAACCGGCGCTCGACGAGGTCGACGACGATCGCGGGCCACCCGTCCGTCTCCTCGAGCCCGGCGTTCGTCACGACGAGCCGCTTCTGCAGCCGGTCGAGCGCGGCGCGCACGTGCTTGCGCTCGTGGTGGGGGAGCAGGTCGGGCAGGTCCCGCGTCGACGCCGGCCCGTGCGTCCGCAACAACTCGACGACCTCGCCGTCGATCGCGTCCGGCTCGTCGCGCGGCGCGAGCGCGACGAGCGCGGGGAGGAGGTCGAGCGCGACGAACGACGCCCGTCCGCGCAGGTGCTTCCCGGCGGCGCAGAGACCGCCTGCGGGCAGCGCGTCCTTCGTCTCCCAGACGTACGCCATCGTGGGCGTCCAGCGGACGAAGGTTCCGTCCTCGTTGCGCTCGGCGTACTCGTCGGTGCCGCCGGCCGCCTCCCAGAGCGACGGCAGCACGATGTCGTCCTTCGGGAAGACGAGCGCGAGCCCGACGCGGTCGACCCACGCCGCCGCCTGCTTCAGCGTTCGGACGGCGCCCACGTGTCGAGGAGGTCGCGGAGGCGCTCGGCATTGCGCGCGATCGCCGCGCCGTCGAGGCCGGCGACGCCGATCAGCGACGGCAGCACGGCGTACAGCTCGGGGAGACCGAGCAGGCCCTCGACCTGCTCGCGGATCCATTTGTCGTAGGCGATCGGATACGTGCGCCGCGCGATGAAGACGCACTGCAGGAACTCCTGGAACGCGAGATAGAGGCGGTGGAAGGCATGAAACGGCTCGTCGCGCCCCACCATGACTGGAACGTGGTCGATGTCGTTGACGCAGTACATGCGCGCTTCCTCGAGTCGCGCGGTACGGAGGTCGTCGCCGTAGTACGGAAGCCAGCGTTCCCGCAGCCGGCGGTAGTGGTCGTTCCGCTCCCAGAGCGGGACGCTGTACGCGACCTCGTTCCCGATATCGAGCTCGAAGGGCTCGGGACCGCTCGTCCACCCGCGCGGCCCCGGAGCGAACTCGCCGTCGAGCGCGTGCAGGTCGCACTCCACGAACGGTCCCAGCTTGCGCAGCGCGAGCAGCTCCGGCGAACCGGCGGCGAACTCCTCGAACCGCTCCTCGACCCTGGCAGCCGTCGCCCCGTCCGCGACGAGCGCGCAGAGGTCGAGATCGTTCGCGTCCGTCCTGCGAGCCGCCGAGCCCACGACCACGACGGCGTCCACGTCGCGGAGCGTCCGGAGAAACGCGACCGCGGCGTCCGCCGCGCGCCGGTGCGCCTCCGTCGGGAACGTGAGCAGCCGCGCCGGAGCGGTCCGAAGCACCCCCCGATCATGCACTCCCGACACACTCTCGTCACACCGATGTGGCAGTTCCGAGCGCCTCGTCTGACGACGACGAACTGCCCTCCCAGCAGGACAAGTCACACTCTCGTCACACCACCGTGACACTTCCACACCCGTCGTCTGACGACGGGACATGTCGCCGCGGGACCTGTCCGGAAAGGAAACGTATGGGCACAATTCCCGGCATGAGCCGGATCCTGCTCGGCGTGACCGGTGGAATCGCCTCCTACAAGGCGTGCGAGCTGACGCGGCTGCTCGTCAAGGCAGGGCACGAGGTGATCCCGCTCGTCACGCGCGGCGCGCAGCGGTTCGTCGCAGAGGAGACGTTCCTCGCGCTCGCGCGCAGGCCGAAGAGCGACGACGTCTACGAGCACCTGACGCGCGCCGACCTGCTGGTCGTGGCGCCGTGCACGGCGAACACGCTCGCGAAGCTCGCGCATGGAATCGCCGACAACGTCCTCACCGAGGCGGCGCTCGCCCATCGCGGCCCGGTCCTCATCGCGCCGGCGATGAACCCGCGCATGTGGGCGCACGCGGCGACGCGCGCGAACGTCGAGACGATCACCGCGCGCGGCGTCGAGCTGGTGGGCCCCGACGAGGGCGAGCTGGCCGAGGGCGAATGGGGCGTCGGCCGCATGGCCGAGCCCGAGGAGATCGCGGCGCGCGTCGCACAGCTGCTCGCGCCGGGCTCGCTCACGGGCAGACGCGTGCTCGTGACGGCCGGTGGCACGAGAGAGCCGGTCGACGCCGTCCGCTTCGTCGGCAACCGTTCGTCCGGCCGGATGGGCGTCGCCCTCGCCGAGGAGGCGCGGCGCCGCGGCGCGGACGTCGTCCTACTCGCTGCGAACCTCGCCGTCCCACCCCCCGCGGGCGTGGAAGTGATTCCGACCCCGACCGCGGACGCGATGCTCGACGCGGCGCTCGCTCTCGAGGACGTCGACCTCCTCCTGATGGCGGCCGCGGTCGCCGACTACCGGCCTACGGAGGCGATCGCGACCAAGCGCGCGAAGAGCGACGAGTCGTGGACGCTCGAGCTCGAGCCGACGCGCGACGTCGCGCGCGCGCTCGGCGAGCGCAAGCGCCCCGGCCAGGTGCTAGTCGCGTTCGGCGCCGAGCAGGGAGAGCCAGGTCTCGAGCGCAAGCGCCGGATGCTCGACACGAAGAACGCGGATCTCGTCGTCTACAACGACGTCTCGCGTGCGGACATCGGCTTCGACGCACCTGAGAACGAGGTCGTGCTCGTCACGCGCGACCGCGAGCGGAGCGTGCCGAAAGCGTCGAAGCGCGAGATCGCGGCCGCGATCCTCGACGAGGCGGAGACGTTTCTGTCATAGAGGCGGTCGTGATGGCGGCCGGCGAAGGGACGCGCATGCGGCCGCTGACCGAGCGCTGGCCGAAGCCTGTGCTCCCGATCGACGGCAGGCCCGTCGTCGTAACGCTGATCCACGACCTCGCCGCGGCGGGGATCGATCGCTTCGCCGTCGTCACCGGCCACCTCGCCGAGCAGGTCGAGGCGCTCGTCGCGCCGTTGCCCTACGAGATCAGGTTCGCGCGCCAGGAGGAGCCGCTGGGCTCGGCGCATGCGGTCAGCGTGGCCGAGCCCGAAGCGCCGTTCATCGCCGTCGCCGCCGACACGAAGTTCCGGCCGGCCGACCTCGAGCGCTTCGTCGCAGCCGCGGCCCGCGCCGACGGCGCGGTCGCGATCCGGCGCCAGCCCGGCCGGCCCGACCACACGCAGATCCATGTCGCCGACGGCCGCGTCGTCCGCTTCAAGGAGGCGAGCCCGGACCGCGAGTGGACGGCCGCGCCGATCATGGCCCTCGGCCCACGGGTCGCACGGTTCCTCGACCCGCTTCCGGGCCGGCCGCCGCACGAGCTGGCCGACGTCCTGCAGCTCGCGATCGGCGACGGGGCCGTCGTGTCTGCTATCCAGATCGGGCGCACCCGCGACATAACGTCGCCCGTTGACCTGGTGCGCGAGAACTTCCTGTATCTGCGATGAGCGAGCACGACGCGTACGACAGCTTCCAGGAGGGCCGCCGCCGGCTGAAGCAGGGGATGCCCGCGCAAGCGACCGTGCCGCTCGAGCGGGCGAAGCGGCTCGAGCCGAACAAGGCGTCGATCCGCGAGGCGCTGGGGATCGCCTACTTCCGCCTGCAGCGCTGGGAGGAGGCCGAGGCGGAGTTCCGCGCGCTGCTCGAGATCTCGCCGACCGACCACTACGGGCACTACGCGCTCGGGCGCGCGCTCGAGAAGCTCGGGCGCGATGCGGAGGCGAACGGGCACTACAAGCTTGCGAGCTCGATGCGGCCGGCCGAGAGCCACTACGCCGAGCGCATTCGAGATCTTGATTAATCCTTTCCTAACCTCCTATCCCTCGATCGAGGGAGACAGGGCGCCGCGGTATCCAGCAACCTTGTGCAATGGCAGCTGCGGCACCGGACGCCAACGAGATTCGCCGTGAGCACGCGGCGACGGCGGCGCTCGGCCTCGCGGCAGCGCTGATCGTCGCCGCGACCGGCGCCGCGCACGGCTGGACGGTCGACCATCCGGGGATCGTCGCGTTCCTCGCGTGCGCCGCGGTCTTCGCCGCGATGCAGGGGATCTCGCTCGGCCCGAAGCTCGTCTACGACGCGGCCGACCCGATCGTCATCCTCGCGGGAATGATCGGCGGCCCGCTCGGCGGCGCCGTCGCCGGCTGTGCGACCGCCGGCATCTCGGCGCACGGCTTCCGATCGCGGATCGGCTATGCGTCGATCCGGGCCGCACAGGGTGCGACCGCGGGCGCCGCCGTCCACGTGTTCGGACTCTCGGCCGGGACGGCAGGCGACGCGCTCGCAGCGGCCGCCGCGGCCGAGGTCGCGGGCACGGCCGTCGTCTTCGGCGCGACGATCGCGCTCTCGCTCACGGGGATCTTCCAGCTGACCCGGTCGGCGGTCCTCGCGAACCTCTCCGATCCCGCGCTCGGCGTTCCGCTCGTCGCCGGCCTCGCACTGGCGTACGACGGCTCCGGCGCGGGCGCGATCGTCCTCTTGCTCGTACCGGCGCTGATCGCCGCGACCGCGGTCCGCCTCGTGCGCATGCGGTGGACCGAGCGCCACGCCGAGTCGGAGGCGCGTGCGCGCCGCGACCCGCTCACCGGCGCGTACAACCGCCGCTGGTTCGAGGAGGCGATCGACGAGGAGGTTCGCGCGGGGACGAACGTCGGCCTCGTGCTGCTCGACCTCGATCACTTCAAGCGCGTCAACGACCGGTACGGCCATGCCGCCGGCGACGCCGTGCTCGTCGAGACCGTCCGCCGCCTGTCGGCGCGCGTGCGCACCGGCGACGGGGTCGTGCGCTGGGGCGGCGAGGAGCTCGCGGTGCTCCTGGTCGGCGTCGGCGACGGCACCGATCTCGCCGCCCGCGCCGAGGAGCTGCGGTCCGCGATCGGCGACGACGCGTTCGTCGTCGACGGCCGGGCGATCGCGGTCACCGCCTCGGCGGGCGCGGCGACCCTCGAGGCGGACGCGGACTCGCTGGTGCGCGCCGCCGACGCGGCGCTGTACGACGCGAAGCGCGCCGGTCGCAACCGCGCGGTCCTCGTCTAGGAGGGCAGCGCGGCCCCGAAGGCCGCGCCGCCCTTGATCGGCCTAGCCGGCCGTGATCGAGCCGAAGAGGCCGTCCTCCTCGTCGTTCGGCCCGGCAGTGAAGAAGAGCGTGTCCAGGGGCCCGCTGGAGGGGCTCCCGGTGCCGAACTCGAGCGCCCAGAGGCCGTCGATCGCGAGCGGGTTCCCGTCCGCGCCGCGCAGCTCCCCGCGAGGCTCGAAGCGGCCGTTCGCCAGCTCCTCGTAGGCGACGATCTCGCCGTCTCCGAAGTTGCCGACGAGCAGGTCGCCGCCGAACCGTCCGAACGTCGGCGGGGCGAGCGCGAGCCCCCACGGAGCGTTGAGCTGTCCGTGCTGCCCGACGCGCCCGAGGAGCGCGCCGCTCGTGTCGAACACGTCGACGAGCCCGCGCCCCTGCCCGGCAACCTCGTCGGCGGCGTCGGCGTCCTGCTTCGCGTACGTCACGAAGATGCGAGCGCCGATCGCCTGGATCCCGAACGGCGCGTAGCCGTGTGGAACCGACGCATCCGTGAACGATCCGACGTAGCTCCACGACGAGTCGAACATGTCGACGCGCGCGTTGTGGAAGTCGGTCGCGTAGAGCGTCGAGCCGGCGATCGCGAGCCCCTTGTAGCTCGCGCCGACGGAGCTGCGGTCGGCCGTCTGCTGCGCCGGGTGCGAGGGCGGCGGCGGCACCGCGGGGTTCCAGCCGTGCAGTGTCCCGTTCTCGCTCGCCCAGATGAATCGCGCGGGTCCGGACAGCGCGCCGCTCTGGACGAGGAAGCCGGCGCCGCCGTTGAAGACGATTCCGGTCGGCCCGCCGTCGACGTCGACCACGATCGGCACGATCGCGCCCGTCTGGGTGTAGAGCGTGGACTTGTCGGTGCCGTTGTCGGCGACCCACCAGGGCGTCGTGGGCCCGGCGACGAGACCCCACGCGTTGACGAGGTTCGGGTCGACCGTGGGTGCGGCTCCGGCGACGTTCGAGACGAGCGGGTGGACGGTGTACGCATTGGATTCGGCCGCGACCCCTGGCGCGGCCAGGAGCAGCGCCGCGAGCGCGGCCCCCATGACATGACGAAGTGACATCCCTCCCATCCTTTCTCCTCCCCCGCGGGGCTACGGGCGGGAGCTCGGACCGGTTTGTCAGCTCAGGCGGTCGCCGGTGACGCGGCGGATCTCATCCACCGACGAGACGCCCGAGACGCAGAGGCGGATGCCGTCCTGGCGCATCGTCTTCATGCCGGCCTCGACCGCCGCGGCGAAGATCTCCTCCGTCGACGCCTCGACGAGGCGGCGGATGCGGCCCTGGATCGGCATCACCTCGTAGAGCGCGACGCGACCCTTGTAGCCGGTTCCCGCGCAGCGCACGCAGCCGCGGGCGCGGTAGAGCTCGACGCCGGCGTCGATCACGAGCGCCGCGCGCTCGGCCGCGGAGGGCGTGTACGCCTCGCGGCACTCCAGGCACAGGCGCCGCGCCAGGCGCTGCGCGACGATACAGTTGATCGCGGTCGCGAGCAGCGACGGCTCGACGCCCATGTCCTTGAGGCGTGCGATCGACGACGCCGCGTTGTGCGTGTGCAGAGTCGTGAGGACGAGGTGTCCGGTCATCGCCGCCTGCACGGCGATCCGCGCCGTCTCCTCGTCGCGCACCTCGCCCACGAGGACGACGTCCGGGTCGGAGCGCAGGAGCGTGCGCAGCCCGCGCGCGAACGTCAGCCCCGCCTTCGGGTTGACCTCGATCTGCGTGACGCCGGGAAGCTGGGTCTCGACCGGATCCTCGATTGTCTGCAGGACCCGCCCCTCGTCGTTCAGCACGTCGAGAGCCGCGTACAGCGTCGTCGTCTTGCCGGAGCCGGTCGGTCCGCATGCGATCACGGCGCCGTACGGCTGCTGGATCGCGCGCTGGAAGTCGGCGATGGCGTGCGGCGCCATGCCGAGGTCCTCGAGCCCGAGCCGTCCGACGGCGCGGTGGAGGATGCGCAGGACGACCTGCTCGCCGTACGTCGTCGGGAGGACGGCGATGCGCAGATCCATCGGGCTCCCGCCGAAGCGGATCGACATGCGGCCGTCCTGTGGCGCACGCCGCTCGGCGATGTCGAGCTCGCCCATGATCTTCAGGCGCGAGATCACTGCGGCCTGCATCGAGCGCGGGATCGTGGTGATGCGCCGTGTCACGCCATCGACGCGGGCGCGCACCACCAGCTCGCGCGCCTGCGGCTCGAAGTGGATGTCGGACGCACGCTCCTCGATCGCCATCGAGAGCACCTGGTTGACGAGCCGGATCGCGGGCGCATTCGTCGCTGCGCCCTCGCGGACGTCCTCGACGAGCGACTCCTCCAGCAGGGGCTCCTCGCCGCCCTCGATCACCTCGACGTGCTGCCGGTACGTGCGCGAGATCGTCTCGTCGAGCTCGCTCGCGTCCACGACGACGAGCTGCACCGCGAGTCCGAGCGCGAGCCGCAGGTCGTCGGACGTGAGGACGTTCGTCGGGTCGG
>DASXTR010000213.1:0-3265 GCA_036505325.1 Gaiellaceae bacterium
CGAGCTCGCGCCGCTGCTCGCGATCGGCTTCACCGCCGGCCTGATGAGCCTCGTCTACTACGACTGGTGGCTGAAGCGGAAGCGGGCGACGCCGCTCGTCGGCCCGGGCGCCGCGGCGACGGACGAGTTCACCTCGCGCTCATGGATCGAGACGCTCTCGCCGGGCCGCCGCCTCGCGCTCCTGATCGCGACCGGCATCGGGATCCACAACTTCGGCGAGGGCCTCGCGATCGGCCAGTCGGCCGCCGCCGACGAGGTCGCCCTCGCACTCGTCCTGATCATCGGCTTTGCGCTCCACAACGCGACCGAGGGCTTCGGCATCGTCGGGCCGATGTCCGGCGAGGCCGACCGGCCGAGCTGGGCGTTCCTCGGGCTGCTCGGCCTGGTCGGCGGCGCGCCGACGTTCCTCGGCACCGCGCTCGGGAACGTCTGGGTCAGCGAGGGGCTGCAGGTGCTGTTCTTCGCCGTCGCGGCCGGCTCGATCCTCTACGTCGTGATGGAGCTCTTCAACGTCTGCCGCCGCTACGCCATGCCGACGCTCGTGACGTGGATGCTCCTGGGCGGGATCTTCCTCGGTTTCGCGACCGATTTCGTGCTCGAAGCCGCCGGAGGCTGATCTACCCTGGGCGTCCGTGCACGCCTTCTTCAACGCAGTCGAGGTCTTCTTCGAGCACCTGGCCGCCGTGCGCTGGGGGCCGCTCGGGATCGCGCTCCTCCTGCACGTCACGAAGCTCTTGTTCCGCGCAATCGCGTGGCGGGCGATCCTGCGCGCGGCATACCCGGGCTGCAGGGTACGGCTGCGCAGCGTCTTCGGCGCCTACATGGCCGGGGTCGGCGTCAACTCGGTCGCACCTGCGCGCGGCGGCGACCTCGTCAAGCTCTACCTCGTCAAGCACCGCATCGAGGGCTCGAGCTACGCGACGCTCGCGCCGACGCTCATCGTCGAGACGATCTTCGACTTCTTCGTCGCCGGCGCGCTCATCCTGTGGGCGCTGTCGCTCGGCGTGCTCCCGGCGCACGAGGTGTACTCGCGCATTCCGACGACCGACTGGAAGTGGTTCGTCGAGCACGAGCGGTTCACGCTCGCGATCCTCGGCGTGCTGCTCATGCTCGGACTGATCGCCTTCGCCTACGCGCGCCGGCGCGTGCGCGAGTTCCGCGAGCACGTGCGGCAGGGCTTCGCGATCCTGAACGACCGGCCGCGGTTCCTGCGGGGCGTGATCCTGCCGCAGGCGGTGTCGTGGGTGTTCCGGGTGGCCGCCCTCTACTTCTTCCTGAAGGCGTTCGCCGTGCCCGCGACGCTGCACAACGCGCTGCTCGTGCAGGTCGTCGACTCGCTCGCGACGCTGTTCCCGGCGACGCCGGGCGGAGCGGGGACGAAACAAGGGCTGATCGTCTTCATCTTCCGGAAGGTGCGGCCGAAGCCGCAGCACTCGCTGCTCGTGGCGTTCAGCGTGGGCATGAACATCGCGCAGGTCGTGTGCAACCTCGTGCTCGGCGCAATCGCACTGCTGGTCATGGCGCGGACGCTCTCGTGGAAGCGCCTGCGGCTGCGCCAATCCACCGAAGAGCAAGCAGCGTGACGCGGTACGCAGCGGTGTACCCGCTGGTGACGGCGCGTGTGCTCGCGCGCGAGTTCACGTACGAGGTCGAGGACGGCGTGGGGAAGGGGGCGGTCGTGCGCGTGCCGTTCGGGCGCAGTCGTGCCCGCGGAGTGGTCGTCGACGTGGGCGACTCGCCACCGGAGGGCGTCGAGACGCGCCCGGTCGAGAGCGTGATCGGCGAGGTGCCGGCTGCGCTCGTCGACCTCGCGCTGTGGCTCGCGGACTACTACGGCTCGACACCCGCGCGCGCGCTCGCGCTGGTCGCGCCCGAGATGCCGAAGCGTCGGAAGGAGCAGGCTGCACCTGCGGAGCGGCACGAGTTGCCCGACAAGGCGACAGCGCCGGAGCTTTCGGACACCCAGCGCGCCGCGGTCGACCGGATCGTCGGTGCGATGTCCGGCGCCGGCTCGCACTTCCTCCTCTACGGCGCAACCGGCTCCGGCAAGACCGAGGTCTACCTCCAGGCCTGCGCTGCGGCGCTCGAGCGCGGACTGGGCGCGATCGTGCTCGTGCCGGAGATCGCGCTCGCGCCGCAGACCGTCGGCCGGGTGCGTGCGCGCTTCGGCGACGGCGTCGCGATCCTGCACTCCGGGCTGACCGACGCGGAGCGCCGCGACGAGCGCGAGCGGATCGCGCGCGGCGACGCGCGCATCGTCGTCGGCGCTCGCTCCGCGGTCTTCGCGCCCGTGCGCGGGCTCGGGCTCATCGTCGTCGACGAGGAGCACGACCAGTCGTACAAGCAGGACTCCGACCCGCGCTACGACGCGCGGACCGTCGCCGCCAAGCGCGCCGCGCTCGAGGGCGCGGTCGCCGTCTACGGCTCGGCCACGCCTCGGCCCGAGAGCTGGCTCGCGCTCGAGCGGCTCGAACTCGGCGGCCGCGTCGTCGGCGAGCTGCCGCCCGTGCGTGTCGTCGACCTGCGCCGCGAGGCGGGTTACCCGCTGAGTGCACCCCTTCTCGCCGACCTGCGCGGCATTGCAGAACGCGGCGGCAAGGCGATCCTGCTCCTTAACCGGCGGGGTATCGCGCCCGCGCTCCACTGCCGCGCCTGCGGGACGACGGTGCGCTGCCCGAACTGCGACGTCGCGCTCGTCCTCCACGGCGACTCGGAGCTGCGCTGCCACCACTGCGGCCACACGGAGGCCGCTCCGGCGACCTGCTCCGTGTGCGGCTCGTCCGACATCGCGCGGCTCGGCGCCGGCACGCAGAGGCTCGAGCGCGAGCTCGCGCGCGAGTTCCCGGAGCTCGAGCTCGTGCGGCTGGACGCGGACACGGCCGCGAAGCCCGAGCTGCTCGCCGCGGCGCTGCGGACGTTCGCCGAGTCGGAGCGCGCGATCCTGCTCGGCACGCAGATGGTCGCGAAGGGGCATCACTTCCTGGGCGTCGAGCTCGCGGCCGTCGTCGACGCCGACACATCGCTCGCGCTCCCGGACTTCCGCGCCGAGGAGCGGACCTTCCAGCTGATCACCCAGCTCGCGGGGCGAAGCGGGCGCGACGCGCCGGGGCGCGTGCTCGTCCAGACGTTCCAGCCGGACTCGCGTCCGGTCTCGTACGCGGCGCGCCACGACGTCGGCCGCTTCCTGACGGAGGAGCTCGAGCGTCGCCGCGAGCTCGGCTACCCGCCGTTCAGGCACCTCGTCTCGATCAACGCCACCGGCCCG
>DASXTR010000214.1:0-19291 GCA_036505325.1 Gaiellaceae bacterium
TATCGGCGACGGCCGGAGCTCGCGCCCGCAGCGGCCGTCCTACTCCGCCGCCTCGTCGCCGCAGAGGCGGTGCTCGTCGCGGCGGCCGTGCTCGCCGCTGCGGTTCTCTCGAGCCTCGCGCCGCCGGCGAAGGCGCTGGCCAAGGCATCCGGCGCGGTGGCGCGCGTCGGCCCCGGTCCGGTCCGGCACGTCGCGACGAAGGACGGCTACCGCGTCGAACTCCTCGTCGAGCCGAACCGTGCGGCCGTTCCGAACGACTTCACCCTCCGGGTCACGCGGGGCGGGAAGCCGGTGCGCGGCGCCGACGTCACGACGAACGTCGCGATGCTCGACATGGAGATGGGCCAACAGGGCTACCGCCTGCAGGAGGTCGCGCCGGGCGTGTACCGCCACACCGCGCCCGCGCTCGTCATGGTCGGCCACTGGGGCCTCTCGTTCGAGGTCACGCCGCGCGGCCGCGCACCGTTCTCGCTCCTATTCCTCGATCGGGCTGAGGGATGACCGGCGTCGGCGTGAAGCTTCTCGCCGCGTTCGTCGCTGTCGCGGCAGGGGCAGCCGCCGTGATCGTCGTCGTCCTGCTCCTCCGCGACGCGCTCTCGTAGCCCGGGTCCCAGGCCGAGCGGCGCCCTGCGTCAGACGATCCGGCGGGCGCCGACGTAGGACGAGGCGTACCAGCTGTCGCCGAGGCTCGAGACCTTGACGACGTCGCCCGTGTGCGGGGCGTGGACGAACTGGCCGCCGCCGATGTAGATCCCGACGTGGCCGAGCCCGTCGAAGAAGACGAGGTCGCCGGCCTGCAGCTGGTCCTTCGACACCGGAACGCCGACGCCGTACTGCGCGTACGACGAGTGCGGCAGCGAGACGCCGACCCTGGAGTAGGCGTACGCCACGAGGCCGGAGCAGTCGAAGCCGCCGGGCGAGCTGCCGCCCCAGACGTACGGGACGCCGAGATATGACATCGCGACACCGACCACGCCTCCGTACTGCGACGGCGGCGCGACGGTCACGCCCTCGGGCGTCGCGGCCGTGGCGCCGACGACGGTGCCTTCGGCCTGCTGCGCCGACTCGCGCTGGGTCGAGGACAGCCGCGCCTGCGCGATGCGCGCCATCTGCAACTCGCGTGCGCGCTGCGCCGACAGGATCTGGGCGATTTGGCCCTTGATCGACGACAGCAGGCGCTGACGTTCCGCGAGCTTCGCCTCGACGGTTCGCCGCTGCGCGGCCCGCTGGGCGACGAGCCGCACTTGCGCGGCCTTAGCAGCCGCGAGCTGGCGCTTGTGCAGCTTCACGGACGCCTGGAAGGTCTTGACCTCCTTCAGCACCTCCGAGTCGAGCGTCGACACGCGGTCGGCATTGTCGATCCGGTTGAGGATCTCGTCGAGGGTCTTCGCGCCGAGCACGACCTCGAGCGTCGAGCTCTGCTCGGACGTGTAGAGCGAGACGAGTCGGCGCTCGATTGCGCGGCGGCTCTTCTTCAGGTTCGACTGCGCGACGCGGAGCTCGAACGCATTGAGGCGCTGGTCCTTGCGGATCTTGTCGAGCTTGACGTTGGCGAGGTTGTACCGCTCGACCGCCCGCTCCAGACTCGCATCGAGCTGGTTCATCTCGCCCATGACGCGCTGTGCCTCCGCGCGCTTGGACGAGATCGAGGGGTCGGCGAACGCCGGGACTGCGGCGATGAGAGCCGCGAGTATCCCCAGCAGAACGTACGGCGCCTGTCCCTTTCTCGAACTAATGACGACCCCCTGGCAGGGGCCGGGACGGGCGCACCGGGAGGGGCCGGTACGTCACGAGTGCAGGAGGTTAGCAACGTGTTCGGACGACAGCAACCGATAGGTGCCCGCAATCTGCACAAATTCTGCCGATATCTCTTGCGCACTGTAAAGAGACGGTGACGAAGCTGTGGTAGGGTCTCGCGGTGCTTGGGCAGGCACAAAGGCCGCAGCTGCGGCTTCTCGGCGTTGCTGCGGCCGTGATGACGGTACTCACCGTCCCCGGTGTCGGCGGCGCTGACCCCACGACGTCCGCCGACGCGCTGCGGCAGGAGAACGCGAATCTCGCCACGCGGTCGCGCGCGGCCGTCCTCTCCCTCTACTCGCTCGACTCGCGGCTCGACGCCGCCCGCGCGCGGCTCGCAGACCTGCAGGCGCAGGCGGGCGTGCTGCGGCGCGAGCGCGCGTCGCTCACGCGCCAGCTCGGCGTCGCGCGCGCGGGCGTGAGCGTCTCGCAGCGACGCCTCGCGGCGCGCCTCCGCCTGCTGTACGAGCAGGGCGACGTCACGGCGATGGAGGTGCTCCTCGGCGCGAAGTCCCTCGACGAGGCGCTCACCGGCCTCGACAACCTCAACCGCGTCGCGACGCAGGACCAGTCCGTGCTCGCGCAGCTCCGGACGGCGAAACGGCAGCTCGCAACGGCGACGACGACACTCGCCAAGCGGGTCGCGAAGCTCCAGGCGGCGACGCGCGCCGCCGCAGCGACGACTTCGTCGCTCGAGCAGGCCAAAGCCGAGCGCAGCGCATACATCTCGAGCCTTGCGAACGAGCGGCGGCTGAACAACGCGCAGATCTCGAACCTCGAGGCTGCGGCGCAGGCGGCCACGATTCGAACGCAGCAGCTCATCCGGACGACGCCGGACACGACGCTCGCGTCGCCCGTCGCCGCCGGCGCTCTGGTGGCTGCGCCGGTTGCCGGCGCACGGACGATCACGGTCAGCGCGACCGGCTATGCGCTCTCGGGCACGACCGCCACTGGGCTTCCGGTCGGCTGGGGCGTCGCGGCAGTCGATCCGCGCGTGATCCCGCTCGGCACCCACATGACGATTCCGGGCTACGGCGAGGCCGTCGCCGCCGACACGGGCGGCGCTGTGATCGGCGCGACGATCGACCTCTGGTTCCCGTCGGTCGGCCAGGCACAGGCCTGGGGCCGCCGAACCGTGACGATCACGCTCCACTGAGTAGAATTGATCGCCCAGTCAGGCGTGCCCAGGAAGGCCGAGCTGAGCAACCACCCAATCGACATCACCGACGACAACGTCTCGCCGAGAGTCCTGCTCGTCGACGACCATGACCTGTTCCGGACGGGGCTCCGCAACCTGCTCGAGGAGCAGGGGGTGCACGTCGTCGGCGAAGCCGACACCGGCACCGAGGCTCTGAGGCAGGTCCGCGAGGTCGCCCCGGACGTCGTCGTGATGGACCTCAACATGCCGGGGATCAGCGGCGTCGAAGCGACCCGGCAGATCTCGATGATCGCACCGCTCACGCGCGTCCTCGTGCTCACGATCTCGGACCAGGACGGCGACGTGATGGACGCGATCTACGCCGGCGCGTGCGGATACCTGCTCAAGGACGCCTCGATCCAGGAGCTGATGCAGGGAATCCGCGCGGCCTCGGTGGGCGAATCGCTCGTGTCGCCGACGATCGCCGCGAAGGTGCTGCAGCGCGTGCGCGCCTCGAGCGCGTCGCAGCACGAGGCGGCGACGATCCAGTCCGAGCTCTCGGACCGCGAGATCGAGGTGCTGAAGCTGATCGCGAACGGCAAGGACAACGCCATGATCGCCGGCGAGCTGCACATCAGCCCGAAGACCGTCAAGAACCACATCTCGAACATCCTGATGAAGCTCCAGATCGATAACCGGATCCAGGCGGCGGTCTACGCCGTCCGCTCCGGGATCGTGTGAGCTGCTCCTAGACGGCGGCGGCGCGGACGACTTCGCGGCGCGCGCGCAGCGACGCGAGCAGGCCGCGGAGCCGGGTCAGGTCGCCGTCGGAGGCCTCGAGCTGCTTCGCGAGCAACGAGAGCTCGCGCGCCTTCCTCGCCTCCTCGCCGCGGGCGATCGAGGCTGCGACCTCGCCGATCTGCTTCTCCAGCCGCCAGCGCTCGGCTTCGAGCGAGAGGGCCTTCGCGTAGCCGTCCGTGAGCGTCCGCTCGATGCGCGTGATATCGGCCGCGCCGACCTCGTCGAGCAGCGCCTGAATATCGTCGAACACAGAGTTCCCCACCGCCTGACGAGTATTGGCATCCGCTCAACCAGCGTCATGGGCCGCGCGGCCCATCTTGGCCCCGGGCTGGACCCACGCCGACCCGTCGGTCACAATGGGCCGGTGCGCCGCAGGCTCCTCGTCGCCGTCGTCGCCTGCTTCCTGGCCGCTCCCGTCGCACAGGCGGCCGCGCCGACGCTGCCGCTCCGCCTGGACCGGGCGCTCACCGTGCCGCACGTCGCGGCGCAGGCGTCGGCGGCGATCGCAATCGACCTCGAGACGTTCGAGGTCGTTTACGAGCGGAACGCCGACCTCTCGCTGCTGCCCGCGTCGAACGAGAAGCTCGCGGTGACGTTCGCGGCGCTGCGCGAGCTCGGGCCCTCCTACCGCTTCCGCACCGAGGTGCTCGGCGTCGGCTACCAGGAGGGCGAGGTCTGGAACGGCGACCTCGTGCTGAAGGGGTACGGCGATCCGACCCTCTCGTCGCTGCAGCTGACGCGACTCGCGGCGCAGCTGCGCGAGCAGGGGATCCGCCGCGTCACCGGGCGCGTGATCGGCGACGAGACGTGGTTCGACGCGCGCCGGATGGTCGCCGGCTGGTTGCCGTGGTTCTACGTCAACGAGTCGCCGCCGCTGTCCGCGCTCGCAATCGACCGAGACCGCTACCACGGGCTCGTCGGGAAGGTGCCGCCGCTCTCGGCAGCGGCGCGCTTCCAGGAGCTGCTGCACGCGCGCGGCATCGTCGCCGGCGAACCGGCGACCGGGCGCGCGCCGCCCGGCTCGTTCGGGCTCGCGGTGGTCTACTCCGATCCGCTTCCGGACGTGCTCGCCACCATGGACATCGCGAGCGACAACTACACGGCCGAGCTCGTCCTGAAGACGCTCGGCGCCGAGCTCGGCGGAGCCGGAACGTCCGCCGCGGGAGCGGCCGTCGTGGTGCGCTGCCTCCACGAGGCGGGCGTTCCACTCGCCGGCGTCCGCGTCGTCGACGGCTCGGGACTCTCGCGCGCGGACCGGCTGACGGCGCGCGCGCTCACCGCGATTCTCGTCGCCGCGTTCACCGATCCCGACCTCCGCGAGCCGCTGTGGGAGGCCCTGCCGATCGCGGGCGTGAACGGCACGCTCGAAGACCGCCTGCGTCTCCGGCCCGCGCGAGGCGCAGTGCGGGCGAAGACCGGCACGACGAACGTCGCGTCCGCGCTCTCGGGCTACGTCCGCGACCGCTACGCCTTCGCCGTGCTGCAGAACGGCCATCCGGTGTCGACGTACTGGGCGCGCACCGCGCAGGACCGCTTCGCGCAGGCACTCGCCGCCGAGGCCCTCGTCCCTTAACGGAGCCTTCGAGCCACGTCCCCACTCCGGAGTGAGGGCATGTCCATTCGAGCCACGTCGGCGTCGACTGCGACCAGAGCCACACCCTTGAGCAACGCGTTAGCCCGGGTTCGCGAGCAGCGCCTTCAGGTCTTCCTCGGCGAGGACCGGCACGCCCGCCTTCTGCGCCTTCGCGACCTTGGAGCCGGGGTTCTCGCCGGCGAAGACCGCCGTCGTCTTCTTCGAGACGTTGTCGCTTACCTTCGCGCCGAGGGCCTCGAGCGCGGCCTTCGCCTCGTCGCGCGAGTACGACTCGAGCGTTCCCGTGATCACGTACTGCTTGCCGGTCAGCGGGCCTTGAACAGGCCGGTCCTCCTCGCCGGCCTCGAAGCGCAGGCCGATCGCTCGCAGCTCCTCGACGAGGCGGCGGTTGTCCTCGTCTGCGAACCACTCGACGATCGACTCCGCGCGGTCGGGGCCGATGCCCTCGACCTCGACTACATCCTCCTGGGACGCCTCCAGCAGCCGGTCGACCGAGCCGAAGTGCCGCGCGAGGTTCTGCGCAGTCACCCAGCCGACGTCCGGGATGTTGAGGCCGAAGAGCACGCGCGAGAAGGGCACGTCCTTCGACGCAGCGATCGCCGCGATCACGTTCGACGCCGACTTCTCCTGGAAGCCGTCGAGCTCGAGCAGCTGCTCCTTCGTCAGGCGGTAGAGATCGGGCAGCGACCGGACGAGGCCGAGATCCCAGAGCCGCCGCACGAGCTGCTCGCCGACGCCCTCGATGTCCGCTGCCGCCATCACCCAGTTGTTCAACGTCTCGAGCCCGCGCGACGGACACGCACGGTTCGGGCACCGGTGCATGACCTCGCCCTCGGGCCTCACGACCGGCGTGTCGCAGAGCGGGCACCGCTCCGGCATCTTGAACGGCTTCGTGCCCCTGCGGTGCTTCCCGGCCGGGCCGACGATCTGCGGGATCACGTCACCCGCGCGCTGGATGATCACGTCGTCGCCTTCCCGGATGTCCTTGCGGTTGATGTCCTCCTCGTTGTGCAGCGTCGCGCGCGACACCGTCACGCCGCCGACCTCGACCGGCTCGAGCAGCGCCCACGGGTTCAGCGCCCCCGTACGGCCGACGCGGATCAGGATCTGGTTCAGTCGCGTCACGGCCGTCATCGGCGCCCACTTGTACGCGCGCGCCCAGCGCGGACGCTCGTGCAGCGACCCGAGCGCGCGCTGCTGCGCGAGCGCGTCGACCTTGATCACGATGCCGTCGATCTCGTAGTCGAGGTCGGTGCGCCGCCGCTCCCACTCCGCGCAGCGCGCCGCGACTTCCTCGATCGTCTCGAGCCGCTCGACGAAGGGATTCGTGCGAAAGCCGCGTTCCCGGAGCCACTGCAGCATCTCCCAGTGCGTCTCGATCCGCTCGAGCCCTTCGCTGTAGCCCGAGCCGTAGACCCAGATCGAGAGCGGCCGCTGCGCGGTGATCTCGGAGTTGAGCTGGCGCAGCGACCCCGCGGCTGCGTTCCGCGGGTTCGGCGCAGTCTTCTTCCCCTCGGCGATGAGGCGCTGGTTGAACGCATTGAACCCGGAGAGCGGCATGTAGACCTCACCGCGGACCTCGAGCACCGGCGGCGCGTCGTCGCCGAGCATCCGCAGCGGGATCGCGTCGATCGTGCGCAGGTTGACAGTGACGTCCTCGCCGCGCGTGCCGTCACCGCGCGTTGCTCCTCTGGACAACAGACCGTTCTCGTAGACGAGGGAGACGGCCGAGCCGTCGATCTTCGGCTCGATCACCCATGCGACCTCCTCGGCCGGCACGTCGAGGCGCTTGCAGACGTCCTGCGCCCACTTGACGAGCGCCTCCTCGGTCGTGACCTTCTCGAGCGAGCCCATCGGTGCGAGGTGCTCGACCTTGCGGAACTTCTCGGACGGCGGCGCGCCGACGCGCTGCGTGGGCGAGTCGGGCGTGACGAGCTCGGGATGCTCGCGCTCGAGCTCGACCAGCTCGTCGTAGGCGCGGTCGTAGGCCGCGTCCTCGACGATCGGCTCGTCGAGCACGTGATACGCGTGCCCCCACTGGGTCAGGAGGTCGCGCAGCTCCGCCGCGCGCTCCTTCGGCGACGTCCTAGAGGACGTCAAGCAGCTCCTTCGCGGAGTGGACGAACGCGTCCGCGTCGTCGACCTCGTGCATCCCGCCCCACGAGACCGCGACCGCGAACACGCCGGCCGCGCGCGCCGCGCCGACGTCGAACGGCGAGTCGCCAACGTACGCGGCCTCCTCTGGCCGCGCGCCGAGGCGCTCGAGCGCGAGGAGGATCGGCTCGGGGTCCGGCTTGTGAGCGGCGGTATCGTCGCAGGTGACGACGACGTCGAACCAGCGCGCGATCCCGAGCCGGCGGAACGCGAGCTCGACGGTCATGCGCCGCTTCGCGGTGACGACGCCGAGCATGCGCCCCTGCGCCTTCAGCTCGGCGAGCACGCCCTCCATCCCGGCGCAGCACTCGAGCTGCTCGTGCAGCGGCGTGTTGTGCGCGCGGTACGCCCTGACCAGTTCGTCGACGCGACCCGGATCGAATGCGCTCATCTGATCCTCGAGCTTCGAGCCGCCGGCCGATGCGACGAGCTCACGGTCGGGAATTTCGCGTCCGAGCACGCTGCGCGTCGCGTGCCGGAAGGACGCGAGAATCATCGGCCCGGAGTCGATCAACGTGCCGTCGAGGTCGAACAGGACGACGGGAAACCGCATGGCCTCGATCGTATCCTCAGACCGTGAGGTGGCTTCTCCTGGCTCTGGTCGCAGTCGCCGCGTCGTGCGGAAGCGAAGCTCCAGCGCGCCACGAGTCCACGCAAGTGCCGTCGTGCACGACGCTCGTCTCGGAGCTCCGGCGCGCCCGGACGGTCCCGCGGGTCGCGGCCACTGCGCGGAAGCTTCGCGACCACTACGGCGTCGATCCGGGGACGGCCGCCCAGGGCTACGCGGCCGTCGTCCGGGTGCGCCTCGCAGCCCGGCGCGCGATCGCCGACGGCCGGCCGACAGCTGCGCGCCGCCTGTTCGCGAGCGCGCGGCTGGTCGAGCTGCGCGCCGACGCGCTCTCGGCGGACCTCTGCCCCTAGACCTCGACGCGGATCTGCGCGGCGAGCGCGGCCGTCTCCTCGTCGGAAAGATCGACGAGGCCGTGCTCCCAGTCGAGGAGGGCGAGCTGCTGCCGCTCGAACGGCAGCCCCGGCGGGCAGGGGACGACGTGCCAGTGCACGTGGCGGTTCGCCTGCTGCGACCCCAGCGAGAGCAGGTACACGCGCTCGGCGGCGGTCGCGCGCCGCACCGCCTCGGCCACACGGTGCACGACGCGCTGGAGCGCCAGGTACTCCGTCTCGTCGAAGTCACCGGTCACCTGCTCGCGGTGCTCGCGCGGTGCGACGAGCGTCGACCCGGCGACCGTCGGGAAGCGATTCAGGAACGCGATCGCGCGCTCGTCTTCGTAGACGACGTGGTGCGGGTGCGCCGGCGTGCCCGCGACGAGCTCGCAGATGAAGCAGCGCGCCCGTACGGACGCGAGGTACGCGTCGAGATCCGGCGGCGGCTTACGCTTCACTCGTACCGGACCTCTCTGAGGTACAGGCCCCACGGGGGCGCCGTCGAGCCGGCGGCCGAGCGCGGCACGCCCGCGAGGAGGCCCGGGAAGTCGTCGGGCTCGCGCTCGAGCATCGTCCCGACGAGGGTGCGCACCATGTGGCGCAGGAACGAGTCGGCAGTGATCTCGAGCTCGATCGTGTCCCCGCGGTCGTGCCACCGCGCGTCCTCGACGGCGCGGACGAAGATCGTGTGCTGCGTGTCGGTCGGCGTGAAGGCGCGGAAGTCGTGTTCGCCGACGAGCATCGCCGCGGACGTGTTCAGCTTCTGGAGGTCGAGCGGACGCGGATGGAAGAGCGACCGGCGCGCCTCGAAGGGCGAGCGCGTGCGGCGGCGCCAGATCCGGTAGCGATACGAGCGCGAGCGCGCGGCGAAGCGCGCATGGAAGTCCGGCGCGACCTCCTCCACGCCGACGAACGCCACGTCGTCCGGCAACACGGTGTTGAGCGCTTCGGCCGCGCGGACGGGCGGCGGGCCGGCGCTCCCGACGTCGACCGACACGACGTTCGCGAGCGCGTGCACCCCGGCGTCGGTGCGCCCGGCGACGGCGAGGCCGCGGAGCCGGCCGTAGACCTCCTCGAGCGCGGCGCGCACCTCTGCCTCGACCGTGCGCTCACCCGGCTGCCGCGCCCAGCCGCGGAACCCGGTGCCGTCGTACGCGACCGTTAGCTTCAGCCGCACGTCAGGCGTTCCTGACGCCTCTTGTAAGGCGTGCTTTACGCTCTAGCACCTTGTCATCTGTCGAGTACACTATAGATGTGACCGAGAAGGAACACCACTTCCTCCTCCAGCGCGTGCAGCCCGCGATGGTCGGGCTGATCGACGGCTCGCTGTCGACCCTGGCGCCGATCTTCTCCGTCGCGCTCGTGAGCCACAAGCCGCACTACGCGTTCGTCGCCGGCCTCGCCACCTCCATCGGAGCCGGCATCTCGATGGCATTCTCGGAAGGTCTCTCGGACACGGGCGAGTTCACCGGACGCGGCAGCGGCGCCACGCGCGGGACGATCACCGGGATCGGGACGTTCATCGGCGGGATCCTCCACACGCTCCCGTTCCTCATCCCGCACTACCACGCGGCGATCATCACGGCGGCGATCGTGGTGACATTCGAGCTCATCGCGCTCGCCTGGATCCGCTGGCGCTTCTTCCAGACGAGCTTCGTGAAGTCGCTCGCCTACGTGTCGGTCGCCGGCGTCGTGATCGCGGTCGTCGGCGCTGCGGTCGGCGCGGGCGCGTAGATAGAGAGGCGAGGCCGCCGGAGCGGCCCCGCCTCCTCTGACCGCACTTAGCGCACGAGCGACCGGCTGACGATGCGGCTCAGCGCACCCGAGGTGTCCTGGGCGCGCAGAGTCACCACGTAGCGGCCCTTCGTGCGGAACCGCGCCGCCGGGATCCAGTTGCGCGCGAACGTGCCGCACGACTGGGTTCGAATGACGCCGAAGCGGCGGGTGGCCGACAGCGCACGCGCCTTGTTGTCGCGCGCGATCACCGTCAGGCGCCCGAGCCTGTCGTCGCAAACGCGGAAGCGCACGTAGACACGCACGCCGACGCGGCGCAGCGACAGGAACACGATCGTCGGGGCCTTGTTGCCCTGCACGGTCGTCGTGACCGTCGACGTCGTCGACCCGCCGCCGATGACGGCAGTCGGACTGGAGGCGGCATACGCCACGCCGCCCGAGGTGCGTGCGGCGACGCGCACGCGCAGCCGGTTACCGTTGTCGGCCGTGCGGACGCCGTACGTCCGGCCGGTCGCGCCGGCGATGTTCCGGCACGAGCCGCCGTCGGAGTCACAGCGCTGCCACTGCCGGCTCGTGGTTGCCGTCGGCGGCACCCACGTACCGGTGGTCGAGGACAGCTCCTCGCCGACCGCTGCGGTGCCGCTGACGACCGGCCTCACGGCAACGGTCGGACCGCCCTTCGCCGACACCGTCTCGGTCGTGTCCGACGGCGCCGAGGTCCGGCCGTCGGCGTTCACCGCGGTCACGATCACGCGCATGGCGTGCGAGACGTCGCCGGTCACGAGGGTGTAGGTCTTCTCCGTCGCGCCGGCGATGTCGCCGCATGCGAGGCCGTCGTTCGTGCACCGTTGCCACTGGTACGTGAACGAGGTCGGGCTCCCCGACCAGGTGCCGTTCGCCGCGGTCAGCGTCGAGCCTTCGCGCTCGGTGCCGCTGATCGTCGGCGGAGCGGTGTTCGAGGGCGCTGCGGCCGTAGCGGCCACCGCCAGCGCCCCTGCGGCGATTACGGCGATCACCGCCGCAAGCGCCCCGATTATCGGTCGTTTCATCACTGCTCTCAGCTCCTTCCGCTCTACCTCCCTGATGAGAACGGTTTACCCCTTGAAAACGGTGTTGATCGGATTCCGAAGGGTTCTAACGGCACCCTTACGAACCGCTGACAGAGGCCTAACCGGGCTAGCGCAAAGAGCGGGCGACCCGCAGCTCGAGACCGTCCACGGCGCGCACCTCGACCTGGTCGCCCGGATCGGCGCCCTCGGGGCACTCCGCCGCCCAGAGCTCGCCTGCGACCCGCACCTGACCGCGCGGGCGGCACGGGGTGACGACGACGGCCGTGGCACCGACGAGCGTCTCGACGCCGACTGCGGCCCGGCCCCGCCGCGACCACCACAGGAGCACGAGGTTCTCGGCGATGTCGAGCGTGACGCCGGTCACGACGGCCGCGTAGCGCCACGGCCCGTCGAGGACGAAGACCGCGAGCAGGATCGAGACGAGCGTCAGCACACCGACCCGCCGCGTTCGCCTTTCGTGACCGTGACAGTCACCGTCGAGGAAGCGTGGCGGAAACGTCCCTCGTCTGTCAGGGACCGGCCGTTCTCCCTTTGTGACAAGTTGTCACAAGCGCCGGGGGGAACGATCTCAACGCCGCCACCGGGCCGGCTCGGTGCCGGCGAGCGCATCGAGGGTCGCGGTCAGCGGCCGCGCGCCGAACGTGACGTCGAGAAGGATCTCGCCGGCCGACGGCCGTAGCGAGCGCAGGTGTGCTTCATGGACGAGGATCCGGATGCGTTCGTAGCTCGGTCGCGGCAGGCCGCGCCGCTCGGCGAGCTCGCCGATCCGACGCCAGATGTCGGCGATCGAGATCTCCTTCGCGGCGAGCCGGTCGATCTCCTCGAGGAGCTGCTGCGGGAGCCGAACGGCGGAGCGGGCCACGCCTCAGTGTCTGCGACGGCGCACAGGCGCCGTGTGCCGGGATCGTGCCGTTTCTTCCACCCGCTCTTTGCTTGTGACAAGTTGTCACAAGCGATGTTCGGGCTGCGGCGCGGCTCGGCGCTCCGCCGGGGCGCCGCGGGCTCAGGGGAGCGCGAGCGACTCGTTCGCTGCGCTCACGTGAAGGCCGGGCTGGGGGCCGCCGCCGAGGACGTAGACCGTGCTGCCGACGGAGACCACGCCCAGGCCGTGGCGCGGTGTTGGCAGATCGGGCAACGGCGTCCAGCGGCGTGCGCGCACGTCGAAGCCGAACACCTTTCCGAGCGTGCCGCTCACCGCTTCGCCGCCGGCCGAGACGATCGTCGTCCCGACCGCGGCGGCGCCCGTGCCGCCGCGCGGCTCGGGCACCGAGGGCTCGCGGCGCCACCGGCGCTCGCCCGGACGCCACGACTCGACGAGCGCGAGGTTCGTGTCGAAGCCCGCCGTGCGGCCGGCGATCGCGTAGAGGCGCCCACCCGACGCGGCGACCGCGAGGTGCTCGCGCGGTGTCGGGCCCGGAATCGCGCGCCACCGCCCGCGCGCGTACGCGAGCGCGTTGCGCGCGAGACCCGCCGGGCCGACGCCGCCGACCACGTAGAGCGTGCCGCCGAGCGCGGCCGCTCCCGCCGCCGCACGCCGGAACGGAAGGCGCGGCAGCGACGACCAGCGGCCGTCCTCGAGGCGGTAGACCCCGCGCGACGGCCCGCCGGGATCGGTGTAGCCTCCGGCGACGACCGCACGGCCGCCGAGCGTGACTGCCGCCCCGTGGTTGACGGCCACCGGGAGATCCGGAGCGCGTCGCCAGGTGTCCGACGACGGCACGTACACATCCGCGCGCGCGGTCGTCGAGCCGTCGGCGAGGTAGCCGCCGACGACGACGATCGCGTCGCCGTGACGCGCCGCCGCGACCTCGGTCCGCGCGACGGGAAGCGGCGCGTTCGTCTGCCACGCGAGCGCAGCGAGGGCCGGCGCCAGAAGCGCGGCCCGGAGCACCCGGGTTACGCCTTCGGCTCGGCGGGCTCTTCGCCCGCGGCGGGCTCGTCGCCCTCGGCCTCGGCCTCGGGGAGGACGTCCTCGGCCGCGGCCGGGTCCTCGACGAGCTCCTCCTCCGTCTTCGGAGGCTCCTCGGCGGTCTCGGCCGGCGTGACCGGAACGGGGCCCTCGGCCGCCACCGCGGGAGGCACTGCGCGCTCGCGGCGCGCCCGCGGGGCGACCTCGTCCCCGACGAGCTCGAGGTAGGCCATCTCGGCAGCATCGCCGGGACGCGGGCCGATCTTGACGATCCGCGTGTAGCCGCCGGGCCGTTCCCTGAAGCGCGGCGCGATCTCGGCGAAGAGGTGGTGGACGACGTCCTTCGAGCGCAGGAACGCGACCGCCTGCCGGCGCGCGTGCAGGTCGCCGCGGCGGCCGAGCGTGATCATCTGCTCGGCGAGCGGCCTGACCGCCTTCGCCTTCGTCACCGTCGTGCGAATACGGCCGTGCTCGATCAGCGCGCCCGTCAGGTTTGCGTACAGCGCCTTGCGGTGCGACGCGTCGCGGCCGAGCTTCTTCCCTCTCCGCGCGTGGCGCATCTAGCCCTCGAGGATCCCGCCGCCGCCGCCGTTGTCGCCGCGCAGCTTCAGCCCGTGCTGACCGAGGGTCTCCTTGACCTCCTCGATCGACTTCTTGCCGAAGTTCGGGATCGCTGCGAGCTCGTTCTCGGTCTTCGTCACGAGATCGCCGATCGTCTCGATGCCGACGCGCTTGAGGCAGTTGTACGAGCGGACGCCGAGCTCGAGCTCCTCGATCGGGAAGTTCTCCATCCCGTGCGCGAGCGAGACCTCCGCCGCGCCGCCGCCGTCGAGCGACGGGGCCTCGGCGCCGAAGCCCTCGATCTTCTCGAGGTCGGTGAAGATCGCGAGCTGGCGGATGAGGATCTCGGCCCCCTGCGCGATCGCGTCCTTGGGGTCGATCGAGCCGTCGGTCGTGACGTCGAGGATCAGCTTGTCGTAGTCGGTCCGCTGTCCAACGCGCGCCGCCTCCACGTCGTACGAGACGCGGCGGATCGGCGAGAACATCGAGTCGACCGGGATGACGCCGATCGTGTGCGACTGCCCGCGGTTCCCCTCGGCGGGGACGTAGCCGCGGCCGCGGCCGATCGTGAGCGTGATCTCGAGCCTGCCCTTCGACGAGAGGTTCGCGATCTCGAGGTCGGCGTTGAGGATCTCGAGGTCGGCCGGCGCTTCGATGTCCGATGCCGTCACGGTTCCCTCACCGCGCGCGGTCAGACGCACCTCCACCTCCGGTGAATCGCCGTGGAGGATCGCGACGAGCTGCTTCAGGTTGAGGATGATGTCGGTCACGTCCTCGCGGACGCCCGGGAGCGTCGTGAACTCGTGCGCGACGCCCTCGATCTTCACCGAGGTCACGGCGGCGCCCTCCAGCGAGGAGAGCAGCACGCGGCGCAGCGAGTTGCCGAACGTGTACCCGAAGCCGCGGTCGAGCGGCTCGATCTGGAACACGCCGTGGTTCTCGTCGATCTCCTCGTGGGTGATCTTCGGGACCTGGAAATCCATCACGGTACTGCGAGTTGCCATCTTTTCCTTTCTCTCCGCGCCGAGCTACTTCGAGTAGAGCTCGACGATCAACTGTTCCTGGACCGGCGTGTCGATCTCGGTGCGCTCGGGCCACTTCAGCACCTTGCCGGTCAGTCCTTCGTGGTCGGCCTGGAGCCACGGCGCGACGGCCGCGGTGAGGTCGGTCGCGTCGCGGACGATCTGCTCCGCGCTCGAGCCTCCCTTGAGCGTGATCACGTCGTCGGGCTTGACCTGGTAGCTCGGGATGTTGACGCGGCGCCCGTTCACGGAGAAGTGGCCGTGACGGACGAGCTGCCGCGCCTGCGCGCGAGACGCTGCGAAGCCGAGCCGGTAGACGACGTTGTCGAGGCGCGTCTCGAGGATGCGCAGGAGGTTCTCGCCGGTGACGCCGCCCTGCTTGTTCGCCTTCTCGTAGTAGGTGCGGAACTGCGTCTCGAGCAGGCCGTAGTAGCGGCGCGCCTTCTGCTTCTCGCGCAGCTGCAGCAGGTACTCGCTTTGCTTGATGCGGCCGCGGCCGTGCTCGCCCGGCGGGTACGAGCGGCGCTCGATCGCGCACTTCTCGGTCAGGCAGCGCTCGCCCTTGAGGAAGAGCTTCATGCCCTCCCGGCGGCACTGCTTGCACTTCGGGGACCGGTCCCTCGCCACTACACGCGCCTCCGCTTCTTCTGCCGGACGCCGTTGTGCGCCTGCGGCGAGACGTCCTTCACTCCCATGATCTCGAGACCCGCCGCCTGCAGCGAGCGGATCGCCGTCTCGCGCCCCGAGCCGGGGCCCTTGACGAAGACCTCCACCTTCTGGAGGCCGTGCTCCATTCCCTTCCGCGCCGCAGAGTCGGCGGTGACCTGCGCGGCGAACGGGGTCGACTTGCGGGAGCCCTTGAACCCGGCCGAGCCGGCCGACTCCCACACGATCACGTTCCCCTCCTTGTCGGTGAGGGCGACGATCGTGTTGTTGAACGACGTCTTGATGTGCGCCTGACCGATGGCGATGTTCTTCCGGACGCGGCGACGGGTGCGGCCGCGGCCGGCCGCTGCACGGCGAGGAGGCGCCATCTACTTCGCCTTCTTCCCGCGGCCGACGGTCTTCTTGGGGCCCTTCCGGGTGCGGGCGTTCGTCTTCGTCCGCTGGCCGTTCACCGGCAGGTTCCTGCGGTGGCGGATCCCGCGGTACGCGCCGATCTCCGACAGGCGCTTGATTGCCTGCGTGCGCTCGCGGCGCAGGTCGCCCTCGACCTGCTGGTTCTCGTCGATGTAGTCGCGCAGCTTCGCGACCTCGTCCTCCGTCAGGTCGCGCACCTTCGTGTCGGGCGAGAGGCCGAGCGCAGCGCAGATCTGGCGCGCCGTCGGCTGCCCGATGCCGTAGATGTAGGTCAGCCCGATCTCGAGCCGCTTCTGGTTCGGCAGGTTGACGCCTGCGATGCGAGCCACGTGCCTCCTTTACCCCTGGCGCTGTTTGTGGCGCGGGTTGGTGCAGATGACCATCGTGCGGCCGTGCCGCTTGATCACGCGGCAGCGCTCACACATCGGTTTGACTGACGGACGTACTTTCATGGTTAGTCCCTGTGGCGATAGGTGATCCGACCGCGGGTCAGGTCGTACGGCGAGAGCTCCACCTTGACCTTGTCCCCGGGGAGGATGCGGATGTAGTGCTTCCGCATTTTCCCGCTGATCGTCGCGAGGACGTCGTGGCCGCCTTCGAGCTCGACGCGAAACATCGTGCTCGGCAGGGCCTCTGTGACCTCACCTTCGACCTCGATCTTCTCTTCCTTGCTCGCCATCCCCTTCTGTTGCTTGATTACGCACGAAAAGACACGGCAGGGCCGACGGCCTCCTGCCGAGGGCGGTCATGGTACCAAAACGGGTGCTCGCTTCGTCAGAATGCGGGGCCCTTCCTCGGTCACCGCAACCGTGTGCTCGAAATGCGCCGCGAGCGAGCCGTCGACGGTCGAGATCGACCAGTCGTCGTCGTGGATGTAGACGTCCGGGCCACCGGCCGTGATCATCGGCTCGATCGCAAGCGTCATCCCCGGCCGCAGCGTCGGCCCGCGGTACGAGGTGACGAAGTTCGGGATCTGTGGGTCCTCGTGCATCGACCGGCCGACGCCGTGGCCGACGAGGCTCCGGATGACGCTGAACCCGGCGCCCTCGACGGCCGTCTGGACGGCCTGGGAGATGTCGCCGATGTCGTTCCCGACCTTCACCTGGTCGATCCCGGCCTCGAGGGCCGAGCGGCAGACCTCGAGCAGGCGCTGAGCCTCCGGCGCGATCTCGCCGACCGGGAACGTCCACGCGGAGTCGGCGACGAAGCCTTCGAGCGTCACGCCGACGTCGACGGACAGCGTGTCGCCCTCGCCGAGCTCGTACGCGCCCGGGATGCCGTGGACGACCATGTCGTTCGGCGACAGGCACGTCGCGGCCGGGTAGCCCTTGTAGCCCTTGAACGTCGGGTAGCCGTCGTGGGAGCGGATGTACTCCTCGGCGATCGCGTCGAGCTCGCCCGTCGTGATGCCCGGGCGGATGCTCTCCTCGAGCACCGCGAGCGTGCCCGCGACGACCGCGCCGGCGCGCGCCATCGTCTCGATTTCCTGCGGGGATTTTCTGATGATCATCCCGCTACCTCGCTCGCTGGGGGAACCTCCCGGTTCCCCCAGATCCCCTTCCCAGGTCCGCTTGCGCGGACAGGCCACTCCGTGGCCGCCTCCAGCCGCTCGAGCGCCTGCTGGATCTCACGGTAGACCTCCTCGATCGACCGCGCGGCGTGCAGCGGGACGAGCTTCCCCGTCGTGCGGTAGTGCTCGACCACGGGCTCCGTCTCGTCGTGGTAGATCTGCAGCCTGCGGCGGATCACTTCAGCCGTGTCGTCCGCGCGGTTCTCGTCACGGGCGCGCTTCAGCATCCGCTCGAAGCCGACGTCGTCGGGGAGGTCGAAGTAGAGGATCGCGTCGAGGCCACGGTCGATCTCGCCGAGCATCGCGTCGAGCGCCTCGGCCTGTGCGAGGTTGCGCGGAAAGCCGTCGAGGACGAAGCCGTTGCGCGCGTCGTCTTCGGCGAGGCGGTCGCGGATCATGGCCACCGTCAGCTCGTCGGGAACGAGCTCGCCTCCGGCCAGGATCGGCTCGACGCGCTGCCCCAGTGGGGTGCGCGCGGCGATGGCGGCGCGGAACATGTCGCCCGTCGAGATGTGCGGGATGTCGTAGTCGGATGCGATCCGCTTGGCCTGCGTCCCCTTGCCCGCCCCCTGGGGACCCAGGACGAGGAGATTCATTTCAGGAAGCCCTCGTAGGATCGCATCATCATCTGCGACTCCATCTGCCGCATCGTGTCGAGTGCGACGCCGACGACGATCAGCACGGAGGTGCCGCCGAGCGCGCGCGAGGTCGCCTGCGAGAACCCGCCGTAGCGGATGAAGAGCGACGGAAGCACCGCGATCGACGCGAGGTAGAGCGAGCCGGGCAGCGTGAGCCGCGTGAGGATGCGGTCGAGGTACTGCGCTGTCGGCGGCCCCGGACGGATGCCGGGAATGTAGCCGCCGTACTTGCGCAGGTTGTCGGCCTGGTCGACGGGGTTGAACTGGACCGCCGTGTAGAAGTACGTGAAGATCACGATCAGCGCGCCCTCGAGCAGCAGGTAGACCCAGCTCGACGGTGAGAAGTGCCGGTTGATGAAGCCCTGTGTCGACGGGAAGAACTGGCCGATCGTCGGCGGGAACGCCATCACCGCGGCGGCGAAGATGACGGGAATGACGCCGGCCATGTTCACGCGCAGCGGCATGTACGTCGAGCCGCCGGCGGTCATCCGGCGCCCGACCATCCGCTTCGCGTACTGGATCGGGATCCGCCGCTGGCCCTCCTGCATGAAGACGACGGCGACGACGATGCCGACGGCGACGATCGGGAAGAAGAGCTTCTCCATCGGGCCGCCGTTGATCCACGCGTTCACTCCCGCCGGAGCGGAGGTGAGGATCGAGGCGAAGATCAGCAGCGAGATGCCGTTGCCGATCCCGCGCTTCGTGATCAGCTCGCCCATCCACATCAGCAGCGTCGTCCCGGCGGTCAGCGTGATGATGATCAGCACGAGGCGCCCGGCGTTGATTTCGAGGGCGCCCTGCCGCTTGAACAGGTAGGCGTAGCCGGCGGACTGGCCGGCGGCGAGCGCGACCGTGAGGTAGCGCGTGTACTGGTTGATCTTCGTCATGCCCGACTCGCCCTCTTTCTGGAGCATCTCCAGCTTCGGGACGACCACGGTCAGGAGCTGCAGGATGATCGACGCCGTGACGTACGGCATGATCCCGAGCGCGAAGAGCGAGAACTGCGACAGCGCGCCGCCGGAGAACAGGTTCAGTAGGCCGAGGACGGTGCTGCCCTGGCCGTTGAAGTAGCTCTTGATCTGCGCCGAGTCGACGCCCGGCGCGGGCATCCACGAGCCGAGGCGGTATGCGGAGAGCACGGCGGCCGTGAAGAGCACGCGGCGCCGTAGCTCGGGGACGCGCCACGCGTTTCCGAGCCAGGAGAACATCTAGCGGCTAGGCCTCGCCTTCCGCGGCGGCAGCCGCCTCAGCCTCCGCCTCGGGCCTGGCCAACTTGCGGCC
>DASXTR010000215.1:0-8367 GCA_036505325.1 Gaiellaceae bacterium
GAGGAGGTGTACGTGGTCCTGCGCGGGAGCGGGCGGATGAAGGTCGACGACGAGATCGTCGAGCTCAAGGAATGGGACGCGGTGCGCGTCCCGCCCGGTACGTGGCGAGGCTACGAGGCCGGGCCGGAGGGCCTCGAGATCGTCGTCGTCGGCGCGCCCAATCTCGGCGAGGATCCGCGCGAAGACGTCGATGGCCAGCGCGACTGGTGGGCTGACTAGCCGAGTTGTCCGGACGTTTGATCGTCTCGGTCGCAGCGCAAGCCGGCGCTCGACATCGAAGCCGTGACCTCGACTGGGCCAGTGTTTCCATAAGCGTTTCCAGAACGCCGTTTTGGTGCCAACCCGGACAACTCGCGACCCGCAAAAGCGTCCGATTTGGCGGGCTTTCTTAGACGGGAGCGACGGGACTCGAACCCGCGACCTCCGGCGTGACAGGCCGGCGTTCTAACCAACTGAACTACGCCCCCGTGGCGCTGGGCAGTTTAGCCGGAGTCAGAGCGGGCGGTTCAGGTCGCTCTGGATCTCGGCCTGGGTCAAGGCGCGGCTGTAGACCCGCACCTCGTCGATGATGCCGTCGAGGCGGTCGGCGTTGCCCCCGAACTGGCCGATGTAGAGCGGCGACGTGTTCACGGCCGGGGTGAGCGACTGCGACGCCGTGGCGTTCAGCGCGCCGTCGACGTAGAGCTGGACCGTCGTGCCGTTCCACACGCAGGCGACGTGGTAGAAGCGGTTCGCCTGCGGCCCGGCGGAGGATCGGAGCGAGATCGCCGAGACGCCGTTGCCGAGGACGCACTGCCATCGGCCCGAGTTGGCGAGCACGAGCGCGTAGTTGTGGCCCCTGTCGGTGTTCGCGCCGCCCTTCGCGACCACGCTCTGCCCGCGGTTGACCCGGTCGAGCTTGACCCATGCCTCGACCGTGCCCGTCGACCCGAGGTCGAGCGACGGGCTGTCGGCGACGCGCACGTGGTCGTCGACGCCGTCGAAGTTGATGGCGCCGCCGTACTTGCCCGCCGTCGTCCACGCGGCGCCGTTCACGAGCGTGCCTGCGTTGCCGTTCCCGGAGACGTCGGCCGTCGCCGTCCCGACGCCCTCGCCGAAGCGGTACGCGGCGACGAGGCCCGTTCCCGTCGGCAGCGCCGCCGTCGTCGCGCTCGCGGGCGACGAGTTCGCGGAGACGTTCGTCGCCGCGTCGAATGCTGCCACCGTGTACGTGTACGACGTCTGGGGGGACAACCCCGTGTTGCTGAAGCTCGTCGTAGTCGTCGTCGCGATCACGGTGCCGTCGCGCGTGACGCGATAGCCCGTGACGCCGACGTTGTCCGTCGACGCGGTCCACGCGAGGTTGATCTGAGACGACGAGACGGCCGCCGCGGTCAGGTTCGCCGGGACGGACGGGGCGGTCCTGTCGTTGTCGACGGTCACCGTCACGTCGATCGCCGTGCCCCTGTTCCCGGCGGCGTCGCGGGCGGAGGCCGAGAGCACGTGCGGGCCGTTCGCCGACGCGAGCGTGTCCCAGTCGACGGCGTACGGAGCCGTCGTGTCCTCCGTGCCGAGGTTCGCGCCGTCCAGCTTGAACTGCACGCCGAGGACGCCCACGTTGTCCGAGGCGTTCGCCGTGACGGCGACCTTGCCGGAGACGATCGTCCCGGTCGCGGGGAAGGTGACGCTCACCGTCGGGTTGACGGTGTCCGGCGTCGGCGGCGCGATCGGCGAAGCCATGTCCGTCTGGATCTCCGCCTGCGTGAGCGTCCGGTTCGAGATCCGAACCTCGTCGATCATGCCGTTCGTCCGGTCGGCGTTGCCGCCGTACTGTCCGAGGTACAGCGGCGCGCTGTTGCCGAGCGGCGTGATCGTCCGGACCACGGACGCGTTGAGGGCGCCGTTGACGTACAGCTGCACCTGCGTGCCCCACGCGCAGGCGAGGTGGTACAGCGTTCCCTTGGCGAGCGTCACGGTCGAGGTGACCAGGTTCGACGAGGCGCCGTTGCCGACACTGCACTCGATGCGGTTTCCGTTCGTGACCTCGAGCCCGTAGTTGTGCGCCGCGAGGAGGTTGACGCTCCCCTTCGCCACGATGCCGTGCCAGACGTTCGTCGCGTCGAGCCTCACCCATGCCTCCACCGTGCCCGCCGCGCCGATGTCGAGCGAGGGCGCGTCCGCGATCGTCACGAACGACGTCGAGCCGTTGAACTGCAAGCCCGGTCCGTACTTTCCGGTCGTCCACGTGGCCGCGGTGATCGCGCCGGCATTTCCGTTCCCGGAGAGGTCGGCGGTGCTGCCGCCTACACCCTCGCTGAAGGGGTAGAGGCCGACCGCTCCGGCCCCGGGCGGCGGCGGAGACGAGCCCCCGTTCGCGATGATCGCCGCCGTCGCGCTCCGCCAGAGCCCGAGCAGGGAGCCCGGCTGCGCGGCGAGCGTGACCGTGATCGTCTCCTCCGATTCCGTCGCCGTGTCGACGACTGGAACCAGCGGGACGACGGTGCTCGAGGCTCCGGCCGGGATCGTGGCCGTCCCCGAGAGCGTCTCGTAGTCGCTGCCCGGCGTCGCGGTGCCGCTCACGGTGTAGGGCACGTCGAGCGGCGAGGCCGTGTCACCGGTGCGGACGACGGTGAACGATCCGGCGTCGCCTGCCTCCGTGAGGCGCGTGTCCGACGGGAGGATCTTCACCGCCGGCGGGAGGGACGCGGGAAAGATGCGGAACGAGAGCAGCTGGTTCTGCGCAGCGGTCGCCGTGAGCGCGCCTGCGGAGACGGCGGCGCTTCCGCGATCGAGCTCGATGTGCGTCGTCGCGTTCGCCGTCGCGATCGGATCGCTCGTCGTGATCGAGAACGTCCTCGGTGTCGGCGTGAGGTTCCAGACGCGCGCGACGACGCCCTCGCCGATGCCCTCCTCGGCCGGCTTCAGCGACCAGAGAAGGACGTTCGGATCGGAGATCGAGAGGTACGAATAGGAGGCTTCCGGATACGCGCTGCCGCCCGAGACCCAGCCCGTGACGAGCGGGTTCTGGTGCTCGAGCGCGAACCGCATCGCGGCCGGCTGGTCGTAGGGGCCGTGTGACTGGAGCGCGAAGCGCTGGAGGAGGTACGAGTCTCCGGCCTGGTTCAGGATCGGGTTGGACGGACGCAGCGAGCCGCCGGCGAGGACCGACAGCTGCGGCGTCGCCGTGTCGAGCAGCGTGATGCCGCTCGATCCGACGCGCATGAAGTAGGCGTCGGCGTTGGAGAGGGTCAGGCCGGCGCCGTCGCTCCCGCTCATGTCGGCGAAGTGGTTCAGCGTGAGGTAGTCGTAACGCGCGTTCGTGGGCGAGTACGAACCGCCCTGAGTCGTGAGCCGCGCGAGCAGGATCGCACCGACCTCCTCGTGCCGCACCTCGGGGTTCGGGACGTTGACGCTGAAGCGCCACTCCCTCGTCCCGCCGAAGTTCTGGGTGATCTCGTTCTGGATCGCGACGCGGTCCGAGCCGCGCACGAGCGTGACGCGCGTGGTGTGAGCCAGCGGCGTCGAGCCCGTCGCGCGCAGCGTCACCGAGACCGGGCCTGCGTTCTCGATCGTGAGCGCTCCGCTTCCGGCGCCGAGATCGTTGAGCGCGAACCCACCGGTCGCTCCCGCGAGCTCGCGGTTGCTCTGGCGCTTGTCGACGAAGCTGGTGATCGCGCCTCGCGGCGACACAGTGACGCGATACGCCTCGTTCTCCATCACGCCCGTCGAAGCGTTCGCCGTCGGACCGTCGGCGAACGTCTGGCCGGCGCCCGCCTGGATCTCGAAGACCTTGTAGCCGACCGACGGGACGTCCGGTGCCTGCACCCGGAGGTACTGGATCCCCCCGACTGTCACCGGCTGCGACGGCACCTCCGTGCTCGTCGTGAGGTCGACCACGTGCACCGGCAGGGCGCCGGCATAGGGCGTGTCGGCGACGTCCGTCCGCGTCCAGCTCAGCGGGTTGAACACGAAGAACCGCTGGTTGGTGCCGCTCTTCTGGATCATCGCTCCGAGTGCGGTCGACGCATCGGCGTAGAGCGTGTTCGTGTACGAGTCGATCTCGGTCGCCACGTCGCGCTGCCACGCGATGCGCTCGGCGCCGCTGACGCCGGGGCCGCCGTTCTCGAAGTCGTGCTCGAAGTAGAGCCCAAAGTCGAGGAACGCTCGATCGCGCGCGACGTCGCGGCCGTCGAGGAACGACGGGTCCTTGAGAGCGACGAGCGTGGCGAGAGCTTCCGCCGCGCGCAGCTTCTCGAGCGACCGCTTCACGCGCGCGGAAACCTCCGCGAGCGACGCGACGGAGAGATCCCACTCGTTCCCGAAGCTCGCGGAGACCGACGGGATCACGTTCCCGTACAGCGGCTTGAACTCGTCGAAGAAGTCGACCGTGTCGGAGACGATGCACGCCCGCGTGCTGTCCGACTTCGTCTTGCACGTCTGCTGGATGTCGAGGTTCTGCGTGAAGAGGTCGTCCCATCCCTGGCCGAAGACGCCGATCGTGTTGTACGGGTAGCGCGCGGCGAAGCCGTTCGACGCCGCGTTGGTCGTTACGAGGTCGAGCGCGGCGGCGGGAGCCCGGGCCTCGGCGTATCCACCGATGCTCTGGTTGTTGGCCGGGTCGTGCAGCGAGTTCCACTTCATGAGGATGCTCGACCCGTCCGGCCCGACCCAGTTGTAGATCTCCGTAGCGCGGGTGCCGAGGTTCGGGATCTGGCTCGGGCAGTTGCACACGCCCTTCCACGAGTACTTCGCGCCGGCGCCCGCCCAGAGCGAGCCGAGCCCGAACGACATCCCCGCGTTCTCCATCGCAATCGCGAGCGGGAAGTCGACGCCGTAGCGGCGTTCGAGCCGCCCCGCGTACTCCATCGAGCGAATGACGGCCTCGGCCGGCACGCCGCCGTACGTGATCACGAGCGGGTTCAGAGGGGCCGAGATGTGGCCGGACTTCAGGCGGTCGACCAGCCGCTGGAAGTCCGCGGGCGTCTTCTTCCGCTCGTACTCGCGCAGCCAGAGGCTGCCGTCGGCGGAGAACCGGCTCTGGAGCGCGGGCGGCTCGCTCGCGGTCGCGTCCGCCTGGTCGAGGTAGTAGTCGAGCGTGTCGACGAAGAACCCCTCGTACTGCGCGGCGGTGGCCGACCAGAAGTAGTCCGTGTGGTCGTCCGGCGCCATGAACACACGCTTCTGGTCGGCGGTCGCGGCGGTCGGGAACGCGATCCCGGCGACTGCGAGCAGGGACAGGACCAGGACCACGGGCAGAAGGCGCGGCGGCGGCGGCGTGAGAGACCCCTGAGCTCGACTGCGGCAAGCCGACCCTACGAGCTTGTGCGGTTTGTGTCAAGCGGACGCCGGGGGACTGGCGTGGCGTAGCTAGAACTCCCACGCGTGACGCGCGTCGACTGGATCGCCCTCGCAGCCATCGCGCTGACCGCGCTCGCGGGGCTCCGGCGGGGGCTCGTCGTAACCGCGCTCTCGCTCGGCGGTCTCCTCGCCGGCGCGGTCGTCGGCGCGCGCGTCGCGCCGCACATTCTCTCCGGTGGCGCGAGCTCGCCATACACGCCCGTCGCGGCGCTCGTCGGCGCGGGCGCGGGCGCGGTCGTGCTGCAGTCGATCGGCTCGCTCCTCGGCGGGATCGCGCGCGGCGGGCTCGCGGTGATCCCGCCGCTGCGCGCGCTCGACACCGTCGGCGGAATCGCGGCCGGCGCCGTGTGGGGCGCGGCGCTCGTGTGGGTCGCGGGCGCCGCCGCGCTCCAGCTTCCCGGCCAGACGGAGCTGCGGCAGGAGGTGCAGCGCTCCGAGGTCCTCCAGCGCCTGAACGAGATCGCGCCGCCGCGGACCGTGCTGCGTGCGCTCGCGCGCATCGATCCGTTCCCCTCGATCGCCGGTCCTCCGCCGCCGTCGCTCCCGCCGGACCCGCGCGTGCTCGCTCAGCCGGGCGTGCGTGAGGCGGCGCCGAGCGTGCTGCGTATCACCGCGACGGCGTGCGGGCTCGGAGTCGAGGGCAGCGGCTGGGTCGCGCGGGCGGAGACGGTCGTCACCGCCGCGCACGTCGTCGCCGGCGGCGACGGCATCCGCGTCGACGGGCATCCGGCGGAGGCCTGGATCGTCGACCGCGCCAACGACGTCGCCGTCCTGCACGTTCCGTCGCTCGACGAGCCGGCGCTGCCGCTGGCGCCGCCCACGCCCGGTACGCCCGTCGCGATCCTCGGCTTTCCGGAGAACGGCCCGTTCGACGCCCGCGCGGGCCGCATCGGCGACACGGCGGCCGTCGTCGTCGACGGGAACCTGCGCACGGTGACCGCGTTCAGCGGGCTCGTCCGGCACGGCAATTCCGGCGGCCCGGCGGTCGACAGCAACGGGCGCGTGCGGACGACGGTGTTCGCGGCTCGGATCGGCTCGAGTGCCGGCTACGGGATCCCGGCGGCGACGGTACAGCGCGACCTCGCGCGCGCCCGCGGGCCGGTGTCCACGGGCGAGTGCTAGTGCCGCGAGGCCCCGCCGGAGCGCGGGGCCTCGCAGCGTCGATCACGAGACCGTCGTGAGCGCGAACGCCGCCTGGAGCGGCACGTCGAACCGAACGACGCCTGCGTCGTTCGACCACACGACGACCGGATCCGAGTTCGTCCCGTCGCCCGTCTCGTTCCACTTCGTGAGGTCGAACGCCGTGTTCGACGGCAGGCCGCCGATGCTGTACGCCGACGGCGGGTCGCTGGAGGCTCCGTTCAGGCTCCGCCCGTTCGTGTCGAGCCCCACGACCGTCAGCTGGCCGTTGTCGCCGCGGTAGGCGACGAGCTCCTGCTCGGGCTGGTCGTTGCTCGAGTGGCCTTCGATCCCGTGCGTCGTCACCGACGAGTCGTCGTCGGCCCACGGCTCGACCCGGAGGATCTTCCAGCCCGGTGCCGTCGCGTGAAACAGCAGCGACATCGCGTGGTACGTCGGCATGAGCGGGTAGCCCTCGTCGGGCGGGCCGGTCATCCAGTACACCTGCGCGTTGATGCTCGTGCGGTCGTAGATCGCCCAGTACGCATCCCACTTGGCCGCGCCCGCGACGCCGAGCTGCGCGGAAGCGATCGCGAACCACAGCTGCTGGAACGCCGCGATGTTCGTCCGCCAGATCTCGGTGCAGTCGGCATCGCGGTAGTAGCGGTCGCGTAGCTGCGGCTTCGTCCCGCAGCTGATGTAGCCGCGCGCGCCGAACTCCATCATGTACGTCGGCTTTCGCTGCCCCTCCGGCAGGACCTTGTTCATCAGGTTGTACGTGTCGCGGAGCCGGTACTCGAGCCGCCCTGGGTCGTCGTAGTTCCAGTAGACGTGCTCCGCGAAGCCGCCGAGGATGTCGCCGAGGTTCGTCGCGATCGCCTTCATCCACTCGTAGTGGTTGCGCGACGGGTTGCCGGCATTCTCCACGAGGCCGCCGCCCATCAGCTGGATCTGGCCGGTAAGGCCTCGCTTGACGAGCTCCGCGTAGAGCGCGCGATACAGCGCGTAGATCTGGTCGAGCGTGACGGCCCCCGAGTTCGGCTCGTTGCCGACGGTCGCCCACCGGACGTTCGTCAGCTTGTGCTTCACGAGGTCCTCGAGCGCATCGGCGAACTTCGCCATCGCCTCCGCCGGTGTCCGTCTCCGGCTGTCCGTCCGCACGATGTTGCCGAGGTTCTGGTACGAGATGTCGATCGTCGCGCCCGTCTGCTGCGCGAGCTCGACCACGTGCACGAACGAATCGTAGTTTTGCTCGACCTCGGGCGACGGATGGCTCCCGTCGTAGTTCTCCTCCCAGTTGTCGTTGTAGAAGATCCGGACGAGCTGCGGTTGGAGCTCCTTGATCTTCGTCTCGACGTCGCGCGTCTGGCCGTCCTTCAGGAACGGGGCGGTGATCGGCGCGTAGAGATGGTTGTTGAACTGCGCGCCGTAGCCGGCGAGCGACGGGAAGAGGACGATCTGCTCGACCGGCAGCTCGTTCTTCGTCACGTCCACCGTCGCCTTGCCGGCGTTGTTCGTCACGTCGGTCTCGGCCGGCGCGGCGTCGATGATCTCGATGCTCACGTCGACCCTGACGGCGTTCGCGAACGCCACGCCGGGGAACTCGACCGTCGTCGCGCCGCCCGGGGCGACCTCGATCGCCTGGCTCGCGCCCGGGACGGCGGACATCGTCACGGTCGCCTTCGCGCCGACGTCCTTGTTCCGCTCGGCGATCACGACGCTGACCGTGAACGGCTTCCCCACGAGCACCTGCTTCGGCGCGGACACGGCCTCGACGACGAGGTCGGGCGGTCGCAGGACCTCGACCGGCGTGGCGAGCGTGTCGTTCGTCGCGTCGGTCTGGGCGGGCGACGCGTTCCGGATCTCCGCCGCGAGCCCGATCCGGCCTGCCTCGGCGAGCGTCACGGCCGG
>DASXTR010000216.1:0-14512 GCA_036505325.1 Gaiellaceae bacterium
TCGACTTCTGGGGGAAAAAGGGCGTGACGATCGTGAACATGGACGTCGGCGAGTTCGCGACGAAGCTCGTCGAGCAGTGCCGAGAACACAAGCGCGAGTACGGCGAGTGCGTGTACGACGAGCGCGAGCAGGTCGAGGACCCCCTAGCGGATGTTGCGCCGCCAGACGAGCAGCGAGAGCGGCAGCAGCGCGGCGAGCATCGCGAACGGCGCGAGCGGGCGCGACGTCGACGTGGCGCGCGGCGGAAGCCTCTGCTGCTCGTTCCCGAGCGCCAGTCGCACGGCGTGGACGGCGTCGCCCACGTGGTCCTCGTCGTACGTTGCCGAATGCATCAGCGTGGCCACCGCCTGCGCCTGGATCGCGCTCGACGTATCGGCGCGGTAGACGGGGTCGCCGGCGATCCGTTCGGCGGCGTTCCAGAACCGGACGATGACGAGCTTCACGCGCGCCCGCTCGAGGGCACGCGCCACCGCGCCGGGATCGAATGGGCGGCTCTCCCCGTCGGTCAGCACAACCGCGACACGCTGCCCGACGGTGTTGGTGAAGAACCGAGCCGACCCGATCGCGGACAGCGCGTCGAAGCTCGAGGCCTGGCGTCGCGCCTTCGACGGCGGCGGCCTGTCGACGCCCATCGCCTGACGGAGCGTGGCCAGGTAGTCGTCGCGATCGATCGTCGGGAAGATATGCGGGAGCACGCGATCCGTCACCGACGCGAGACCGACCGGCGTCCCGACGAGGTCGTCGCGGATGCGCACAGCGGCTGCGGCCGCGCGCGCGTAGCGGGTCGGGTGCCCTGCGCGCATGGACGTCGACGTGTCGACGACGACGAAGACCTGCCCCGTCCGCTCGCTCGAACGGCCGCCCGACGACGCGATCGTCGGCTGCGCCGCGGCCACCGCGACGAGCGCGAAGGCGGCGGCGATCGCCGCCGGCGCCCACCACGTCCCGCGCCGGCTCGCGTGCAGGCGAAGCGTCTCGCGCGCGCGCCGCACCCGGCGCTCGCCGAGCAGCCATGCCGCCAGTGGAACGAGCGCCGCGATCCCGACAAGCGCGGCCGTCGGCGTGAGCCAGACGATCTGCGCGCCGAGCATCAGTAGCCCTTCCCGGGGCCCGCGAGGCCCGCGCCCTTCAGACCCTCGCCGCCCGCATCCTGCGGCGCGTCCCTCCGGCGCTCACCGCTCGGCTGGAGAATCGTGGTCAGCAGCTCGAGGTTGTACTTCGCGTCGTCGTCGTCCGCCGATGCGACGACCGCGCGCTTGAACGCTTCCAGGCTCTGCCGCAGGAGCAACGGCGCGTTGTCCTGCGCGCTCGCCGCGTTCTCGAACAGCAGGATGCCGAGCAGGTTCGCGGCCCGCGAGCGCCTCGCGGGCGACGGATCGTGCCGCGCGAGCGCCTCGAGGATCGACTGCGCCTGCCCGAACGCGGCGAGCCGCTGCGTCTCGGCGCCGTAGTCGGACGCGCCCACGTGCACCCGCACGAAGAGTTGCTCGGCGCGCCGGAAGGCGAGATCGTCGTCGACGGCGAGCGCCTGCTTGGCGAGGCCCGCGCCGGGGCCGCCCGGCGGACGCCACAGGCCCTTTGCGATCGGGGACACCTGGAAGTGCAAATCGTCGTCGCGCATCGTCGAGTGCCACCTGTGCACCTGCCAGGCGAGTCCGAGCACCGCGACGGCCGCCACGGTCAGCACGGTCGCGAGGAGCCCGCGGATCACGTCGGCCTCCAGGCGAGCCGGTTCCCCCAGAGCTCGTTCAGCCCGAGCGCGAGCGCGAGCAGCGCGCCGAGCAGGACGAGCCGGTCCGGAAACGCCCCGACGAGACGCGCCTTCCTGTGCGCCGCGGGATCGCTCGTCAGCGTCGGCTCGGGGACGAACGCGCGCTCGCCGAGCTGGCGGACCCAGAAGTCGCGGTCCGACGGGTTCGGGTTGAGGCCCACGACGCGCAGGCGGATGCCGTCGCGCACGTAGTCGTGCAGCGTGCGCGTCAGTTGCGGCAAGTCGAACAGCGAGTCGTTCAGGTCGCTGATGAGAACGACGCCGCTCGAGTTGCTGCGCTCGAGCGCGTCGCGCGCGAGCCGCAGGCCGCTCGAGATGCGCGTGCCGCCGCGGAAGCTCGACCAGGGGTTCGTCTGGCGTCCCTCGCCCGGCGGCGGGAACGCGAACGGATTCGCCGGGTCGACGCGCGGCGCGTGGAAGTAGCGCACGAACGGCTTCAGCTCGGCGGCCTTCGCCGTCGGAGGCAGCGCCTCGTACGCGACGTCCGAGAAGAGCACGAGCCCCGTCTTGCGACCCGACTTCGCGACGCGGTTCAGCGCGAGCTCGATCTCCTCCGGAGGCGCCGCCTCCGTGCTCGAAGACAGATCGAGGACGATGACGCCGGCCGACCCGGGAGAGAAGAACGCGCTCTCGCCGACGCGCATCGAACGCGTCGTGAGCGCGGCGGCCACGGCGACCGCCCCGACCGCGACGGCGAGGATCCAGCGGCCGATCGCCGTCCGGCGCGCGAGCGGCGCAAGCGCGGGCGCGTCCGCGAGCGGGAGCGCGACGCGCGTCACGAGCCGCGGTCTCCCTCGACGCGCGAGCGAAACGATTCCATCTCCTCCTGCCCGGGGCCCGGCCGCGACCACGCGAGCTTGCGCGCGTCTTCGCCGAGCGGGTGCTCGTGCAACTCGCGCGCGACGCGCTCGAGGGCGCGGCGGCTCGGCGCGCTCTCCTCGGCCGCGGCTGCGCGGCGCAGCAGCTCGAGCGCGCGCTCGAGCGGGCTCAGCCGGTCGAACCGTCTCGTCCGCAGGACGTACAACGTGCGCCGCGCGAGTCGCACGGCGAGCGCGAGCGGATAGACGAGCAGCAGCGCAGCGACGGCCAGGAGCAGGACGATCGCCCGCTTCGGGTCGACGCCCCACGTCATCGCGGGCTGCCGAACGACATCCGAGCGGAGCGTCGGCTCCGAGAGATCGCGCGGATCGAGACGAGAGGCAAGCCGCAGCGGCGGCCACAGGATCGTCTGTGTCTGCGCGCGGCCCTCGCCGTGCCACGTGATGCGAAGGGGGGCGAACGTGATCGTGCGCTCCTCTCCGTTCGGCAGGCATCGCTTGCGCAGGCAGAGCAGCCGGTAGCGATACTCGACGCGCGTGAAGCGGCCTGCGGGGCGATCGGTGCGCCGCGTCGCGACGGGGACGTACGGGCGAAAGTCGGTGTGCACACGCACGCTGTCCGCCGCAACGAGCGCGCGTTCGACGACGACGTCGACGCGTGCGTCGAGCGGGTCGCCGAAGAGGGCCTCGCGCGGCGAGAACGTCGCCCGGTACGACACGCCGGTCCCCTGCGCGTGTGCGGGCGCCGTGACGATGAGCGCCGCGAAAGCTGCGACAGCGGCGCGCCTCACCAGCCGTGCCCCCGCTCCCATTGCCGCTGCTCGGCCCACGACAGGAACGCGCCGAGGACGTCGCCCGGGTCGCTCGACTCGATGAGGACGGGATCGAGGCCGAACGTCCGGAACCACGCGACGGTCGCCTCGCGCCGCGCCTCGTTCCGCTCGCGCCGCAGGCGTGCCTCGCGCCGCGAGATGCGGACCGGCCGCACCGTGCCGGTCTCCGGGTCGGCAACGGGAATCGTCACGCGGCCGATGTCCGGGAAGCTCGCCTCCCACACCGGATCCTGCACCAGCACCGGGACGACGTCCCACCGGCGCTCGACCGACCGCGTCCACACCTCCTCGTCCGGCACGACGAGGAAGTCCGACACGACGAAGACGAGACTGCCCGAGGTGAGCACGCCCCGCGTGTCCTGAAGATGGCGCAACGCGAGCGTCAGGTTGTCCGGCGGCGCGTCGTAGCGCGGCCACTTGAGGTGGCTCTCGCGGATGTGGTGCGCCTCCGCCTTCGAGGACGGCGGCCGCCAGAACGGCTCGTCGCCGCTCGCGAAGTCGAGGTAGCCGATGATCCCGCGCGCGCGCACGGTGCTCTCGGCGATCAGCGCGCCCGCCGCGGCGACCGCGGCAGGCTTCGAGAGCCACGGGAGACCCGGTGGATAGAGGCTCATCGCCGGTCTGCGGTCGCAGACGAGGACGACGCGCGGCGCCTCCTCCGCGAAGCGCTCGCGCACGATGAACTCGTCCTGCCCGCGCACGGCGGACAGCCGCGCGGAGGCCGCCCAGTCGATCGCGTCGATGTCGTCGCCCGGCCGGTACGGCCGCGACCCGGCGACATCCGAGCCGGTGCCGCGGCGTGCGCTGTGCATCGCTCCGTACGCGAGCCCCACGAGCCGACGGCGCAGAACGAGCGGAAACGTCGGCTCGGCGGTCGGCATGGCCTACGGCCTCTAGCTTGACGACGACAGCTCGGTGTCGCGCGACTCGGGTCTGGCCACAACCCCGAAGCAGTCGTCGCAGAAGCGCGCGAGCGCGGCCTCCCACCCGTGCTTGCGCATCTCGGCGAGGTAGGCGGGCGTGAATGCAACGCGGTGCCCGAGCACCGGCAGGAACACGCGCTCGACGTCCGCCGGCGTGACGAAGTCGCGGTCGGAGAGGAGCGCCCACGCGCGCGCCGCACGCTCGAGCGCGAGGCTGCCGCGGACGGACGCGCCGATCGAGATCGAGTCGAGCTCCCGCGTCGCGCGCACGAGGTCGACGATCCACCGCTCCACGAGCTCGTCGACGTAGACGTCCTCGATCGCCGCCTGCAGGAGCAGCACGTCGTCGATCGAGATCGCCGGCTCGAGCTGCCCGAGCGGGTGGCCCGACCGCTGCTCGCGGATGATCAGCAACTCGTCCTCCGCGCCCGGGTAGCCGAGGGCGGTCTTCATGAAGAAGCGGTCGAGCTGCGCTTCCGGGAGCGGGAACGTGCCCTCGTGCTCGATCGGGTTCTCGGTCGCGAGCAGGAGGAACGGCTCGGGCAGCTTCCGCGTCTCGCCGTCGACGGTGACCTGGCGCTCGGCCATCGCCTCCAGGAGTGCGGACTGCGTCTTCGGCATCGCGCGGTTGATCTCGTCGACGAGCAGGATGTTCCCGAACACCGGCCCCGGCCGGAACTCGAAGTCGCGCTCCTTCTGGTTGTAGATCGAAAGGCCGGTGACGTCGGTCGGCTGGAGATCCGGCGTGCACTGCACGCGCGAGAACTCCAGCCCCGAGATCGACCCCGCGATCGCCCTGGCGAGGACGGTCTTCGCCGTCCCGGGGACGTCTTCGAAGAGGACGTGTCCCTCGCAGGCGAGCGCGGCGAGGACGAGCTTGACCTCGTCGGTCTTGCCGTGCACGACGGTCTCGATGTTCGCACGCAGGCGGTCCGCGACCTGGACCGCGCGGGTCAGACGGTCGATGTCGGCCGCTGGGCGCACTGGGACGGACGTATAGACGAATCGGTACCGGGCATTGTTAGGGGTCCATTATGGGAGGCGTCAGCGTGCCGGAGGGCTGAACCGGATATTCAGAACGTCGCCGTCCCGGACGGCGTAGGTCTTGCCCTCGAGCCGCTGGAGGCCCCGCTTCGCCGCCTCGGCGTGTGAGCCCGTCTCGACGAGGTCCTTCCAGTCGATCACCTCGCAGCGGATGAAACCGCGGGCGATATCGCTGTGGATCGACCCGGCGGCGTCGAGCGCGGTCTCCCCGTTCCGGAGCGTCCAGGCCCGCGTCTCCTTCTCGCCGGCGGTGAAGAACGTGATCAGGTCGAGCGCGTCGCGCAGCCGCCGCACGACCTCCTCCAGAGCCGACGCGCCGCCGTCCCGGAACGCCGCCGCGTCCTCGTCGTCCATCTCGGCCAGCTCGGCCTCGAGCTTCAGGTCGATTCCGCCGGAGCCGTTCTCGACGGCGATCAGCGGCTTCGTCGTCAGCGGCTCGAGCTCGCCCGGGAGCTCGCCGGGATAGTCCGAGAGCGGGCTGTCCGAGTCGATGTGCGCGAGGACCTTGCGCAGCTCCTCGACCTCGGCGCGCAGCTTCGGGTCGCCGGACTTCGCCTGCTTCTCGACGCGCTCGAGCCGCCGCTCGACGTGGTCGCGGTCGGCGACGAGCAACTCGAGCCGCAGGTTCTCGAGATCGCGCGGGGAGTCGGCGTCCGGTGAGAAGCCGTCCAGCACGATGAGCAGCGCGTCCACCTGGCGCAGGTTCCCGAGGAGCGCGGGGCCGGTCCCGGGTACGTCCTGCACGCGGATCGCCGCGGGCGTGATCTTCTTCGCCGAGACGACCTCGGCGAGCGCGCCGAGCCGCTCGTCGGCGATCGGGGCGATGCCGACGTTCGTCTTGCCGTACTCACCCCCGCCCGTCTTCGTGAGCGCGGTGAAGAGCGTCGTCTTACCCGACCCGGGCAGGCCGACGATGCCGACTTCGAGAGCCACGCGCGGGAGGGTATCTAGAGCGTCTTCTCGCGCCGCTCGAGCTGCTTCTGCAGCGAGACGAGCGCGCGATGCTGGAGCGACTTGATGGCACCCTCGGTCTTGCCGAGGATCGTCGCCGCCTCCGCGTTCGAGAAGTTGAAGACGAACTTCAGCGTCAGCACCTGCTGCTGCTCGCCCGACAGCTCGTCGATCAGCTCGAGCATCGACTTCCGGCCGATCGACTCGAACGCGCCCTCCTCTGCCGAGGTCGACTCGTCTGCCTGCGGCTCCGGCACCTCCTCCTCGGGCTGCCAGCGCCGCGACGCGCGGAAGTGGTCCATGGCGAGGTTGTGCGCGATTCGGAACAGCCACGCCGAGAACGGCGCGGACTGCCAGCGGAACTTGTTGACCGACTCGAGCATCTTCAGGAACGTCTGCGTGGTCAGGTCCTCGGCGTCGTGCCGGTTCCCGACGCTGACGTGCAGGTAGCTGTAGATGCGGTCGAAGTGGATGAGGTAGAGCTCCTCCAGGGCCTGCCGGTCGCCCTTCTGGGCCCGGTCCACGAGCTCACGCACGCGCTGCGCCTCGGTTCCCTTCTTCTCCGTCGCGGCCTCGGACACCGTGCTTCAACTGCCCCGAGCGGCTCAGACTGTAACGCTAGGAACCGGAGCCGAAGCCGACGCGGCTCTCGCGGGCGAACCGCTTGACGTAGACGACCCGCCCCAGGACGACGGTGTAGCGGCCGTCCTCCGCCTCGAACGAGAACGACCCGTCCTGGCCGTTTGCAAGAGCCCGGTCGAGATCCTCGGCGATCCCCGGCGGGACGATGACCGACAGCACCTGCTGCCCGTCGAGGGCGACCTCGATCCGAAAGCGCTCGGAGCTATCCACGGCTCACCAGCTCCGCGAGCACGCCGCCGGTCGCCTCCGGATGGACGAACGCGACCTGGAGGCCGAACAGGCCCGGCCGCGGCCGCTCGTCGATCAGCTGCGCGCCGCCGGCGGCGAGCCGGTCCAGCTCTGCGCCGACGTCGTCGACCTCGAACGCCACGTGGTGCATCCCGGGGCCCCGCTTGGCGAGGAACTTCCCGACGGGCGTGTCCGGCCCGAGCGCCGAGAGGAGCTCGACGCGCCCGTTGCCCACGCGCAGCGAGACCGCCTCGACCCCCTGGTCTGCGACCGTGTCGCGGTGCTCCAGCTCGGCGCCGAACAGACGCGTATACGTGTCGAGCGCCTGGTCGAGGTCGGCGACCGCGACGCCGAGATGGTGGATACCCGTGGCGGCCATCGCCGCCGATGCTACCGGGACTACCGGGTCTGGTCGGCGTTGAGTGCGCGTACGACGCCGACGGTGTCGGACGAGCGCGACTCCGGCTCGAGGTCGGCGAAGAGCTCGAGCAGCTCCTCCCGGGCGAGCGTCTCCTTCTCGAGCAGCGACGACGCGACCCGGTCGAGCGCGGCGCGGTGCTTGCCGAGCAGCCGGACCGCCTCCGCATAGGCGCGATCGGTGAGCTGCGACTGCTCCTGGTCGCGCAGCCGCTTCGTCTCCTCCGACAGCGCGTAGTTGTCGGCGCGCAGGGTGCGCGACGTGACCGACGCGCCCATGCCCCACTCGAAGACCATCGAGCGGGCGATCTGCGTCACCTTCTCGAGATCGCTCGCGGCGCCGTTCGTGACGCGGCCGAAGACGATCTGCTCGGCCGCGCGGCCGGCGAGCGCCACGACCATCCAGTCGTTCAGCTCCTCGGTCGTCTCGAGGTAGCGCTCCTCCTCGGGGAGGTGGAGCACGTATCCGAGCGCTGTGCCGCGCGCGATGATCGTCGCCTTCTGCGGCTCGTTGCCGACGAGGTGCGACATGAGCGCGTGGCCGCCCTCGTGGTAGGCGAGGATCCGCTTCTCCTTCTCGGTCACCACGCGGCGCTGCTGCAGGCCCGCCACGACGCGCTCGAGCGCGACATCGAAGTCCTCGTGCGTGAGCATCTGACGGTCGTTGCGGCCCGCGCCGATCGCCGCCTCGTTGGCGATGTTCGCCAGGTCGGCGCCCGTGAGGCCCGCCGTCTGCCGCGCGATCGCGTCGAGGTCGACGTCGTCGCCGAGCGGCTTGCCGCGCGTGTGCACCTTCAGGATCTCCGTGCGGCCGCGGAGATCGGGCTGCGACACGAGGATCTGCCTGTCGAAACGCCCGGGGCGAAGCAGTGCCGGATCCAGGTCCTGCAGGCGGTTCGACGCGCCCATCACGACGACCTGGTCTCGCGGGCCGAACCCGTCGAGCTCGACGAGCAGCTGGTTGAGCGTCTGATCCTGCTCGCGGTTGAATCCGTGTCCGCTGCGGGCCTGGCCGACGGCATCGAGCTCGTCGATGAAGACGATCGAGGGCGCGTTCTTGCGCGCCTCCTCGAACAGCTTCCGGATGCGCGCCGCGCCGAGGCCGGCGAACATCTCGACGAAGGCCGACGCGCTCTGTGCGTAGAAACGCGCGCCCGACTCGTTCGCGACCGCCTTCGCCGCGAGCGTCTTGCCGGTGCCGGGCGGCCCGTGGAAGAGGATGCCCTTCGGCACGCGCGCACCGAGCCGCTCGAACCGCTCGGGGTCGCGCAGGAAGTCGACGATCTCCTGCAGCTCGTCCTTGGCCTCGTCGAGGCCCGCGACGTCCGCCCAGGTGACCGAGGACGCCGAGCCAGGCGTGATCTCCATCGGCTTGACCCGCGGCATCAGCTTGACCGTCTTCCAGAGGAGGTAGACGACGACGCACATCAGCAGGAAGAACATGACCGGCAGCCACGTCAGCGCGAAGTCGGACATGAAGGCGCCGAAGTCGAAGCCGGCGACGAGGTGAGAGACCTCCCGGGGGGCCGGGATGATCTGGACCAGGTTCGAGTGCTCGACTACGCGGGCGGCATGCACCCGGGTCCCATCGGCAGGGACGGGCTCGGGCTTAAGGCGTCGCTTGTCGACGCCGACCAGAAGAGGCCGTACCGGCTTTGCCGGTGCGGCCGCTAAAGGCTTCGCAGAACTTCGTCGGTCGTGGCAAAGCGCACGCCGCTCTCACGCCAGGCCGCAATGCAGGCCGCGGTGCGGGCCTCGTCGAGCCCACGGGCGGCGTCCTCGACGAAGGTGACCGTCCGGCCGCGCTGGAGCAGACCGCGGATCGCAGCGTCGTCGCAGACGTCGGTCGCCACGCCGAAGAGCACGATCTCGTCGGGGTCGAGCCGCTCGAGCAGCCACTCCGCGTTCGGGTTCGTGAAGACGTCGAAGCTCTTCTTCAGGAGCAGGAACTCGCGGCCGCGGAGCCATTTCTCGGGGACGACCGTGAGCGCGAGCGGAACCGGATCGTCCTGCGCCGTCTCCGGCACCTTTGCCGCCCCGCGGGTGCCGCGCAGGCAGTGCGGAGGGTACGTGGCGTGGAAGTCGGGCTCGTCCGAGATCTCGTCGTCGGTCAGCTCGTGGTCGTCGGCCGAGGCGATGTGCGGGATCCCGGCCTCGCGGGCCGCCTCGACGAGGCGCTTCATCGCCGGAACCGTCTCCTCGGCCCCGCCGACGTACAGCTTCCCGTCCGGGAGCATGAAGTCGACCTGCGTGTCGACGTCCCAGAGGATCCGGCCGGCCACTACTCGACCAGCTCCAGCCGCGGGTTGGGCCGGTACCGGCGCCCGACCTTCGCCGACGGCTTGCCGTCGGTCAGGACGATGTCCCCGGTGAAGTCGTTCGACCCGCGGATGAGCGAGGAGCCCACCCCGTAGGAGTCGACGGGGACCCCTTCGCGCTCGAACTCCTCGATCTTCTCCGGCGTGAAGCCGCCCGACGCGACGATCTTCACGTTCTCGAATCCCTCGCGGTCGAGCGCCTCGCGAACGTTCCAGACGAGCCGCGCGTTGACGCCGGTCGGCTTGAAGTCGCCCATCAGTTCCCAGAGCGAGCGGTCGACGAGCGACTCGGACGTGTCGAGGCGCACGCCCCACAAACGCGGGCCGAGCGCATGCGCCACGTCGAGCGCGGTGCGCACCGAGTCGTTCTCGAAGTCGACCAGCACCACGACGTTGAAGTCCTCGGGCGCCCACTCGGCGAACTTGCGCGCCGCGAGCACGGTGTCGCCGCCGTACGAGCTGATCAGGGCGTGCGGAACCGTACCGAGCCCGCGACCGCCCCACCACGACGCCTGCTCGTCGGTGGTGACACCGACCGGCGCACCGACCACCTGGCCGGCGACGTACGCCGCGTAACCGTCGCCCGTCTGTACGCGGTGATGGTCGTGCCGCGCCGGCATGAAGATGATCGGCTTGCCGTTCGCCGCCTCGAGCGTGTGCACCACGTTGGTCGTGATCAGCGTGCGCCGCGCGAGCGTGCCGAGATAGAGCGTCTCGAGGTGCGCAAACGTCGTGTAGTCGCCCTCGATCGTCAGCACCGTCTCGTACGCCTCGATCGGGTCGCCGTCGTACAGCGCGTGCACCGTCAGCGCGTCCCAGTCGTCTGCGCACAGCTTGAGAATCGCGAGCGCCTCGTCCATGCCGCCGAGGTACGCGTGCTTCTTCTGGAACACCTGCATCGTCACGTGCGGGCGCCGGCGGTCCTCGAGCAGCGCCGCGCGCGCGTGATTGAAGTAGGCGTCGGTGTAGTAGCCGGCGCGCATCTTCTCGACGGGCAGGTCGAAGACCTGCGGATCGAGACGCTTACGGGTGAGCGTCGCCACCTTGCTCCTCGAGCTCGAGGCACCGCCGCAGAGCAGCCTCCGCCACCTCGAGCTGCGCGTGCGTCGGTTGCTCCGTCGCGATGCGGTGCTGCAGCTCGTGCCCCGGCCTGGCGAGCGCGCGCGCGGCGGGGTGATCCGGATGCCGCTGCATCCACGAGAAGATCTCGGTCGACGCCGCGACGGCCCCGACGGTCGCGGCCGCCCGCGCCGCGGTGCGAGCGTTCGCGGGTGCGCGCGAGGCGATCACGTTGCCAATCGCCGTGGTCGCGAGCAGAGGTCCGACGAGGTGCGACCCACAGCGCTCGTGCTCCTTCCCGCGCAGCGCACCGTGCTCGTAGGTGCCGATCGAGATGTGCTCGGCGCCGTGGTAGGCCGCGAGCGAGCCGCCGCGCAGCGCGAGAAGCGCCGGCGCGAGCGACAGCAGTCCGGACGCGAGCTCCTGCGCCGCCGGGCGCAGCCGGGAGCGGCGCACGCCCTGAACCACCACCGCGCTCGCGAGCATCGACGCGAGCACGCGCGGGCGCTCGAACGGCAGCTTGGCCTCCGGGACGACGCGCTTCACGCGGGGCAGGAACGCGAACGCCTCCAGCATCCGCGCGGGCCCGCGCAGGAGGGGATTCCGAACGCGGTTGCCGACGAACCGCTTCCGCTCGCCGCCGACCCTGAGCTCGCCGTCGTCGGTCCGCACCGCGACCGCCCACGACGTCGGCCCGTGCACGAGCACGCCGTTCGCCAGCGCCATGCCTCCGAGCCGGAGCTTGTCGGTCATGCGGACAGGGTAGTCATCGAACCGCCGCCAGCAGCTGCTGCAGCTCGCCGGCGGCCGGGCCGCGCCCGAGCTCCCGCCCGTCGACGGAGACGACCGGGACGATCTCGCGCACGGCGGAGCTCGCGAACGCCTCCTCCGCGCGCAGCAGCATCGGCAGGGTGAAGACGCCCTCGCGCACACGGAGGCCGGCCTCGCGCGCAAGCTCCGCGATCGCTCCCCTCGTGACGCCCGGGAGAACCCCGGTCGCGGTCGCAGGCGTGGACAGGACATCGCCGTCGCGCCACCAGGCATTCGACGTCGTCAGCTCGAGCACCGTCTCGCCCTCGCCGAGGAAGAGCGCGTCGTCGGCGCCGCGGCGCTCCGCCTCGGCGACCGCCGCCATGTTCGCCGCGTAGCTCGTGGCCTTCACACCTGCGAGGAGACCGGGGACGGCGCCGGAGCGAAACGTCACGAGCTGCAGGCCCCGCGCGCGCAGCCCGTCGAGGCCCGGCGGAAGCGGAGAGACGGTCGCCACGAGCGTCCGCCCGGTCCAGTAGACGCGCATCGCCCCTTCGTCCGTACCTGCCGCCTCGACCGCCTGCTCCGCGAGGGCGTGCGCTCCTTCCGGCGCAGCCAGTCCGAGCGCGAGCGCCGAGCGCGTCAGCCGGTCGAGATGGCGGTCGAGGAACACCGCGTTCCCGGCGCGCACGCGGATCGTCTCGAACGCCGCGGCGCCTCGCACGACCGCCTCGTCGTCCGCATGGAAGACGGGTTCGTCCGGGTCGACGAGCCCGCGTCCCGCGAGCGCGACCGCGAGCGGCCTCACGCTGCGACCAGGCCGCCGACGGCGGCGAGCAGCGGCCGGGCCTTGACCCACGACTCCTCGATCTCCGCCTCGGGTTCGGAGTCCCAGACGATCCCGCCGCCGACCCAGAGGTGGACCCGGCCGTCGGAGACGGCGAAGGTGCGGATCGTCAGGGCGAGCTCGAAGTCGCCGTTCGCGCGCACCGTTCCGAGCGCGCCCATCGACGCGCCGCGGCCGACCGGCTCGAGCCGCGCGATGTGGTCGACAGCGCTGATCTTCGGAGCACCGGTCACCGAGCCGCCGGGGAAGACCGCCGCGAGGATCTCCGCGAGCCCGACGTCCGGCCGCAGCCGGCCCTCCACCGTCGAGACGAGGTGCGTGACGCCCGCGAGCTCGCGCTGCGCCATCAACTCCGGCCAGCGGATCGATCCGGCTTCGCACACGCGCGAAAGGTCGTTGCGCTCGAGGTCGACGATCATCACGTGCTCGGCCGCGTCCTTGTCGTCGTCCACGTCTTCGCCCGCCGGCCGCGTCCCCTTGATCGGCATCGTCAGAAGGCGGTCGCCACGGCGTGCGAGAAAGAGCTCAGGCGACCCGGAGACGACCGACCAGCCGTCGCCCACGAGCGGCTGCGGATGCAGCGGCCGGAGCGGCGCGAGTGCAGCGGCGATTCCCGCAGGATCGCCCGCGAACGGCGCCGAGAGGTGCTGCACGAGGTTCACCTGGTAGACGTCGCCGCGCGCGATCGCCGCCCGGACGGCCTCGACGGCCGCCGCGTACTCGTCGTCCGTCCAGGACCGCTCCCACTCCCCGACGCGGAACGACGCTTGTGACAACTTGTCACAAGCGCTGTCGCGGCGCACGGAGCACGCGAGCAGCGGGAGCGCGCACGGTTCCGGCGGGGGCGGGGCCGTGTCGCGGCGCAGGGTCTGGGAGAGGCCGTAGCCGAGGTAGACGTCGCCGACGAACCCGTCGCGAAGCTCCTCGGCGAGGTAGGCGTCGAGTTTGTCGAAGGCGCCGTCCGGTTCCCACAGCTCCAGCATCGAGCGAGCGTAGCGCGGCCGTCCGAGGCGGCGGTCGCCGCGAGCGGCCGGGCTAGCCGCAGATCGCCTGCGCCGCGTGGCGCAGGAAGCGGACGCCGAGCTCGAGATCGTCGACCGGCACGCGCTCGTTCGCCGAGTGGATCAGCCGCGCGGCGAGCTCCGCGTCCATCGCACGCGCGGGGAAGAACCCGTACGCGACGGTGCCGAACGCCTTGCGCATCCAGTGCGAGTCGGTGAAGCCTGCGACGCAGATCGGCGCGGCGGCGGCGGCGGGCTCCAGCTCCGCGACGAACGACTGCACGGCGTCCCACAGCGGACCGCCGATCGGGGACCGCGTCCCCCCGACGCGCTCGTAGTTCTCGAGCTCGTAGCCGTCGTCGCCCAACCAGGCAACAAGTGCGGTCTCGGCCTCTTCCGGCGTCTGCCCGGGCAGCAGCCGGCAGTCGATCGTCACCTCGCAGAGCGCCGGGATGACGTTGCGCTTCTCCGACGCACGGATCATCGTCGGCGCGACCGTCATCCCCAGCAGCGGCTCGAGCAGCTCGCCCGCGAGCGGATGCGCGGCGCGTGCGAGCTCGAGCGCCTCGCGCGCGGTCGGGACGTGCCCGTCGAGAAGCGTCGCGAGCAGCGCGTCCGTCTCGGGCCCGAGCTGGGGCTCGGCCTGGAACGCGCCGAGCCGCTCGACGTGACGCGCCGCCTTCACGAGCGCGTTGTCGGCGATCGACGGCATCGACGCGTGCCCGCTCCGTCCGTGCACGCGCAGCCGGAACGGCGCGCTCATCTTCTCCGCCGTCGCGCAGAGGTAGAGCACCTTGCCGGCGAGCTCGACGCGGTCGCCCGCGCCCTCGTTGATCGAGTAGTCGGCGCGTACCGCGTCGGCGTCCTCGCGCACGAGCCACTCCAGCCCGAAATCCTCCCCCACCTCCTC
>DASXTR010000217.1:0-6640 GCA_036505325.1 Gaiellaceae bacterium
GGGAGCGTGGCTGGGCCGCAGAGCCAAACTTCCGGGGTTGCCGAACCGACGCCCCGCCTGACCAGGAGGAGCCCCGGGTGCCGCAGCCGGGGCTCTTCTTTTTTGTTCCGGGGCACGGCTAACGCGCGCGGCAGGACGGACAACAGGAAAAGAGAATCAGCTCGGGCCGGCTCGCCTCGTCGTCGCTCGCTAGTGACAACTTGTCACTAGCTTGGGTTGGGGAGCATCCACCTTCGGCGCTCGGTTCTGACGCGGTTCAGGTCGTCTCCCAGCAGGCCCCCGAGGCGGGCGTCCATCGTGGCCAGGAGGCCACCGGCGATGAAGATCCACGCTTCGGCCACCGGATCGCGGTCCTGGTGAACCGTGCCTCGCTCCTGGGCGTCTCTGATCAGGTCGGCGAAGAAGTCGTGGACCTCGCGCACCTGGGTGCGGAGGGCCTTCGCGATCACCGCATCGTCGCTCGCTTCCGTGAGCGCCTGCACCCACAGGTCGACGAGGCGGATGCGCGCGCGCTTCGCCATGTACGCGTCTGCGATCGCTCCGAGGCACGTGTCCGGGTCCTGGGCGATCGCCTCCTCCGCGACGGCGCGGAAGCTCGTCCAGGCCTCTTCGAGGCAGGCCAGGTAGAGGTCTCGCTTCGAGCCGAAGTGGCGGTAGAGGATCGGCTCGGTGATGCCCGCGGCGCGGGCGATCTCGAAGGTGGTCGCACCGCGGTAGCTCGACTTGGAGAACACGCGGCCGGCGGTGTCGAGCACCGCCCGCCTGCGGTCCTTCGCCGACAGCCGCTGGCGCGTGCTCGTCATGCGGCCTCGGCGGCGAGCTCGCGCTCCGTCGTCTGGTCGGCGTGCTCGGTCTTCCGGATCATCGCGGTGGCGACGATCGCGCCCGCAAACGCGATCAGCGCGGCGACGCGGAGCGCGTCGTGGAACCCGGCGACGAACGCCTCCGGCGCGGTGTGACCGCTTCTGAGCGAGTCCGCCCGCGTGGCGGCCACGATCGCGCCCATGACGCCGATTCCGAGGGAGCCGCCTACCTGCCGCATCGAGTTCAGCACGGCCGAGCCGACGCCCGCCTTGTCGATCGGCACGGAGCTCATCGCGGCGGCGGTCACCGGCGTCATCGTGGCCGCCATCCCGACGCCGCCGAGAAGCAGCGCCGGCAGGAGCGACCAGAACGTCGCGCCCGTCCCGAGTGTCGTGTACCAGAGCAGCGAGGCCGACAGCAGGGTCATGCCGCCGCCGACGAGCCAGCGTGATCCGATGCGGTCGGAGATCCGCCCGGCCTGCGGGGCGAGGACGATGATCAGGAGCGTCATCGGCAGGAAGGTCGCTCCGGCCTCGACGGGCGAGAACCGCAGCACCTGCTGCATGTACAGCGACACGAACAGGAAGACACCGAACATCGCGAGGCCGATGAGGAGCATCGCGAGGTTCGCGCCGGCGAACGTGCGGTCACGGAAGAGCGAGAGATCGAGCATCGGCAGCCTCTGGTGGCGCTCGAGCACGATGAACACCGCGAGCGCGACGGCCGCGAGGATGAACGCGCCGATGATGCGCCCGGACGTCCAGCCGTAGTTGTTCGCCTCGATGAAGCCGTAGGTCAGCGCGAAGAGGCCGATCCCGGAGGTCACCAGACCGGGGATGTCGGGCCGTTGCTCGTGCGACGTGTCGCGCGACTCCTGGATGAGGAGCGGGCTCGCGACCAGTCCGAGGAGGCCGATCGGCACGTTGATGAAGAAGATCCAGTTCCAGTTCGCGTGCTCGGTGAGCAGGCCGCCGACGAGCGGCCCGATCGCGAGCGCCAGCGCGGAGACGCCGGCCCAGATGCCGATCGCGGCCCCGCGCTGCCGCGGCGGGAACGTCGCGGTGATGATGGACAGCGTCGCGGGGTTCATCAGCGCGCCGCCGACCCCCTGCACGATGCGCGCACCGATGAGGAAGCCCCCGTTCGGCGCCAGCCCGCAGGCCAGCGAGGCGCCGGTGAAGATCACGAGGCCGACCATGAAGATCAGCCGCCGGCCGAGCAGGTCGGCGAGCTTGCCGCCGGTGAGCATGAACGCCGCGAACGTGAGCGCATACGCCGCCACGACCCACTCGAGCTCCGAGTACGTCATGTGCAGGCTCTTCTGCATCGACGGCAGCGCGACGTTCACCACCGTGTTGTCGAGCATGATCATGAACAGCCCGACGCTGACGGCGGCGAGCGTCCACCACTTCTTGTTTTCGTCCGTGAACAGTCTCTGCCTCATGAGCCTCCTCTGTTAGCGGTCACTAAGTTAGCCGACGCTAGCCTACCGAAGGGCCGGAGGCGCGCGCGGAGTACATTTGCGGCGTGGCCGAGGTCGTGTGGCGCCCCGACGAGGAGACGATCGCGCGCGCGAACGTGACGCGCCTGATCCGGCGCGCCGGCGTCGCCGACTACTCCGAGCTCCTCCGGCGTAGCGTCGAGGAGCCGGACTGGTTCTGGCCGCTCGTCGTCGAGGACCTCGACCTCGACTTCTCGACCCCGTTCGAACGCGTCCACGACACCTCGCGCGGCCCCGAGTGGACGACCTGGTTCGTCGGCGGCAGAACGTCGATCGCCCGCAACTGCGTCCACCGGTGGGCCGAGCGCCGGCCGGACGCCGTCGCGGCCGTCGGGCTCGCCGAGGACGGCGGCCGCCGCGAGCTGAGCTGGAGCGAGCTCTCGCACGACGTGACGCGGCTCGCCGAGGAGCTCGTCGCGCTCGGCGTCGAGGCCGGCGACCGGGTCGCCGTCTTCCTCCCGATGTCACCGGAGGTCGCCGTCGCCTCGCACGCGTGCGCGCACGTGGGAGCGATCCAGGTGCCGATCTTCTCGGGCTTCGCGTCACCGGCTGTCGCGCAGCGGCTGCGCGCGAGCGAAGCGAAGGTCGTGATCACGCAGCCGGTGTCGTCGCGCCGCGGACGGGAGGTGCCGATGCTCGCGATCCTCGAGGAGGCGATGCGCGACGCCGGGTCGGACGCGCGCGTGATCCTCGCGCCGTTCGACCTCGACAGACACCCGGGCGACCTCCCGCCGCTCGAGGTCGACTCGGAGACGCCGTACCTCCTCACCTATACGTCGGGCACCACGGGGAAGCCCAAGGGCGTCGTCCACGTCCAGGGTGGGTTCATGGTGTCGATCGCGCGCGAGGCCGCCTATCAGGCCGACGTCCACGAGGGCGACGTCATGCATTTCTCGACCGACATGGGCTGGATCATGGGCCCGTGGACGCTCGTCGGCGCCGGCGCGCTCGGCGGGACGATCGTGTTCGCCGAGGGCGCGCCCGACTGGCCCGCGCCGGACCGCCTCTGGCGGCTCGTGGAGAGCGAGCGCGTGACGTCGCTCGGCCTCTCGCCGACGCTCGTGCGCGCGCTGCTCCCGCACGGAGCGCCCGTTGCGGACATGTCCTCACTCCGGACGTTCGTCACGACCGGCGAGCCTTGGAACCCCGAGCCGTACCGGTGGCTCTTCGAGACGGTCGGCGGAGGACGCGTCCCCGTCATCAACTGCTCGGGCGGCACGGAGGTCGGCGCGTGCTTCCTCTCGCCGACTCCGGTCGTGCCGATCAAGGCGTGCTCGGTCGGCGGACCCGCGCTCGGGATGGCGATGGACGTCGTCGACGCCGACGGCACCTCGCTCGTCGGCACCGGCGGCGTGGGGGAGCTCGTCTGCCGCGGGCCGTTCCCCGGCATGACGCGCGGCTTCTGGCGCGATCCGCAGAAGTTCGTCGACACCTACTGGAGCCGTTTCCCCGGCGTCTGGACGCACGGCGACTGGGCCTCCGTCGACGAGGACGGCTTCTGGTTCCTGCACGGCCGCTCCGACGACACACTCAACATCGCCGGAAAGCGCGTCGGCCCCGCCGAGCTCGAGTCGGCCGCCGTCGGCCACGCGGCGGTGACCGAGGCGGCCGCGATCGGCGTGCCCCACGAGGTGAAGGGCGAGGTGGCGTGGATCTTCTGCTGCCTGCTCCCGGACGAGGAGCCGTCGGACGAGCTCGCGTCGTCCATCGCGGCCGCGGTCGCGGCCGACCTCGGCAAGGCCTTCAAGCCGGACCGGATCCTGTTCGTCGATGCGCTGCCGAAGACTCGCTCCGCGAAGATCGTGCGCCGCGCCGTGCGCGCGAAGGCGCTCGGGACCGACCCGGGCGACCTCTCGTCGCTCGAGAACCCCGAGGCGCTCGACCAGATCGAGGCCGCGGTTGCCTGAGCGGACGGCACTCGTGACCGGCGGCGGCCGCGGCATCGGCGCGAGCGTCGCGCGCGCGCTCGCGGGCGACGGCTGGTCGGTCGTCGTCGCGGCGCGGACTCGCGACGAGATCGACGATGTCGCGCGCAAGATCGGCGGGCGCGCGGTCGAGATGGACGTCGCGTCGCGCGAGTCGGTCGAGCGTGCCGTCGGCGAGGCGGGCGACGTCGACCTCCTCGTCGCGAACGCGGGAATCTCGTCGCGCGACACGCGCGCCTGGGAGACCGATCCCGACGAGTGGTGGCGCACGTTCGAGGTGAACGTCCGCGGCGTCTTCCTGTCGGTGCGAGCGGTGGTACCGGGGATGATCGAGCGCGGCGGCGGGCGGATCGTGATCACGGGCAGCGGCGCGGCGTACCTGCCCGGCTCGTCGAACGCGGCGTACAGCGCGTCGAAGTCGGCGGTGTGGCGCTTCGGCGAGGTCCTCGCCGCGCAGCTCGCCGAGTACGGCATCCCGGTCTTCGTCATCTCGCCCGGCCTCGTACGCACGGCGATGACGGAGGAGTTCGGCGACAACGCCCCGTGGACGCCGCCCGAGCTCGCGCCGGAGCTCGTCCGCAAGCTGGCGACCGGGCGCTATGACGTGCTCGCCGGCCGCTACATCCACGCGGAGCACGACGACGTCGACGAGCTGCTCGCGCGTGCCGACGAGGTGCGCGAGCTCGACCTGAACACGATTCGCCTCCGGCGGTGACGCGTCCCACATCGGACCCGCGTCGTGTCCCCAGCGGCCGTGTCCCGGATCAGACCCGGGTCGTGTCCCCGGTGGCCATGTCCCGGGTCAGACCCGGTCGGCCGGCGCCGGGGCGAGTGTTCGAGGCAAGTCGGCGCATCCGTCTCTCGGACATGGACGCGGGCGGCCGGCTGCGCCTCGACGCGGTTGCGCGGTATCTACAGGACGTCGCGAGCGACGACGTCGCGGACGCGGGCTGGTCGCCGAACGAGCACGTGTGGGTCGTGCGCCGCGCGCAGCTCGAGATCCTTGCGCCGTTCGCCGGGGACGAAGTGGTCGAACTCGAGACGTGGTGCAGCGGGACGGGCGCGTCGGCCGCAGCACGGCGCACGTCGATTGTGGGCGACCGCGGTGGACGGATCGAGGCCGAGGTCGTGTGGATCCATCTCGGCCGCGACCTGCAGCCTGCGCGCCTGCCGCAGCGTTTCCACGACGTCTACGCGGCGTCCGCCGAGGGCCGAGGCGTCTCGACACGGCTCGGGCTGCGCGGCCCGCGCAACGGGAATGCCCGGCCGTGGCCGCTGCGCGCGACGGACGTCGACCTCCTGGGTCACGTCAACAACGCCGTCTACTGGTCCGCCGTCGAGGAGACGCTGTGGCCACTCGAGCGCGCCGCCCTCGAGTACCGGCGGCCGCTCGACCTCGGCGACGACGTCGAGTTGCACGTCGGCGACGGCGAGCTGGCGTTCGTCGTCGGCGGCGAGCCGCGCGCCGCAGCGTCCTCTCTCGCGCACGTGCGGTAGGCGATCGGGCAAACGCGCCGGGGGACGAGCTGCCGGAGATCAAGACCGGCAAAGGCTCGTTCGCCGAACGGCTACCCGGACCCTAGACGCGCGGCCCGCCTCCTGCGTGCGGCGCTTGTCGTCCTCGGCCTGCCGACGGCTGGCGCCGGGACGGACTCGGGCCGGCCCGCGGCGCGCCGGCTCGGGAGGCCCGGCCGCCGGCGCTGCTCGTCCGTCGCGGCATCCGCCCCGGCGGCCTCGCGCCGCGCACCAGCCTGACCCGCTACACCTGGTCGCTCCGCCCTTGAGCCTCTAGGAGGGATTGGCGACGGCCTCGCGTTCCTGCGCGTGCGCGGCATTGAACGGGTACGACTTCACGCCGACCTGACGGTGCTCGGCCGGCTCGCGCTCGCTCTGGCACGCGCTCGTGGCGTAGCACTCGCGGCGTAGCCGCGCGGACGGGTCACCTACGGGACTATCGTGATGAGACAGCCGCCACGCATCGTCACCGCGAGCGCGGGCCGTCCGTTCTCCAGCAAGTCTCGTCGCCAGGCCACCGACTCAACGTCGTCCCACATGATCTCCAGTTCGGCCCAGTCGTTGTTGCGGCGGCGCGGTTTTCCGATACCAAACGCAACGCCACCCTCGGGCTGGTCTACGACGTCTTGCTGCATCTGGCCCTGAGCGTGAAGAACCGACCCATTCCATTCACCCGTCGGGTGAAACGAGACGGCAACGAACTTACCTTCAAGCTGGCGTAGCTCCTCGTATAGATCGGGAGTCGTCACGGCCGAAGGGTATGTGCCGGACACCGGGTAGTGGAATTGCCATTTCGCCAATCTCTCCTAGTAGCTAGGCTCGCGGTTCAACCCAGGTCGCGCGCGCCACGCCGAGCAGCTCTCCCTCGGCCGTGTACAGCGCCGTGCCCGCGTAG
>DASXTR010000218.1:0-56967 GCA_036505325.1 Gaiellaceae bacterium
GTACGGCGTCCGCGAGAACGGCGCGTTGACGACCACGAGCAGTTTCTGCCGCTTGTCGTCGCTCCCGCCGCAGCCCGCGAGCAGCGCGACCAGAACGAGCAGCGCCGCCCGTCTCACAGCGTCTGCCTCCCGAGATAGGCCTCGCGCACGCGCGCATCTTCGCCGACGGCCGTCGGCGTCCCGCGGGCGATCACGCGGCCGGCGTCGAGTGCGACCACGCGGTCTGCGACGGCACTCACGAGCCGCAGGTTGTGCTCGACGACGAGCAGCGCGACGCCTTCGTCGCGCAGGCTGCGCAGCACGGCGGCGAGGCGGTCGACCTCCGCGCGCGCGGCGCCTGCGGACGGCTCGTCGAGCAGGAGCGCCCCGGCGCGCGTCGCGTAGGCGGCGGCGATCATCAGCAGGCGCTGGTCGGCGCCGGACAGCTGCGCCGCGTCGACGTCCGCACGATCTCCCAGGCCGAAGCGCGCGAGCAGGTCGCGGGCGCGGGCCGTCTCCTCGTCCTCCTCGCGGCGCGCTTTCGGCGTGGCGACCGCGGTGCGGACCGCGCCGCCGAACCGGCGGTGCGCGGCCGAGGCGACGAGCACGTGCTCGAGCGCGGTCAACCCGCCGAACGTCGCCGTCGCCTGGAGCGTGCGCACGACGCCGCCCTCGGCGCGGACCGTGCCCGCGTCGGGCGTCTCGGCGCCGGCGAGCAGGCGCAGCGCGGTCGTCTTCCCGGATCCGTTCGGCCCGATCAGCGCCGCGATCTCTCCCGGCACGACATCGAGGTCGAGCCCCTCGAGCGCCACGAGCTCCCCGTACCGCCTCCCGAGCCCGCGCGCCTTCACAACCCCTTGTGACAAGTTGTCACAAGGGTCAGGGGGAGACGCCGCGGTTCCGGCGCGGCGCCGCTTCGGAGCGCGCAGAAGGCCTTCGCCGCCCAACGAGAGCACCGCGAGGAGGAGCACCGCCGCGAGGAGCGGGTGGAAGCGCGCGCTCGAGACGCCCTCGAGCCGGCCGACGGCGTCCGCGGCGAGCGAGAGGACGCCGAGGACGGCGACGCCCGCAACTGGGCCGAGTGCGCTCGCGGCGCCGCCGATCAGCACCGCGACGAAGAGCTTGAAGGAGACGTACGGCGTGTAGGACGCGGTGTCGGCGACACCGGCGAGCTGCACCGCGAGGCCGCCGGCGAGACCCCCGACGGCCGCCGACGCGACGAACGCGCCGAGCCGCAGGCGCGCGACGGGAACGCCGAGCGCGGCCGCGGCCGCACGCCGTTCGCGCGCCGCGACGAGCCGAAGCCCGCCCGGCCCGCGTGCGACGGCGACGAGCACCAGCGCGGCGAGCGCGACCAGCGCGAGCGCCAGCTCGTAGTGCGCCGCGGTCGACGGCCCCGGCGGCAGGAGGATCCCCTCCGCGCCTCCCGACAGCGACGGGAACGCGCCCAGGGCGAGCCAGACGAGCCAGGCGAGGATCCACGTCGACACGGCGACGAGGCCGCGATGGAGGCGGACGAACCCGACGCCGGTCGCGGCGCCCACGCCCGCTGCGGCGGCTGCGCCGCAAAGCGCGGCGGCGAGCGTCGGCATCCCGCCGTGTACGCGCAGCTGCGCCGCTGTGAAGGCGCCCACCGCCATGAACGCCCCCTGCGCGAGCGAGGGCATCCCCGCGACGCCGACCGCGAGCGCGAGCCCGGTCGCGGCGAGCGCGAGGTACAGCCCGGAGGCGAGATCCTCGAGGCGGGCGGCGGAGACGACCAGCGGAGCGAGCGCAGCGCCCGCGAACGCCGCGGCTGCGGCCCACGCTCGCACGTTCGATGCGCGCCGCGCCTCCCGCGCCGCCTCGACCAGTGCGAGCGCCGTCGAGCTCACTCGGCTGCGCCCTCCGGCTGCCGGAGCGCCCGCGCCGCGAGCAGCGCGAGGGCCAGCCCGAGCGGCACGACCTCGCGGTACGAGGGCCCCGCCCAGCCCAGGTTGGCGATCGCGGCCTCGAGCAGGCCGAGCCCGACCCCGGCCGCGAAGGCGCGCCACAGCGCGAAGCGGACGACGACCGCGGCGGCGAGGCCCTTCAGCCCGAAGAGCGCGGCGGTGTCGACGTCGAACGAACCCGACGGCGCCGCGACGACCGCGGCGAGCCCGGCAACCGCGCCTGCGAGCGCGAACGCGAGCCCGACGAGCCGCGACACCGGCAGCCCGACGATCGCCGCACCCTCGACGTCGGACGCGATCGCCTCGAGTGCGCGCCCGAACCGTGTGCGCGCGAGCGTCCACGCGGCCGCTCCCGCGAGCGCGAGCGCGACGGCGATCACGAACAGCGACCGCACCTGGATCGTCGCGCCGCCGACGTGCCAGAAGCCCTCGTCGCCGACGTCGCGGAACGGCAGCGGGTCCGGCAGTACGTACGACGGCCGGTCGAAGACCGCGACGATCAGCGTCCGCAGCGCGAAGGCGATCGCAAGCGACGCGCCGACCCAGCCGATCGTGGAACCGCGCAACTGGTACGGCTGCACCGCGAACCAGTACGAGCCCGCCGACGCGGCGGCCGCGACGGCGAGCCCGCCGGCGAGGGCGACGAGGAAGCGGCCGCCGCCGACCGACGTCTGCGTCACGGGCGACGTCCCGGCCGCCAGGAAGAGCGTCGCGAACACCGCGAGCGCGATCAGCTCGCCGAAGGCGAAGTGCACGACGCCGGTCAGCCGGTACACGAGCGAGTGCCCGACGCCGACGAGCCCGTAGACGGCGCCCGCCGCAAGGCCGCTGACGAGCACCTGGAGGGCGACGTCCACGCGCCGCACTCTAGAAAGAGAAGCGGCCCGCCAGATCGACGGGCCGCTTCGCCGGACGCCAGAACTGTCCGAGTTAGTGGATCTGGATGTTCCCGCTCGTGAGCTGCTGGTCGCCCGAGTCATACCCGTTCGACAGGCGGATCCGGTACCGGTCGTCGACGCCGGGCTCGGCGAGATCCTTCACGTCGATCCGGAACATGTAGGAGCCGGAGCCGTTGACGGTCGCCGTGCCGAAGATCGTGGCCGAGGTGCCGTCGCGCGAGCACGAGACGGCCAGCACCGCCGTCGAGTGGACGTTGATGTCCGTCGCCGCGCCGTGATCCTGGTACTCCTCCTCGCCGGACGGGCCGGAGCCCTGTGCGTTGCCGCCGAAGGTCGCCTTGTCTCCGTTCGCGGCCGTGAAGCGGCCGCCGCCGGTGACCTTGCAGCCCTCGGTGCTGCCGGGCAGCACCCACTCCTTGTTCGCGGTGTCACTCGGGTGCGTTCCCGCCTGCGCGGTCGCGGTGATCAGGTCCGCGCCCGGGAACGACGGCCCGACGTAGCAGAACTCGGCCTGGCCGCTCCCGTTCGTCGTCCGCGTACCGCTCGTGACGACGGAGCCGGCGACGGTGAAGTCGACCGCCGTGTTCGGCACCGGCGCGCCGAACGCGTCGGTGACCGTCGCCGTGACGCAGTGCGTCTCGTCGACGATGTTCGTAGCGTTCTCCGGCGTGAGCTCGAGCTTCACCGGGACGCCGTGACCGACCTCCACCGTGACGTGCTGCACGAACTCCGGCCCGGCGGAGGCGCCGTTGATCGTGAAGTCCACGCTGCAGTGGAGCGTCGAGCCGAGCGGCGCGGCCGGGCTCACAGCGATCGTCTCGGTGAACGTCGCGGTGCTCCCGCTCGGAACCGTCTGCGTCGGCGGGCTGTTCGTCACCGTCAGGCCCGCGTCACACGTCGCCACCGGCGTCACGACGACCGGGATCGGCGGCAGCGCGTTGATCGCGTCGATGATCGTCTGCGAGATGCTCGTTGCAGGCGGGTTGACGAGATGGACGCCGCCCGTCGCTGCTGCGATACGCGTCGCCTGGCCGGCGAGGCCGTCGGGCGGACCGCACAGAACGCCGTAGTCGGATGAGAGCACGGTCGGATCCGCGTCGAGGCCCGGGCCCGAGGGCGCTGAGACCGCGACCACGTGGATGCCCTGCGCTTGCAGGTCGGCCGTCACCGATGCCTCGGTGATCGGCGAGTGCGGGTCGCTGTAGCTCGGCAGCGCGTCGCAGATCGGATCGTGGCTCGGCGCGTCGCCGAACCAGACGACGAACCGCGTCGAGTCCGGCCGCCAGCTGATGTCGTGCACGGCGACGCGATGCAGGCCGAAGAAGTTCGCCTCGGCGATGTCGCAGCCCGCCTCCGCGACCCACGTGTTGATCGCTGCCTTGGCCGCGGTCGCGTCCGTGAGGTCGGTGTCGAGCTCGAACCCGTGCAGGCACGGTCCGCTCTGCGTGAAGTCCTCGTAGTTGCCGACCCCGTAGCGGGCGTCGGTGGCGCCGGAGGCCTCGATCGCGTCGATGACCGTCTGCGCGTTCGCCTTCACGTCGTTGATCGACGGGCCCATCGACGACGTGTTGTCGGCGAGGAAGACGAAGTCGCTCTTCGGCGGCAGCTTGGTCGTCTCCACCTGCTTCGTGACGGTCGCCGACTGGCCCGGGTTGAGCTGCAGCGAGACCGTCTGCGGCGAGACGCCTGCGCCGAACGCGGGGACCGCGGCCAGCGCGGCGACGACAAGCGCCGCGGCGAGCGTAAACCTCATGTGTGTTCCCTCCTGGTCTGGGTCTAGGACGCCGCAGAAGGAGTGCCCCCTCCCGCCGTTGACGCTAGGCGGCAGCCGCGGCCGCGCCTAGACGGTGATCGCCGCAATCGGGTGGGCGGGACGCCTACGGCGATCGAAGTAGGGTTGTCCGTCGTGAACCTCGGCCTCGTCACCGCAGGCGAGTCGCACGGGCCGGCGCTCGTGGCGATCCTCACCGGGCTCCCGGCCGGGCTCGAGCTCGAGCGGGACGCGATCGACGCCGATCTCAAGCGGCGCCAGGAGGGCTACGGCCGCTCGCCGCGGCAGCAGATCGAGCAAGACCGCGTCGAGGTGCTCGCCGGCCTCCGGCACGGGCGCACGCTCGGGACGCCGCTCGCGCTCGTCGTGCAGAACCGCGACCACAAGAACTGGACGTGGGGGATGGCGCCGTGGCCGCCCGAGGGCGAGCCGGCCGGGAAGGGCCTGAAGCCGGTGACGCTTCCGCGGCCCGGCCACGCCGACCTCGCAGGCGTCTTGAAGTACGGCCACTCGGACGTCCGAAACGCGCTGGAGCGCGCCTCCGCACGGCACACCGCCGTGCATGTCGCCGCCGGCGGCGTCGCGAAGGCGCTCCTGCGGGCGATCGGCATCGAGGTGCGAGGCGCGACGGTCGACGAGGAGGCGCTACGCGCACGGATCGACGAGGCGCGGGCGGCGCGCGACACCGTCGGCGGCGTCGTCGAGGTACGTGCGACGGGCGTTCCGCCGGGCCTCGGCTCGTACGCGACGAAGGAGGACCGGCTGGACGCGCTGCTCGCGTTCGCCTTGATGGGCATCCAGGCGGTGAAAGGCGTCGAGATCGGCGAAGGGTTCGCGTTGTCCGAGCTGTTCGGCTCCGAGGCGCACGACGAGATCCGCGTCGACCGGCACCGCGATACGAACCGCGCGGGCGGCATCGAGGCGGGCATCTCCAACGGCGAAGAGATCGTCGTGCGCGCCGCGATGAAGCCGCTGCCGACGCTGATGAAGCCGCTGCGCTCGGTCGACCTCGCGTCGGGCGAGGAGGCGACGGCGCTGGTGGAGCGCTCGGACGTCGCCGCGGTCGAGGCGCTCGCGGTCGTCGCGGAGGCGGCGGTCGCGTGGGAGCTGGCCCGCGCCGCGCGCGAGAAGTTCGGCGGCGACGCGCTCGACGACTTCGTCGGCGCGTGGCGCGCGTACCTCGACCGCATCTCCTGGCGCCCGTAACGTTTGTGCACCAGAGCACGAACGAGGAGCTTGTGATCTGGTGCACAAGGTGACTTCGGCCCTCGGCAGGCATCTCGCGCTCGTCGGGTTCATGGGCGCCGGAAAGTCCACGCTTGGTCGCGAGGTCGCCACGCGGCTCGGACGGGAGTTCGTCGATCTCGACGAGGAGATCGGACGGCGCATCGGGAAGATCGATGAGTTCTTCCTCCGGCACGGTGAGGCTGCGTTCCGCAACGTCGAGGCGACGACCGCGGAGGTCGAGCTCGCACGTCCGCCCGCCGTGATTGCCCTCGGCGGCGGGGCGCCGACGACCGACGCCGTCCGCGAGCTGCTCGCATCGTGCTTCGTCGTCCACGTCGACGTCGACGTGGACACCGCCTGGAGGCGCGTCCGGGGCGGCGACCGGCCGCTGGCGCAGGACGAAGCCACGTTCCGCCGCCTGTACGACGAGCGCGCGCCGCTCTACCGCGAGGTCGCCGACGCCGTCGTCCCATCCGGCGACGTGGACGGCGTCATCCTCGCCGCGGGCGGCGTGCATCACGAGCTCGGCGCGCTCGATCGCCTCGACGAGCTCGTCCCCGGCGACGGACCCGTCGCGCTCGTCGCCGACCAGCGCGTCCTCGGCATCCACGGGCCGCGCGCGCAGAACGCGCTCGGGCGCCGGCTGGTGCAGACGATCGACGTGCCGGCCGGGGAGGAGGCCAAGCAGCTCGACGTCCTACGCCGGCTCTGGTCGCAGCTGAAGCTCGACCGCACCGGCACGATCGTCGCGCTCGGCGGCGGGACGACGACCGACCTCGCGGGCTTCGCAGCCGCGACCTACCTCAGGGGCATCCCGTGGGTCTCGGTTCCGACGACGCTCGTCGGCCAGGTCGATGCGGCGATCGGCGGGAAGACCGCGATCGACATCCCGCAGGGAAAGAACCTCGTCGGCGCGTTCCACTGGCCGGCGCGTGTGGTGATCGACGAGGGGTTGCTCGACACGCTCCCCGAGCGCGAGTACCGCCAGGGGCGCGCGGAGCTCGTGAAGACCGAGCTGCTCGCCGGCCGCGGCCTGGACATACGCGGGGCGGCCGCCTACAAGACGGCGCTCTGCCTCCGGGACCCGCACGACAGAGGCCCGCGCAACGTGCTCAACCTCGGCCACACGTTCGCCCACGCGCTCGAAGCAGCTGCCGATTTCGACCTTCCGCACGGCGAGGCGGTCGCGCTCGGGCTGCTCGCGGCGCTGCGGCTCTCCGGCCGCGACACGAAGGACGTCGAGCGAGAACTCCGGCCGAAACGCGTCAACGTCGATCCCGAACGCGCGTGGCAGGCACTCCTCCGCGACAAGAAGGTGGTCGGCGATGCGATCAATATCGTTGTCTTGACTGACAACGGACCGGAGGTCAAGCGGCGATCTCCCGGCGAGGTACGCCGGGAGCTCGAGCGGCTGATCGCGTAGGTTTCCGCGCGTGCAGGTGCTCGTCCTGAACGGGGTCAACCTCAACGTGCTCGGCCGCCGCGACCCGAAGATCTACGGCGACGTGAGCCTCAACGAGCTCGAGACCCGCATCTACGAGTGGGCGCACGAGCTCGGCATCAGCGCCCGGTGCCGGCAGACGAACAGCGAAGGGGAGTTCATCGAGTGGATCCACGACGCCGTCGACGCCGACGCGCTCGTCGTCAACCCCGGCGCCTGGACGCACTACAGCTACGCAATCCGCGATGCGCTCGACATCCTCGAGGTGCCGATCGTCGAAGTGCACCTCTCGGACATCGAGCACCGCGAGGAGTGGCGCCGCACGTCCGTCATCTCCGACCTCACGTCGCTCCGCGTGATCGGCAAGGGCCCCGCCGGCTACCGCGAAGCGCTCGAGTTCCTGGTGGGGCGAAGCAAATGAGGGCGCGGATCGACCGGCTGCGCGAGCGGATCGGCGAGCCGTTGCTCGTGACGTCGCTCGTGAACATCGTGTATCTGACCGGCTTCGAGAGCTCGAACGCCGGGCTCCTGATCCGCCCGGACGGCGAGCCGCAGCTCTTCACCGACTTCCGCTACGTCGAGGCGGCGCAGGAGATCCCGGACGTCGAAGTCGTGCAGACGAAGCGCGCTCTCGTCCGCGATCTCGCCGAGCGGCTCACCGGACGGCTCGCGTTCGAGGCCGACGCGCTGCCGTACTCGCAGTACGAGACGCTCCGCAGCGGCGGCCTCGAGCTCACGCCGTCGACAGGGATCGTCGAGGGGCTGCGCGCGGTGAAGGACGACGACGAGCTGGCGAAGATCCGCCGCACGACGAGAGTCGCCGACCGCGCGTTCGAGGCGCTGACCGCGGAGACCTGGGTCGGGCAGAAGGAGAAGGACGTGGCCTGGCGGCTCCGTCAGCTCATGCACGCGCACGGCGCCGACGATCTCTCGTTCGACACGGCGATCGCGGCCGGGCCGAACGGCTCGCTCCCGCACGCCGACCCGGGCGATCGGGTGATCGAGACGCGCACGCTCGTCGTCGCCGACTTCGGCGCTCGCATCGACGGGTACTGCTCCGACTGCACGCGCACGGTCGCGACGGGAGACCTCCCGCGGGAGCTGCGCCGCATGTACGACGTCTGCCTCGAGGCCCAACAGGCGTGCGTCGCGCAGATCCGCGCCGGCATGACGGGCGTCGACGCGGATGCGATCGCGCGCGAGATCATCACGAAGGCCGGCTACGGCGACAACTTCGGCCACGGCCTCGGTCACGGCGTCGGCCTCGAGGTGCACGAGGCGCCGCGGCTCTCCACGGAATCGCGCGACACGCTCGAGGCCGGGAACGTCGTGACGATCGAGCCGGGCATCTACATGCCGGGGGTGGGCGGCGTGCGCATCGAGGACCTCGCCGTCGTCACCGACGACGGGGTCGAGCTCCTCACCTCCTTCCCGAAGGAACTGATCACCGTCGGCTAACCTGCCGAGCCGATGGCAGAGGTCGTCTCCACCAACCAGTTCCGGAACGGGATGCACATCGAGCTCGAGGGCCAGACGTGGCGCATCGTCGAGTTCCAGCACGTGAAGCCCGGCAAGGGCGGGGCGTTCGTGCGCACGAAGCTCAAGTCGCTCGGCTCGGGCTCGGTCGTCGACAAGACGTTCCGCGCCGGCGAGAAGTTCGAGCGCGTCCGCACGGAGAACAAGAACATGCAGTACCTCTACGATGCGGGCGAGGAGGTCGTCTTCATGGACGCGGAGACCTTCGAGCAGCTCTCGCTGCCGCGGGCGCAGGTGGAGGACGCGCTGCCGTTCATGCAGCCGTCGACGTCGTGGCAGGTGCTCTTCGTCGGTGACCGGCCGACCGGCATCGACCTGCCGGCATCGGTCGTGCTCGAGGTGACGGAGACGGAGCCCGGCGTGAAGGGCGACACCGTCTCGAACGTGACGAAGCCGGCGAAGCTCGAGACCGGGGCCGTCGTCCAGGTGCCGCTCTTCGTCAACGTGGGCGACCGCGTCAAGGTCGACCCACGCGAGAGCCGCTACATCTCGAGAGCCTAGGCTCTACAGCCTAGGCTGGATCGGCGGTTGCAACGGCGTCGCCCCGTCGGGGATCGCCGTACGGATCCAGCTCTTGTTGCCGCACTTCGGACAGGCGTCCGCGGCCTGCAGCTCGGGCGCATAGATCGTCCAGCAAGCTGCGCAGCGCACCCAGTCTGGACGACGTTCCTGTTCCTGTTTCGATACCACGTCCAAGTGGACCCCAGTGCAACATCGGACTTGCGCGCTACCCTTGGGGTTCCGGCGACTCGACGGGTATACGGGCCGATACCCAGCTCGGCGACCCACAGTCGGGGCAGGCGACGTCCTCGCCTCGCTCGGGCTGCTCGTACTCGTTGCGGCACTCCGTGCATCGCACCAGGTCGATGTCTTCGATGACCGTCACGTCGAGAAGGACGTCGGTGTCGGGCGGAACTTGCGCTCTGCCCGGACGCCGAGGCGCCGCTTGCGGCGCCGACCAGAAGAGGTCGCGCCGGCTTGACGGCGCGACCGCTAACCCCGGCTCGTGCGACGAAGACTGGCTGAGAACAGCTCCGGTGGCCCGGTAAGGTCCCCGCGTGCCTCGCCTGGCCGATACGACGATTCGGGTGCTCAGCCAGGAGCCGCTCGCGGGGCTGATGCCGACCTCCGAGCTCCTCCGTTTGGCCGAGATCCTCGACCGGGCCGGCTTCGCGTACCTCGAGGTCTCGGGCGGCGGTGTGTTCGACCACGCCGTCCGGCGCGGCGTCGAGAGCCCGTGGGAGCGGATCCGCGCGCTGAAGGCGCGGACGAAGACGCCCCTCGCGCTCGCGATCCGCGGGCGGTTCCTGGTCGGCTCGCGCCCCGTCAGCCGCGACCTCGCGCGCAGGTTCGTGGCGAGCGCGGCCGAGAGCGGCATCGACGTCTTCCGCATCCACGATCCGCTGAACGACGTCGACAACCTCCGCGAGCCGGCCGAGGCGATCGTCAACGCCGGCCGGGAGTTCGAGGCGGGCCTCCTGTACGGCAGCGGCCGCCGCGAGGCGCTGATCGAGGCCGCACGGAAGCTGCCCGAGCTCGGTGCCTGGCGAATCCTGCTCCACGACGAGTCCGGCCTGCTGCTGCCGCACCGCGCGAGCGAGCTCGTCGCGGAGCTGCGCGACGTCGCCGGCCTCCCGGTCGGCCTCTACAACCAGGGCGCCGCCGGCATGGCCCTCGCGACGGCCCTCGAGGCGGTGCGCGCCGGCGCGGACCTCGTCGCGTGCGCCGTCTACCCGGTCGCCCTGACCGTCCATCGCGTGGGCGCGGAGGCGGCCGCGCAGGCGCTGGCCGGGCTGGGGCTCGACCCGGGAATCGACGTCGACGTCCTGTGGCGGGCGTCCGATGTCGTCGACGAGTACATCGGCGACGCACCCGTCGTGCCGCTGGCGCCCCGGATCGCCGTGCGCGCCGCCGAGCACAAGCTTCCGGTCGGGCTCGTCGGCGCGCTCGACGTGCAGCTTCACTCACAGGCGGCCGGCGATCGGCTCGACGAGGTGCTGGACGAAGTCGATCGCGTCCGGCAGGAGGCCGGCTCGCCTCCGCTGTCCGCGCCGATCGGCCAGATCGTCGGCTCGCAGGCGCTCCTGAACGTGCTCGGTGCCAACCGCTACGGGACGATGGTCGACGAGCTGCGCGAGCTCGCCGCCGGGCGGTTCGGCCGCACGCCGGGTCCGATCGACCCCGGCCTCGAGCGGGCGGTCGAGCTGCTCGGCGGGGCCCCGGTCGACGACGCCTCCAACCTGGACGAGCTCCGGCGCGACGCCGAGGGGCTCGCCGCGAGCGAGGAGGAGCTCTTGCTCCTCGCCCTCTTCGGCGAGGAGGCGGAGCCGCTCCTGCGCGCGATTCGCGGCCGCTCGGAAGGCGAGGAGACGCTCGCCGCCGGCGGCGTCGACCAGAAGCGCGCCGAGGTGATCCGGGAGGTCGTGCGGATCGTCCAGGAGACCGGCGTGGGCGAGATCACGATCGAGGAAGGCGGCATGCGCGTGAGCGTGCGCCACACGATCCCGGGCCCCGGCGGCGTCCAGGGCGCTAGTGACAACTTGTCACAAGGGCAGGAGACCTCCGCGCTGCCTGTTTCCCCGCGGGACAACGGCTTCGTCCGGGTCGAGAGCCCGATGGTCGGAACCTTCTACCGCGCGCCGCAGCCGGGCGCGCCGCCATTCGTCGAGGAGGGCGACGCCGTCGCGCCCGGGCAGACGCTCTGCATCCTCGAGGCGATGAAACTGATGAACGAGGTCAAGGCGGAGATCGAGTGCGTCGTGCGCAGGATCCACCCCGCGAACGCCGAGCCCGTCGAATACGGCCAGCTCTTGTTCGAACTGGAACCGATCAACGATCGGCCGCTCGACGCCGTCTGATGTTCTCGCGCGTCCTGGTTGCGAACCGCGGCGAGATCGCCGTCCGCGTGATCCGCGCGCTGCACGAGCTCGGCGTCGAGGCGGTCGCCGTCTACTCGACCGCGGACCGGGACGCGATGCACGTGCGTCTCGCCGACCACTCGGTGTGCGTCGGCCCGCCGAGCGCGGCCGACAGCTACCTCCGCATCCCGTCGATCGTCGCCGCCGCGATGACGACCGGCTGCGAGGCGGTTCATCCCGGCTACGGCTTCCTCGCCGAGAACGACGCGTTCGTCGAGGCGTGCGTGGACAACGACCTCGTCTTCGTCGGGCCGCCTGCGGACGTGATGGCGCAGATGGGGGACAAGATCGCGGCGAAGCGGGCGATGCGCGACGCGGACGTTCCGACGGTGCCCGGCACGGACGGCGCGACGACGGTCGAGGGCGCGCGCGCGACGGCGGCGGCGCTGGGCTACCCGGTGCTCCTGAAGGCGGCGGCGGGCGGCGGCGGCAAGGGCATGCGCCTCGTCGACTCGCCGGAGGACCTCGAGGACGCGTACGGCACCGCGGCGAGCGAGGCGCAGGCCGCGTTCGGCGACCCGACGATCTATGTGGAGAAGGCGGTGACGCCCGCGCGGCATGTCGAGATCCAGGTGCTGTGCGACACGCAGGGCAACGTGCTCACCCTCGGCGAGCGCGAGTGCTCGATCCAGCGCCGGCACCAGAAGCTGATCGAGGAGACGCCGTCGCCCGCGCTGACGCCGGAGCTGCGCGAGGAGATGGAGGCGGCGGCCGAGCGCGCGTCCCGCGCCGTCGGCTACGTCAACGCGGGCACCTTCGAGTTCCTGCTCGGCCCCGACGGCGCGTTCTACTTCATCGAGCTGAACGCGCGCCTGCAGGTCGAGCACCCGGTGACGGAGATGTGCACCGGCATCGACCTCGTGCGGGCGCAGCTGAGCATCGCCGCGGGCGAGCCGCTCGCGCTGACGGGACGCGCGCCGCGACGGGGCCACGCGATCGAGATCCGGCTGAACGCGGAGGACCCGGCGCGCGACTTCCTGCCCGCGCCCGGTCTCATCGAGCGGTTCCGCGCGGCGCAGGGGCCGGGCGTGCGCGTCGACACGTTCGTCGAGGACGGGACGATGATCTCGCCGTACTACGACTCGCTGATCGCGAAGCTCGTCGTGTGGGACGTCGACCGCGAGTCGGCGCTCGCGCGCGCCGATCGCGCGCTCGAGGAGACGGAGATCGAGGGTGTGCAGACGACGCGCGAGGTGGCGCGTGCGATCCTGCGCACGATCGACTTCCGCAGCGGCGCCTACTCGACGTCGACGCTCGCCGAGCTGGGAGCACTCACCGCGTGACGCTCGTGCACCAGAGCACGAACGGCACCGTGACGATCCCCGAGTCGGTGCTCGTGGAGATCGCCGCCCGCGCCGCCGAGTCGGTCGCAGGCGTTCACGTGCGGCGCAAGCGGACGGTCGACGTCGAGGCGAAGCTCGTTCGTCTCGAGATCGACGCGCCGCGGACGGCTTCGCTGACGGAGACCGGCGCGGCGGTGCAGGACGCGGTCGCGTCGGCGCTCGAGACGATGTGCGGCCTCGCGGCGCGCGTCGACGTCGCCGTCGAGGAGCTCGCGTGACCGAGCCGCTCTCCCGCCGCCAGGCGCGCCGGCAGGCGCTGATGCTCCTCTACCAGTGGGATCTCTCCGGGCAGCCGATCGGCTCGCAGTACGGCGGCGCGATCGACCAGTGGGCGCTCGACCTCGCGGACACGGTCGCCGCGCGCGCGCCGGAGCTCGACGCGCGCATCACGGCCGCGTCGGAGGGATGGACCGCCGACCGCCTCGGCGCCGTCGAGCGGAGCGCGCTGCGCGTCGCGATCCACGAGCTCGAGCACCGGGACGTGCCCGCGGAGGTCGCGATCAACGAGGCGGTGGCATTCGCGAAGCGATACTCCTCCGAGGACGCGGCGAGGCTGGTGAACGGCATCCTGGGACGGATCCAACGTGAGGAGGAGGCAGCGTGACATGAGCGCCGATGAGTCGCTCGACAAGGCGGAGGATCTCCTGGCGCGGCTCGAGTCGGCGCGCGCGCGGCTCGAGGCGACCGAGGATCCCGACCTGGCGATCGAGATCCTGCAGGAGCTCGCGGAGCTCGCGAAGGAGGTCGAGGCGGAGCTGCAGCGCGCGCGCCGCGCGGCCGAGGCGGATGCCGCGGGCGCCTGAGGACCTGCGCGCCGCCGCACGCGCCTACCTCGACGAGCTCGCGCTGACGCCGGAGCTCGGCGGCCTCGCCGACCCTGTGCGGTACGCGATCGGCGGCAAGCTGATCCGGCCGGTGCTCTGCCTCGCGACCGGCGAGGCGATCGGCGTCGAGGTCGAGGCGCTGCTTCCCGCCGCGGCCGCGGTGGAGCTCGTGCACTCGTTCTCGCTCGTGCACGACGACCTGCCCGCGCTCGACGACGACGCCGAACGCCGCGGGCGGCCGTCGGTGTGGGCCGAATACGGCGAGGCGACGGCGGTCCTGGCAGGCGACGCGCTGCTTTCCGAGGCATTTCGGCTCGCGCTGTCGTACGCGCACCCGGAGGTCGCGCGCGAGCTGGTCGAGGCCACGCTCGCGATGATCGGCGGCCAGCACCTCGACCTCGCCGGGGGCGCCGACTTGCAGGAGCTCCACCGCCTGAAGACCGGCGCCCTCTTCTCCGCGGCGGTGATGTGCGCGCTCTGGGCCGCCGAGGTTCCGATCGACGAGCACCCGCCGTGGCGCGCGTTCGCCGGCGAGCTGGGCCTGCTCTTCCAGGCGATCGACGACGTCCTCGACGGCGACGGCTACGTGCTCGAGGTCGGCCCCGACGGCGCCCGCCGCGTCGCCGAGGAGGCCGCGGAGCGCGCGCAGGCGCAGCTCGCGGAGATCGACGCGGACACGACCGTGCTCGCGGAGCTGGTCGCCGGGCTCGCCACCCGGACGTCGTAGCCGGGGCCCCACTCTTTGTGCACCAGAGCACAAGGTCGAGGTTCGTACTCTGGTGCACAAGCAACCGGTCGGCGCGGGAGGCGGTGCGCGTGATCCGGAACCGGCCGATCGCTGCGCTGCTCGCGTCGCAGGCGATCTCCGGCCTCGGCTCGCAGATGACGTTCCTCGCGCTGCCGTGGTTCGTCCTGGTGACGAGCGGCTCACCGTCGCGGATGGGCCTCGTCTTCGCCGTCGAGGTGCTGCCGATCGCCCTCTTCGGCATCCCGAGCGGCGGTGTCGTGCAGCGGTACGGGGCGCGGGCGACGATGCTCGTCTGCGACTTCGCGTCGGCGCCGCTGATCGCGCTGATCCCGCTGCTGCATGCGTTCGGCGCGCTCCCGTTCCCGCTCCTGCTCTGCATCGTCTTCGCGACCGGCGTGTTCCTGACGCCCTACTTCTCCGCCTCTCGGCTCCTGATCCCGGAGATCCTCGGTGAGGACGAGCGCGTCGTCGCACAGGGGAACACGGTGCTCGAGGGCACGACGCAGCTGACCGGCCTGATCGGGCCTGCCGTCGCGGGCGTCCTGATCGGCGTCCTCGGCGCGGCGAATGTGCTGTGGCTGGACGCGGTCTCGTTCCTCGCGTCGTTCGCGCTGCTCGCGGCGCTCGTTCCGGCCGGGACTCCGGTCGCGCCGGAGGAGCACGAGCGCGGCATCCTCGCCGGCGTGCGCTACATCGCCCGCGACCGGCTCCTGCGGCTCGTCACCTTTGTCAGCCTCCTGGTCGGAATCGTGATCCCGTTCCTCTTCGCGGCGGTGCCGGTGCTCGCGTACGAGCGCTACGACGGGCGCGCCGAGGTCGCCGGCTGGATGTTCGCGGCGTGGGGCGGAGGGTCCGTCGCCGGCAGCGCGTTCGCGTACCGCGCCGTGGCGCGCTTCCGGCCGCTGCGGCTCGCGCGGCTCGCGTTCGCCGCGTGCGCGCTGCCGCTGTGGGGGCTGCTCTTCGACCTGCCGGCGGTGGGCGCCGTCGCTGCGATCTTCGCCTGCTCGTTCTTCGTCCCGTCGTTGAACGCTCCCGTACTCGGGCTCTTCAGCCTGCGCGTGCCACCGGCACTGCGGAGCAAGACGATGACGGCGCTCGTCACCGCGAACAGCCTCGCGCGCCCGGTGAGCTACGCGATCGCCGGTCCGCTGCTCGCGCACGCGGGGCTCGGGCCGACCTTCCTCGTCGTCGCGGTCGGGATGAGCATGGCGGCGGCGGTGTTCGTCGTCGGAACGCGGGAAGCCGGAGAGGCCGCGGTTGAAGAAGCGGCTTGACGTCCTGCTCGTCGAGCGCGGCCTGGCGGAGTCGCGCGCGCAGGCGCAGGCGCTCGTGATGGCCGGGCTCGTCCCCGGCCACTCGAAGCCCGGCGAGCAGGTCGACGAGGCCGCGGCGCTGGAGGTGGAGCGCCCGCCGCCGTACGTCTCCCGTGCCGGCCACAAGCTCGCCAACGCGCTCGACGCGTTCGGGATCGACGTGACCGGCGTGGACGCGCTCGACGTCGGCGCGTCGACGGGCGGGTTCACCGATGTCCTGCTGCAGCGCGGGGCGGCGCGCGTGATCGCGCTCGACGTGGGCTACGGGCAGTTGCACGCGAAGCTGCGCAACGATTCGCGCGTCACGGTGCTCGAGCGCATGAACGCGCGCAACCTGACCGAGCTCCCGTTCGCACCGCAGCTCGTCACCTGCGACGTCTCGTTCATCTCGCTGAAGCTCGCGCTGCCGCCCGCACTGCGGCTCGCCGCGCCAGGCTGGCGCGCGCTCGTCCTCGTCAAGCCGCAGTTCGAGGCAGGCCGCGCGGAGGTGCCGAAGGGGGTCGTCCGGGATGCAGACGTCCATCGGCGTGTGCTCCGCGACGTCGCCGAGGCGTCGCTCGCGTGGCGGGCCCAGCCCGTCGGCCTCGTAGACTCGGGGCTCCCCGGCCCGAAGGGAAACCGTGAGTTCGTCCTCCACCTCGTCCACGCAGAGCAGCCAGAGCTCCCCGCCGGCCTCGACCGCTGGATCGAAGATGCGGTCGGTTGAGCGCGCGGCGGTGTTCACGCATGGGAAGCCGGAGCGGGTCGCGCCCGCGCTGGAGCGCCTGCGCGCCGTCGCGCAGGAGTCCGGCGTCGAGCTCGTCGACGAGGCCGACGAGGCCGCACATCCGGACCTCGCGGTCGTCCTCGGCGGGGACGGGACGATGCTGCGCGCGCTCACGCGCTTCCTCGGGACGGGCGTGCCCGTGCTCGGCGTCAACTTCGGCCGCGTCGGCTTCCTCACCTCGATCCCGCGCGACGAGCTGGACACGGGCGTGCGTCGCGCGTTCGCAGGCGAGTACCGGGTCGTCGAGCTGCCGACCCTCGACGTGCAGGTGAACGGCGAGCAGCGCGTCGCGGTGAACGATGCCGTCGTCGGCAGCGCGACACTCGGGCGCATGATCGAGCTCGGCTACGAGATCGGCGGCGAGGACCTCGGCACGCAGCCGTGCGACGGCCTCATCTGCGCGACGCCCTCCGGCTCGACCGCCTACAACCTCTCCAACGGCGGACCGGTTCTCGTCTGGGGCCTCGAGGCGATGGTGATGACGTTCGTCGCGCCGCACTCGCTGCTCGCGCGGCCGCTCGTCGTCGGCCCCGACGTCGAGCTCGTCGTGACGAACCGCAGCATCGACGTGCCGGCGATCGTCATCGTCGACGGCCACCGCGCGGGGCACCTCGGCACCGGCGACGACGTCCGGATTCACCTCGGCGGCCAGCGCACCCTCCTCGCGACGCTCCCCGAGGAGACCTTCTTCCGCCGCTACCGCGCCATCTTCGGCCCCGGCTAGAACCGACGATGGCACCGGCAGGTGGCCTCCGTACGATGGAGGCGTGCTCCGCCGCCTGCGCATCGAGAACCTCGTCCTGATCCGCGAGGCGGAGCTGGAGCTCGACAACGGCCTGAACGCGATCACCGGCGAGACCGGGGCGGGGAAGACGATCCTCTCGAATGCGATCGGGCTCCTGCTCGGTGCCAAGGGCGACGCGGCGGCGATCGGGCCCGCCGCGAGCGAGGCGTACGTCGAGGCCGAGTTCGACGCCGTCGACGAGGAAGAGCTGGGCGAGCTCGCCGGTCTCCGGCCCGGCGGCGAGGACGGTCTCGTCCTGGCGCGCCGCATCTTCGCCGACGGACGCACGCGCGCATACGCGTGGGGGCGGAGTGCGGCGCGCGAGGACGTGGCCGCCGCGGCCGAGCGGCTGATCGCCATGAGCGGCCAGTTCGAGCAGCGCCGTCTCGCGCGGCCGGCCTACCAGCTGCAGGTGCTCGACGCCTTCGCGGGGATCGACACGCGCCAGGCGCGCGCGGCGTGGCGCGAGCTCCAGTCCGCGCGGCGGACCCGCGACGAGCTGACGCGCGATGCGGCCTCGGCGCAGGCTCGGCTCGACGAGCTGCGCGCGCTCGTGGAGGACACCCGTGGCCTCGAGCCCGAACGCGAGGACGAGCTGCGCGCCGAGCGCGAGCGCCTGCGGCACGTCACGGAGCTGGCGCAAGGCGCGGCGTCCGCTGCGGCCTCGCTCGCCCCCGAGGACGGCGAGGGCGCGACCGACCTCGTCGCCGCGGCCGAGCGGGCGGTCGCCCCGCTCGAGCGGCTCGCGCCGGAGCTCTCGAGCGCGGGCGAGACCCTCCGCGACGCCGGGCTCCGGCTCCGCGAGACCGTCTCCGAGCTCCGCACGTTCCTCGCCGGGCTCGAGGCCGATCCCGGCCGCGTCGAGGAGGTCGAGGCCGAGCTGGAGCGGATCACCGACGCGAAGCGGCGGCACCGCGCGCAGACCTACGCCGAGCTGCTGGAGCAGGCCGCGGAGGCTCGCACCGAGCTGGCGGCGCTCGACGAGGGCCACGACCCCTTGCGCGTCGCCGAGGAGGCCCTCGCCGCCGCCCAGGCGCGCGTCGACCGGATCCATGCCGAGCTGCGCGATCGGCGGCACGCGGCGGCCGGGCCCTTTGCCGAGGCGGTGGCGCGCGAACTGGACGGCGTCGGCCTCGGCGACGGCGAGTTCCGGGCCGAGCTGCGGGCTCGCGACCCGGGCCAGACAGGCGCGGACGAGGCTCAGTTCCTGATCCGGCCGAACGCCGGCCTGCCGTACGCGCCGGTCGCCGAGACGGCCTCGGGCGGCGAGCTCTCGCGCATCGCCCTCGCGATCGCGGCCGTCGGCGGCGGCGAGACGATGGTCTTCGACGAGATCGACGCCGGCATCGGCGGCACGACGGGCCACGCGGTCGGCGAGACCCTGCGCCGCCTCTCCGAGCGCGCGCAGGTGCTGACGATCACGCATCTGCCTCAGATCGCCACCCTGGCCGACCGTCACTTCCGCGTCGAGAAGGTCGCCGGCGACCCGACCCATACGCGGATCGAGCCGCTGGACGACGCCGAGCGCCGCGACGAGCTCGAGCGGATGCTGGGCGGGGCTGACTTCATCTCGGCCCTCCGCGACTGAGAGACTTACCCCGTGAGCTTCATCGAGTTCACGGGCCACGCCCGCCTGGACCGGCGGACGAAGAACCTGACGAAGCGCTTAGGCTCCGGCGACGTCGCGATCATCGACCACGCCGACCTCGACCGCGTGTCGGCGGAGGAGCTGATCGAGTCGGGCGTGCAGGTCGTCGTCAACGTCGCGCCGAGCCAGACCGGCCGCTTTCCGAACCCGGGCCCGCTCGAGCTCGTGCGCGGCGGCGTTCGGCTGATCGACGCCCCCGGCGTCGACCTGTTCTCCGCGCTGACCGACGGGGAACTCGTGACCGTTCGCGGCTCTGGCCTCTACCGCAACGGAACGTGCCTCGCGCAGGGCACGCAGCTGAATGCGCCGGTGCTCGAGCGCGCGCTCAACGAGCAGCGCGCGCGTGTCACGGGCGCGCTGCAGGCGTTCGCGGAGAACACGCTCCAGTACCTGCGCGACGAGGGGTGGCTCCTCACGGAGGGCATCGAGTTGCCGCAGCTGAGGACCCGGCTGCGCGACCGGCACGTGCTCGTGGTCGCGCGGGGCCCCGGCCACAAGCGCGACCTCCGGATGGTCGGCTCGTATGTGCGCGACTACAGGCCGGTGCTGATCGGCGTCGACGGCGGCGCGGACGCGATCCTCGACGCGGGCTGGAAGCCGCACCTGATCGTCGGCGACATGGACTCCGTCTCCGACCGGGCGCTGAGCTCGGGCGCGGAGATCGTCGTGCACGCATATCGCGGCGGCGACGCGCCCGGCGCGGCACGGCTCGACGGGCTCGGCCTCGAGTATCACGTGGTGCGCGTCCCGGGGATCAGCGAGGACTCCGCGTTCCTGATCGCGTACGAGAAGGGCGCGCAGCTGATCGTCGCCGTCGGCACGCACTTCAACCTCGTCGAGTTCCTCGAGCGCGACCGCGCGGGCATGTCGTCGACGTTCGTGACGCGCCTCAAGGTCGGCGAGATCCTCGTCGACGCGAAGGGCGTCTCGCGGCTCGTCAGCCCGCGCGCCGGCGTCTGGCCGCTCGTGGCGCTGTCCGTCACCGGGCTCGGCGCGGTCGTCGCCGCGATCCTCGCCTCCCCGGCTCTGCGCAACCTGTTCGAGGTGCTGGCGCAGAAGGTGTTCTGATCTACGCTGGGGCTCCGGTGCTCGACTTCCGCTACCACGTCACGTCGCTCGTCGCGGTCTTCTTCGCGCTGATCATCGGCATCGTCGTCGGCGTCGGGATCTCGGGCCGCGGCTTCGTCGACAAGTCGGAGCGGCACAAGTTCGACAGCCGCATCGAGCGCCTCCAGTCGCGGGTCGACGAGCTCTCGGCGAAGAACGACGTCCTGCGGGAGCAGCAGCAGGCCGGGAGCGCGTTCATGGCGGACGCGTACCCGGTCCTGATGGAGAACCGGCTCGCCGGGAAGCGGATCGCGATCGTCGTCGTCGGCGGGGACGGCGGCGGGACGGGCTCGGACGTGAACCAGACGCTCGAGGACGCCGACGCGGCGCCGGCGCGCTATCGGGCGCTGAAGCTCCCGGTCGCGGCGCGGACGGTGCGCCGCGCGCTCGCCCGGCTTCCCGGCTACCGCCTGCTCGCCGACGCCGGCCGGGAGCTCGCCCAGGAGTGGGTGACGGGCGGGAAGACCCCGGTGGCGGACGCCCTCACGTCGGTCGTGGTCGAGGAGCAGCGCGGCTCGGGTGCGCCCCCGGTCGACGGGGTGATCGTCATCCCTGCCGGCCGGCCTCCCGACGCGGCCACGCGACGGTTCCTGGACGGCCTGTACGCGGGTCTCGGCACCGGCGGCGTCCCGGTCGTGGTCGTCGAGCAGAGCACGACCGACACGTCCATGGTGCCGGAGTTCCGTCAGCTCGGCGGGTTCTCGACGGTGGACGACATCGACACGCCTTCGGGCCGGTTCGCCCTCGCGCTGCTGCTCGGCGGCGCACCGCCGGGCGACTTCGGCCTGAAGCCGACCGCGACGGCGCCGCTCCCGAAGATCGTCCCGCCCACGGGTGCGTGACCCGCTCACGATCCTCGTCGCCGCGCGCGACGAGGAGGACGCCGTCGCGCGCACGGTCACGGCGCTCCGCGAGCAGTTTCCCGACGCGGAGGTGATCGTCGCCGACGACGGCTCGCGCGACGCCACGGCCGCGCGCGCCGAGGAGGCGGGCGCGGTCGTCCTGCGGCTCCCGCGCCGCGGCAAGGGCCAGGCCCTCTCGGCCGCCGAGCGCGCCGCCCCGCCGGGCGCCCTGCTGCTTGTCGACGCCGACCTGCGCGGCGACCTGCACCCGTTGATCGCTAGTGACAACTTGTCACAAGGGATCGCGGTGGCGAAGTTCGCCACCCGGGTGGGAGGGGGGTTCGGCGTGGCGAAGCGCGTCGCGGGTGCGCTCATCCGCCTGCGCTCCGGCTTCGACGCGGCCGAGCCGCTCTCGGGCCAGCGCGCGCTCTCCCCGCGCGCCCGCGCGGCCGTCTTCCCGCTCGCACCCGGATTCGGCGCGGAGACGCGGATGACGATCGACGCGGTCCTCGCCGGCGTCCCCGTCCGCGAGGTCGAGCTCGAGCTCGAGCACCGCGCGACCGGCCGCGACGTTCGCGGCTTCGCCCACCGCGGGCGGCAGCTCGCCGACCTCCTGCTCGCCTGCGGGCCGCTGCGCGTCAACTACCGCGGCCGGCGCGTCCCGCTCGTCGGCGCGCTCTTCGCCGTCCACGAGCCGGTCGTCGCGGCGGTCGGACTCGCGGACGACCTGTGGTCGGGGCCGGAGCGCGGCTTCCGCGCTCACCTCCGCGCGCGGCGCACGACCGGCGTGGTGAAGCTCGTCGCGATCCCTGCGTACGGGCTGCTGCGCACGCGCAGCCTCTCGGGCGCGCTCCTCGTCGGGCTCGCCGCAAACATGGTGAACCAGCTCGACACGCGTCCCGGCCGCGCGCTGAAGGCGTACGTCGCACTCGCCGTGCCGCTGCGCGCGCCGCTCGGGCTCGCCGTCCTACTCGCTCCCTACGATCTCCGCGAGATGACGATGCTCGGGGACGCGGGATCGAACTGTCTGGGGGCGCTGCTAGGCTTGAGGTCCGTGAGTCGTCTCACGGGCAGAGGCCGTTTTGCAGCGATCGGAGCGCTTGCGGCCCTGACCCTCCTCGGGGAACGGACCTCCCTTGGACGCCTCATCGAGGGCACGCCGGTGCTGCGGGACATCGACGAATGGGGGCGACGGTGACCAAGTACATCTTCGTGACCGGGGGCGTCGTCTCGTCGCTCGGGAAGGGCATCACGTCGGCCTCGCTCGGGCGCCTGCTGAAGGCGCGTGGGCTGAAGGTGCAAGTCCAGAAGTTCGACCCGTACATCAACGTCGACCCGGGGACGATGAGCCCCTTCCAGCACGGCGAGGTATTCGTGACCGAGGACGGCGCCGAGACCGACCTCGACATCGGCCACTACGAGCGCTTCATCGACGAGAACCTGTCGCGCGCCGCCAACCACACCGCCGGCGCCGTGTGGGACCGCGTGCTGCGCAAGGAGCGCAAGGGCGAGTACCTGGGCTCGACCGTGCAGGTGATCCCGCACATCACGAACGAGATCAAGGCGCGCATCCGCTCGGTCGCGGCGTCGAGCGACACGGACGTCGTCATCTCCGAGATCGGCGGCACGGTCGGCGACATCGAGTCGCTCCCGTTCCTCGAGGCGATCCGCCAGTTCCGGCGCGAGGCGGGGCCGGAGAACGTCCTCTACCTGCACGTCACGCTCGTCCCGTTCATCCCGAACGCGGGCGAGCTGAAGACGAAGCCGACGCAGCATTCGGTCAACGAGCTGCGGCGCATCGGTATCCATCCCGACGTGCTCGTCTGCCGCTCTACCGAGCCGCTGACCGCCGAGATCCGCGACAAGATCGCGCTCTTCGCCGACGTCGACCTCGGCGCCGTCGTCTCGCTCGTCGACGTGCCCGACGTCTACCTCGTTCCGCGCGCGCTGCAGGAGCAGGGGATCGACAGCCTCGTCTGCGACCGGCTCGGGATCGACGCGCACGAGGCGCAGCTCGGCGAGTGGGACGAGCTGCTCGACCGGCTCGGTCACCGCGACGAGACCGTCGAGATCGCGCTCGTCGGCAAGTACGTGAAGCTCCACGACGCGTACCTGTCCGTGCACGAGGCGCTGAAGCACGCGGGCATCCACAACGGCTGCCGCGTGCAGGTGCGGTGGGTCGACGCGGAGCACATGACGTTCGAGGAGGCGCGCGCGGAGCTCGCAGGCGTCGACGGCGTGCTCGTCCCCGGCGGCTTCGGCTCGCGGGGCTGGGAGGGCAAGATCCTCGCGTGTCGCGTTGCCCGTGAGGACAACATCCCGTATCTCGGCATCTGCCTCGGCATGCACGTCGCGGTGTCGGAGTTCGCGCGCCACGTGGTCGGTCTCGACGGGGCGAACTCGACCGAGATGGACCCGGAGACGCCGTTCCCGGTGATCGACCTGCTCCCGGAGCAGAAGGAGGTCGAGGATCTCGGCGGCACGATGCGTCTCGGCGCGCAGGCGGTCGAGCTCGCCGAGGGAACGCGCGCGCGCGATGTCTACGACGACGAGGAGATGATCTCCGAGCGCCATCGGCACCGCTACGAGGTAAACAACGCCTACCGGCAGCAGCTCGTCGGCGCGGGCCTTGTCGTGAGCGGGACGTTCCAGGAGGGCCGGCTCGTCGAGATCGTCGAGCTGCCCGAGCACCCGTGGTTCGTTGCGTCGCAGTTCCATCCGGAGTTCAAGTCCCGGCCCACGCGGCCTGCGCCGCTCTTCCGCGAGTTCGTCGGCGCGGCCCTCGCCCGGTCGCGCGAGCGCGCGGCGTCGTACGCCGGGACGCGGACCGCGACCTAGACCGTCATCCGTAGGATCCGGCGTCGTGGCCTCCGAGACGCTGGACCTGTTCGTGGAGCTGGCTGCGATTCCGAGCCCGCCCGGCGAGGAACGCGCCGTCGCCGACCGCGTGGCCGGCTATCTGCGCGACTGCGGGCTCGAGCCCGACGAGGATGCGGCCGGCGCCGAGGTCGGGTCGACGATGGGGAACGTCTACGCGCGCGTCGAGCCGACCCGGGAGGGCGAGCCGCTCTTCTTCTGCGCCCACCTCGACACGGTTCCGCCGACGGACGCGATCGAGCCCGTGGTCGACGACGGCGTCGTGCGGAACGCGCGGCCGACGATCCTCGGCTCCGACAACAAGGCCGCGGTCGCGGCCATGCTCGAGGCGACGCGGCGCGTGCTCGCCGAGAACCGGCCGCACGCGGGGATCGAGCTCCTCTTCACGCCCAAGGAGGAGGTCGGGCTGCTCGGCGCCTATGCGTTCGACCACACACGCCTGCGCGCGCGGACCGGTTACGTCTACGACCAGGCGGCGCCGATCGGCGAGGTGATTCTCGGCGCGCCCTCGTCGCAGGCGCTCGAGATCGTGTTCCACGGCCGCGCGTCGCACTCGGGCATGTACCCGGAGGAGGGCCGCTCGGCGATCGCGGCTGCGGCCCGCGCGATCGCGGAGATGCGGCTCGGGCGCGTCGACGAGGACTCGACCGCGAACGTCGGTCAGATCAGCGGCGGCACCGCGCCCAACATCGTCCCGGAGTGGTGCACGGTCGTCGCGGAGGCGCGGTCGCACGACGACCGCAGGCTCGCGGACCTCGTGCAGGAGATGCAGGACGCGGTCACGTTCGCCGCGGGCGTCGAGGAGTGCGAGGTGGAGACGCGCATCCGCAAGAGCTACCGCGGCTATCGCTTCCGCCGCGACGACCTGCCGGTGCGGCTCGCCGCGAACGCGCTCGGCCGCTCCGGCTTCTCGCCGTCGTACGCGCTGTCGGGAGGCGCCGCCGACGCGAACGTCTTCAACGAGCGCGGGCTCCAGTGCGTCAACCTCGCAAACGGCATGGCCGACATCCACACGCCGGACGAGCACATCGCCGTCGCGGACCTCGATGCGATGGTCGAGGTGACGCTCGCCCTCGTCGATGCCGCTCTCGCTTAGGCGCGGACGCGTCACGGCGGTCGTCGAGGCGTCCGACGACTTCGTGCGGTTGGAGGTGGACGGCGCGCCGTGTGTCGCCTACCCCTTGCTGACCGGGGCCGTCGAGGTGGGCGACGACGTCGTCGTGAACGTCCAGGCGCGCGAGCTCGGGCTCGGGAGCGGCGGGTTCGACGTGTTGTACGCGAACTTGACGCGGGGGCTCGACCTGCGTGCCGAGGAGGGTGCGCACGTGATGAAGCTCCCGTACACGCCCGTGCAGTTCGCGCGGCGTCACGCGGAGGAGGACGGTCCGCTCGACGACGGCCTCGCCCGAATGCCCGTCGTCTGCTGCACGCTCCACAGCCAGGTGGCGCCGGTATGCGCCGCGCTGCGGGGATTGCGTGTCGCGTACGTGCAGCTTCCGGGCGGGGCGCTCCCCGTCGCGCTCTCGGATGCGATCCGGGCGCTCAAGGCACTCGATCTGCTGGAGGTTGCGATCGGCGCAGGCGCGTGCTTCGGAGGCGACGTGGACTGCGTGAATGTCTACTCGTCGCTCCTGTTTGCGGCGGGCCGAAATGTCGACGCAGTCGTGTGCTCGATTGGACCGGGCATCGTCGGCACGGGAACATTCTTCGGCCACGGTGGCATGGCCGCCGCCGACGCGGTCGACGCGGCCAACAGGCTCGGCGGCACGCCGATCCTCGCGCTCCGCATCTCCACCGCCGACGCGCGCGGACGGCATTCCGGCCTGTCGCACCACACGACGGCGGTGCTCGGATTGCGGGGCAGCCTCCGGGTGGCGTGGCCGGCCGGCCTCGAGCTCGACGGCGAGAGCCTGCCCGCGGGCGCCGAGACGGTTGACGTGTCCGACTGGCGCGAGGCGTGCGCAGGGTTGCCGCTCGACCACATGGGCCGTGGCCCGGACGACGATCCGTGGTTCTTCGCGGCGGCGTATGCCGCAGGGCGTCTCGCTCGTCTCGCCGCCGCCCGCTGAGGACGAAAAGGCACAAATTCGGCACAGACGCGTTTCCCACGTGTGACGCAATTCGTGCAACGCTGTTCGCAAGGGGGACCCGCGGTCCCCCTGGGGGTACGTGGGGACACGCGCGGCGCGACGCGGGGTGCGTCGCGGCGCTCGACGCCGCCGGTAGCCTCGCCGGAGTGGAGGAGCGCCGACTCGGTCCGGTCGTGGGCCTCGGAACCTGGAAGACGTTCGGTTCGGACGAGCGGCTCGCGCGCGCCGTCGTCGACGCGGCGTTCGAGGCCGGCACGCGGCTCTTCGACTCGTCGCCGATGTACACCGGTGCCGAGCGTTCGCTAGCGGCGGCGCTCGAAGGCCGTCGGAACGACGCGATCGTTGCGACGAAGATCTGGGCGCGTTCGGTCGACGAGGGACGTGAGCAGTTCCGCCGGCAGCTCGCGTGGTACGGCGGCCGGGTCGACGTCGAGCAGGTGCACAACCTCGTTCTGTGGCATGGGCACCTCGACTGGCTCGAGCGCGAGCGCGACGCAGGGCGCATCGGCCGGATCGGCGTCACGCACTACGCCGCGTCCGCGCTCGACGCGCTCGCCGATGCGCTCCGGACGCGCCGCTTCCAGGTTCTGCAGGTGCCGTACAACCCGTGGGAGCGCGAGTGCGAGCGCGAGCTGCTGCCTCTCGCGGCGGAGCTCGGTGTCGCGGTGATCGCGATGCGTCCACTGGGCGGATCCGGCGCGGACCTCCGCCGCCGCCGTGAGCTGTCAGATGCCGGGCGTGCGGCGCTAGGCGTCGAGACCTGGGCGCAAGCGCTCCTGAAATGGGCGCTAGCCGACGAGCGGATCGACTCCGTGATCCCGGCCACGTCACGCCCGGAGCACGCACGCGAGAACGCCGCGGCCGGCGAGGGGCAGCGGCTCTCGGGCGAGCAGCGCGCGCTCGTGGAGAGAATGGCGCGGCCGTGAGCGAGAAGGTGTACTCGGGCAAGCTCATCGACGTCGAGCTCCGCGACGGCATGGAGGTCGTCGTCCACGGCCCGGCCGCCGCGGTCGTCGCGGTCGACCGGGAGCAGCGTGTCGTGCTCGTGCGCCAGGCGCGCGCAGGGGCCGGGGCCCCACTGCTCGAGCTCCCCGCAGGCAACCTCGACGACGGCGAGCCGCCGATCGAGGCGGCGCAGCGCGAACTTCGCGAGGAGACCGGCCTGCACGGCGGCCAGTGGACCGAGGTGGCGAGCGTCTACACGACACCCGGCTACTGCGACGAGCGCATCCACCTGTTCGTCGCACGCGGCCTCGAGGAGGGCGAGCCCGATCCGGAAGGGAGCGAGGAGCTCGAGGTCGTGCGCGTGCCGCTCGCCGAGCTGCCGGCGCTGCTAGCCGAGATCGAGGACGCGAAGACGCTCGCCGGACTGCTGCTCCTGCTGCGGATGCGCTGAGCGCCGACGGCCGCGTCGGCAGCGCGCGGCGACCCTGTACAGTTGCGCCGCCTTGAGGATCGGCGTCGCGAAGGAGATCAAGTCGGACGAATATCGCGTTGCGCTCACGCCGGCGGGCGCGCTCGAGCTGACCAGCAAGGGCCACGACGTTCTCATCGAGACGGGCGCGGGCGTCGGGAGCGCGTTCCCGGACGACGTGTACACGCGCGTCGGCGCCCGCATCGGCTCCGTCGACGAGGTGTGGGAGTCGAGCGAGATGGTGCTGAAGGTCAAGGAGCCGGTCCGGAGCGAGTACGGACGCTTGCGCGAGGGGCTGATCCTCTTCACGTACCTCCACCTCGCGGCGGACGAGGCGCTGACGCGCGCCCTCGTCGAGTCGGGCGTCGCCGCCGTCGCGTACGAGACCGTCGAGACGCCGAACCGGCAGCTCCCGCTGCTCGCACCGATGTCCGAGGTCGCAGGACGGCTCTCCGCGCAGGCGGGCGCGTACTTCCTCGAGAAGCCGCGCGGCGGTCGCGGCCTCCTCCTCGGCGGCATCCCGGGTGTCGCGCCGGGCCGCGTCACGATCATCGGCGGCGGCATCGTTGGCTACAACGCGGCGGTGATCGCGCTGGGTCTCGGCGCACACGTGACGATCCTCGAGCGCTCGATCGACCGGATGCGGCATCTCGACGAGGTGCTCTCGGGACGCGTGTCGCTGCTCATGTCGTCGACGCTGCAGATCAGCGCGTCGGTGGCCGAAGCGGATCTCGTCATCGGCGCCGTGCTGATTCCGGGTGCGCTCGCGCCGAAGCTCGTCACGCGCGAGATGATCGCCGGGATGAAGGACGGCGCCGTCGTCGTCGACGTCGCAATCGACCAGGGTGGCTGCTTCGAGACGTCACACCCGACGACACACTCGGAGCCCGTGTACGTCGTCGAGGGCGTGACGCACTACTGCGTCGCGAACATGCCGGGCGCCGTCCCGATCACGTCGACGAAGGCGCTCACGAACGCCACGCTTCCGTACGTCGAGGCGATCGCGGAGCACGGGCTGCGCGGCGCGGTCGCGCGCGACCCGGCTCTCGCGAAGGGCGTGAACGTCATCGACGGCAAGGTCACGTACGAGGCGGTCGCCGAGGCGCACGGGCTTCCGTACACGCCGCTCGAAGACGTCCTGCCGCTCGTGACCGTTTAGTCGTCGACCAGGCTTTCGGACCCACGCGCGCGGATCTCCGCGACCGTCTCCTCGGATGTCAGCGTCGCGGTGTCGAGCCAGAGGCCGATCCTCGGAGTCTCGTCGCGAAGCACCGCATCGAGCGTGCCGGGTGTCCAGCCGCCGTGGTAGCCGTCCTTCGTGCGTGCGGCCTCTCGTGCGGCGACGGCGTCGAGGCTCGGTGCGAGCACGACGACATGCAGGGGCCGCGTCCGGACGAACTCGAGGAACCACGAGAGCCCGCGGCCGACGATCACGTCTTCGACGACGACCGTGAAGCCCTCGTCGACGTAGGAGTCTGCGAGCAGTGCCGCGTGGCGGTAGCGAAGTCGCAGCTGCGCCTCGGCCTCCGCGTCGAGCCCTTGACCTGGATCGATCCGGCCTCGCCGCACCATCGTCCGGATCACATCGCCTTCGACGAACGCGCTGCGATCGAAGCCGTCCGCGAGCAGGCGACCGACGGTTGTCTTGCCGCTCGCCGAGATGCCGGTGACGACCCACAGGGGCGCGTCGCCGCGCGTCACGCGTCCGCGGCGGGCTGTTTCTTCTCTTCCGGGTTCGGGCTGATCTTGACCACGAGCCATGTGACACCCGCCGCGAGCGCGATCACGCACACGATGAAGATGACGATGCCGACGAGGCCGAGGGCCGTAGCCACGCGAGTAGGATAGCCGCGTGCCACGCGCCTGCGTCATCGTCCTCGACGCCGTCGGTGCGGGCGAACTGCCGGATGCCGCTGAGTTCGGCGACGAGGGCTCGGACACCCTCGGCAATGTCGCCCGGGCGGTCGGCGGACTCGACCTGCCGACGCTGGAGGCGCTCGGCCTCGGAAACGTCGAGCCGCTCGAGGGCTGCCCGCCCCAGTCGGGTGCACCGGCGGTGGCCGGACGACTGCTCGAGCGCTCGCGCGGCAAGGACACGACCACCGGGCACTGGGAGCTCATGGGCGTGGTCACGCCGACGGCGATGCCGACGTACCCGCACGGCTTCCCCGACGACGTGATCGACCCGTTCATGAACCGCACGGGCCGCGGCGTGCTCGGCAACAAGCCGGCGAGCGGCACGGAGATCATCCAGGAGCTCGGCGAGGAGCACCAGCGCACCGGGAAATGGATCGTCTACACGAGCGCCGACTCGGTCTTCCAGATCGCCGCGCACGAGGAGACGGTTCCGCTCGAGGAGCTGTACGACGGCTGCCGCGTCGCGCGCGAGATCCTGACCGGGAAGCACGCCGTCGGACGAGTGATCGCGCGGCCGTTCATCGGCACGCCGGGCGAGTACGTCCGCACGGCGAACCGGCACGACTTCTCGCTCGAGCCGCGGCGGCCGAACTATCTCTCGCTCGTCCGCGACGCCGGCCAGAAGGTGTACGGCGTCGGCAAGATCGGCGATATCTTCGCGGGCTGCGACATCGACGAATCGTTTCCGACGAAGTCGAATGTCGACGGAATCCAGCGCACCGAGGAGCTTCTGCGGCAGCTCGACGACGGGTTCGTGTTCGTGAACCTCGTCGAGACGGACATGTTGTGGGGCCATCGCAACGACCCCGAGAACTTCCACCGCTGCCTGCAGGACTTCGACCGCCGGCTACCGGACATCCTGGATGCGTTGCGCGACGGCGACCTGCTGATCCTCACGTCGGATCACGGGTGCGATCCCACGACACCGTCGACGGACCACTCGCGCGAGCATGCACTACTCCTCGCCTACGTCGAAGGCCGGAACGCGGCCGGGCGCGTGCACCAAGGCGAGTTCGCGGACGTGGGCGCCACCGTCAACGCCTGGCTGGGCGGCCGGGCACCGTCGCGCGGGATCCCGGGCACGCCGATCGTCGACGCGGCATGACCGACGACGCCGAGCTCCGTCTCGACAACCCGATCCTGGTCCAATGGGAGTTCGCGAGCGAGGAGCGGCTCGACAAGCGCAACTCGATCTACCGCAAGCTCGTCGAGGGGGACAACGCCGAAGACGTGCTGTTCACGGCGGTCGCCGAGGTCGCGCCCCAGCGCGTGCTCGACGTCGGTTGCGGCACCGGCGAGATGGCGGAGCGGATCGCCCGCGAGCTCGGCGCGCACGTGACGGCGCTCGACTCCTCGCCGCGGATGGTGCGCCTCACGCGCGAGCGCGGGATCGACGCCCAGGTGGGCGACATCCAGTCGCTCGACTTCGGGGACGATTCGTTCGACTGCGTCGTCGCCGGATGGGTGCTGTACCACGTTCCGGACCGGCCTCGCGCGATCGCCGAGTGCGCGCGTGTGCTCCGGCCCGGCGGGCGCCTCGCGGCCGCGACGCTCGCGTCGAACAACCTCGCCGAGCTCTGGGAGCTCCTGGGCGCCGATCTCGAGCGCGACATCTCGTTCGCGGCAGAGAACGGGCAGGAGCAGCTCGAGCCGTACTTCGCGCGCGTCGAGCGTCGCGACGCACACGGTGTCGTCGTATTCCCGACCCCGGACGCTATGCGCAGCTACGTCGCGGCGAACATCACGCGAGCGCATCTCGCCGCAAACGTTCCGGACTTCACAGAGCCGGTGCGCGCACGCACGTACCACACCATCTTCGTCGGCGAGAAAGCGGGCTGATGCCGCTGAACGACCCTGACGTCGTGCGCACGCAATACGAGCATGAACGCAATCTCCGCGCGCGCCAAGCGCTGTACGAGGAGAGCGAGGGCTCGGATCCGCGCGAGGTCGCGTGGAACGCGATCACGGAGGCGGATCCGCACCGCGTGCTCGAGGTCGGCGGTGGCCCCGGCGAGGTGTCGGAGCGCATGATGCTCGAGCTCGGCGCCGACGTGTCGTTCGTCGACATCTCGCCTCGCATGGTGGAGCTCGCGCGAGCACGCGGAATCGCCGACGCGCGAGTCGGGGACGTGCAGGAGCTGCCATTCGAGGACGAAACCTTCGACACGGCGGTCGCCGCGTGGATGCTCTACCACGTGCCGGACATCGATCGCGCGCTCGCCGAGCTCGCGCGCGTCTTGCTGCCCGGCGGCCGCCTCGTCGCCGTGACCAACGCGTTCGAGCATCTGCACGAGCTCCGGGAGCTCGTCGGGTGGCGGCCGAGCGATTTCGAGTCTGTGTTCAACCGCGCCAACGGTGCGGAGCTGCTCGGTCGGCACTTCGACTTGGTCGAGCAGCGCGATGTCGACGGCTGGGTGACGATCCGAGACCGCCAGAAGATCGTCGCGTATCGCAACTCGTTGTCGGGCGTGGACCAGCTCGGAGACCTCCGCGACTTCGGGGTGCCGCTGCGGATCCGCCGGGCGAACACCGTCTTCGTCGCGACGAAGTGATCCGCCCTGCGGAGCTGATCCAGCGCAAGCGCGACGGGGAGGAGCTCGGGCAGGACGAGCTCGCCGAGCTCGTGCTCGGCTACGCGCGCGGCGACGTGCCCGACTACCAGATGGCGGCGTTCGCGATGGCCGTGTACTTCCGCGGCCTCTCGCCGCGCGAGACGTTCGCGCTCACCGACGCGATGATCCGCAGCGGCGAGACGCTCGACCTGGGCGCGGCGCTCGGCCGGAAGGTGGTGGACAAGCACTCGACCGGCGGCGTCGGCGACAAGACGTCGCTGGCGGTCGGCCCGGTCGTCGCCGCCTGCGGCGTCCCGTTCGGGAAGATGAGCGGGCGCGGCCTCGGCCACACGGGCGGGACGCTCGACAAGCTCGAGTCGATCCCCGGCTACCGCGTCGAGCTGACAACCGACGAGTTCGTCGCGCAGGTACGCGACGTGGGGCTCGCGATCATCGGCCAGACCGGCGACCTCGTCCCGGCGGACAAGAAGCTGTACGCGCTCCGCGACGTGACGGCGACCGTCGATCAGCCGGCGCTGATCGCCGCTTCGATCATGTCGAAGAAGCTTGCGGGCGGCGCGCAGGCGATCGTGCTCGACGTCAAGGTCGGCGACGGCGCCTTCATGAAGACGCTCGAGGACGCCCGGCGCCTCGCCGAGACGATGATCGCCCTCGGCGAGCAGGCCGGCCGCGAGGTCGTGTGCCTGCTCACCGACATGGATCAGCCGCTCGGGGCCGCGGTCGGCAACGCGCTCGAGGTCCGCGAGGCCCTCGCCGCGGTCCGGGGGCAGGGGCCGCCCGACCTCACCGAGCTCGTCCTCGACGCGTCTGCGCGGCTGCTCGCACTCTCCGACCTCGGCATCGACGTCGCCGAGGGCCGGCGCCGGGCAGAGGCGGCCGTCGCCGACGGCTCGGCAGAGGCCGCATGGCGGCGCTGGATCGAGGCGCAGGGCGGTACGGCCGACGAGGATGCCCTCGAATCGGCTCCGGTCATGCGCGAGGTCACCGCGCCTCGCGGCGGGACGGTCACGCGGCTCGGCGCGATCCGCGTCGGCAACGCCGCCCTCCATCTGGGCGCCGGCCGCCGGACGAAGGAGGACGACATCGACCACGCAGTCGGGGTCGTCTGCCTGCGCAAGCGCGGCGACCGGGTCGAAGCCGACGAGACCCTCGCGGAGGTGCACGCGCGAAGCGAGGAGTCGGCCTCCGAGGCGGCGCGCGACGTCCTCGCAGCCTACGAGCTCGGCGACGAGGCTCCACAGGAGCACGGAGTGCTGCTCGACGTTCTCGACTAGTGCGCGGCCGGGCGCACGCCGCCGGGTACCGTTCGGCCGTGCCTGAGCTGCCCGAGGTGGAGACGGTCCGGCTGCGGCTCGCGCCGGTGCTCGAGGGGCGGCGCCTCGAGCGCGTCGAGATCTCGGACCCGCGTCTGACACGGCCGCTTGACCCGGACGACGTGGCGCGCGCGCTCGAGGGCGAACGCGTCCGCGAGGTCGGGCGTCGCGGCAAATATTTGATTGTGTGGTTCGAGTCGGGTCGGGCGCTCCTGATCCACCTCCGGATGACGGGGTCGCTTCGTCACGCGCCCGCCGGGACCCTTCCGGATGATCCCTACCGACGCGCTGTTGTCAGGCTAGACGACGGGTCGGACGTCGCCTACCGCGACGTCCGTCGCTTCGGCACGTGGCTTCTGCTCGAACCGTCCGAGGTGGACGAGTACGTCGACGCGCGCGTCGGCCGCGAGCCGCTCGACGCCGCATTCCGCGCGCGCGATCTCGCGGAGCGGCTCGCGACGAGGCGGGCGCCGATCAAGACCGTCATCCTCGACCAGCGCACCGTTGCCGGAGTGGGCAACATCTACGCCGACGAAGCGTTGTGGCGAGCGCGCATCCACCCGCTCACGGCCGCGCGCGATCTCGCGCCGGACGAGCTGCGCGCACTTCACCGCGGAATCCGCCGCGCACTCGAGCACGGCATCGCGCGGCAGGGTTCGACGCTCCGCGACTATGCGTTGCCCGATGGGACAACAGGAGGCATGCAGCGCGAGTTCAAGGTCTACGGGCGTGCGGGCGAGCCGTGCGATCGCTGCGGGACGCCGATCGAGAAGATCCGCGCCGCGGGCCGCGGGACGTGGTACTGCCCGTCGTGCCAGCAGCGACGCGCGCCTCAGGCGGCGAGCAGCTCGTCGAGCCGGCCCTCGCGGTCGAGCCGCCAGAGCTCCGTGTAGCCGCCGATCGGCCGGTCGTCGATCAGGATCTGCGGCACGGTCCAGCCGCCGGTCAGGTCGCGCAGCTTCGAGCGGAACGCCGGATCCTCGTCCATGTGCACCTCCTCGTACTCGAATCCCTTCGAGTCGAGGAGCGCCTTCGCGCGCACGCAGTAGCCGCACCAGCGCGTCGTATACATCCGAATCCTGGCCATCCCGAATTGTAACGAGGAAGCCGGCTCGGAGATTCCCGACGGCCGCTCTAGACTGGGCCGAAGTGGCCGGGCGGACGTACAAGACGGAGGCGATCGTCCTGCGGTCGCTGCGTTTCTCGGAGGCCGACCGGATCCTGCACCTGTACACGGCCGACCGCGGCCGCGTCGGCGCGATCGCAAAGGGGGCGCGGAAGACGAAGTCGCGCTTCGGCGCGCGCCTCGAGCCACTCTCGCACGGGGAGCTCATGCTGCACGAAGGCGCCGGAGAGCTCCACACCGTGACCGGCGTCGAGCTCCTCCGCTCGCACCGGGCCGCGCGCGAGGAGCCGCATCGCCTCGCGGTCGGTCTCATCGGCGCGGAGGCCATGCTGCGGCTTTTCGGCGAGCCGGAGGCGAACCAGCGCGCCTTCGGTGCGCTCGCGCGCTTCCTCGACCTGCTCGACGAAGCCCCGTCGCTCGCCCCGGAGCGCCCTGCACTCGATCCGCTCGGACTGTCCTTCCAGCTGAAGCTCCTGTGGCTTTCGGGCTACCTCCCGCACATGACCAACTGCGTCGAGTGCGGCGGAGAGGGCGCGCTCGTCGGGTTCTCGGCCCGCGCCGGCGGCGCCGTCTGCCGTATCCACGCCCAGGGGGCGCTCGCCCTTTCGCCGGAAGGGCTGGCGGGGATCGAGCGGCTGCTCTCGACACCGCTCGCGGACGCGCACGCGGCCGCCCTCACGGAGCGTGCGCGGCGCGACGCGCTGGCGGTCGTCACCTCGTCCTACGAGGAGCACGGCGGGTTCCGCCTGCGCACGCTGTCGGCGTGACGGCGGTCGCTACGGCTCGACGGCCCCTTCAGGCTCCGAGCTGCCGAGCAGCCACGGCGCCGCCTCGACGGCGGTGTTCCACGCCACCTACTCGTTTCCCTCGGCATCGCGCAGGACGTAGCGCTTGTTGCCGGAGCGCGTCTCGTACGCCTCGACCTTCGCGACGACGGCGTCGCGCTCGGGCATGCCGGGCGTATGCCCGAGGGAGTGCATGCGACACTTCCGCGGTGCGCCGCGAGCTGCCGGATGGCTACGAGCTGGACGACGATCCGGGACGTGTGGACGTCGGAGCGGTGCACGCGTACCTCGCGGGCGAGTCGTACTGGGCCCGCGGCCGGCCGCTCGAGGTGCAGGAGCGCCTGGTGCGCGAGGCGGCGCGCGTCGTCGGCCTCTATCGCGATGGGACGCAGGTGGGCTTCTGCCGCGCTGCGACCGACGGCGTCTCGTTCGTCTACCTCGCCGACGTCTACGTCCTCACCGGCCACCGCGGGCGCGGGCTCGGCGCGGAGCTCGTGCGCGAGATGATCGAGAACGGGCCGTACGCCGACCGCAAGTGGCTCCTGCACACGGAGGACGCGCACGACCTCTACCGGCCGTTCGGGTTCGACGCGCCGAACTACAAGGTGATGGAGCGCCTGCCGCCGGGGCGGTAGCTCACTGGACGCAGAAGCCGTTCCCCTCGGGGTCGCGCATCACGGTCCACGTCTCGGTGAAGCCGCCGATCGTGTGCGACCTCGTCTCGACGACGGTCGCGCCCAGCGCGACCAGGCGCTCCACCTCCGCCTCGCGGTCCTCGGCGTTGAGGTCGAGGTGGATCGGGATGTCCTGCGGCGAGCTCCTCGGGCGCCGCTGGAAGAGCAGGTGCGGGCCGGCGCCGTCCGGCGGGACGAGCATCGCCCACGCTCCCGGATCGAGCTTGCCCTCGTCGATCTCGCGCTGGATCGGCTCCGTCACCTCGGGCGGCAGCTCGATCGGCCTGTAGCCGGTCGCTGCGGCCCAGAACTCCGCGAGCGGCACGGGCTCGGCGCACGCAAACGTGATATTGCCGATCCGCGCCATGCCCTTACGGCGACAGGCGTTCAACGAGGAACGCGAGCGAGAGCGGGTAGCGCCAGGCGATGTTCCCGTGGCGTCCGTCGAAGAGCTCGAAGCGAATCACGTCGTCCGGGACGCCGACCTCGCCGAGCACGCGCCGGAACGCGGTCGCGCCGAGGTCGAGGTAGTACTCGTCGCTCTTCCCGCTGTCGATCCAGATCGCGCGCAGGCTCCGAAGCGTCTCGGCGGCGGCCGGCTCGCACGCCATGCGCACCGGGTCCCAGCGCAGCCAGCGCTCCCACACCTCCGGCCGCAGCTGGCCGGTCTCGACGTCGAACGGCAGGTCGACCGTGCCGTCATCGTGCGCGGAGTACGCCGCCGCCATCGCGTACGTGTTGACGAGTACCGGGTCGTTCTTGTCCGAGAGGACGGGCCGGCCCGAGCGGAAGTCCTCCCAGAACCGGTCGAACGACCCGTCGTAGCGGTCGCGCAGCGCGCGCACGGCCGGCGGGAACTCGATCGCGTAGCAGACCTCGAACAGCGCGTCGCCGGCGTGCGTGGCGAGCCCCCCGAACAGGTCGGGCCGCAGCATCGGCGTGATCATCGCGCCGTAGCCGCCCGACGACTTTCCCTGGATGCCGCGGTGCTCGCGCGCCGCGATCGTCCGGTACTGCGAGTCGACGAACGGCACGATCTCGTCGCAGAGGTACGTGTGGTAGCGCCCGATCGCAGGCGAGTCGACGAACTGCGAGCCGCCGAGCGCGGTGAACGCGTCGACGAGCACGACGATCGCTTCCGGCGCGAGCTCGGCGACGGCGTCCGGCAGCGACGTCTCCCACGGCCGCACGTTGAACCATGCGCGGGCGATCCCGGTCATGCCCTGGATCACGTAGACCGAGGGGTACCGGCGCTCCGCATCGGCGTCGTAGGAAGGCGGCGTCCACACGAAGAGCGGCCGCACGTGCGGGTCGCCGAGTGGATTCCCGCGCAGCGCCTCGCTCTCGAACGCGTGCTCCTGCCAGCCGTCCGTGCGATCCGACTGCATGCCGGCGCGACCGTACCAGGAGTCGATCCTTGTGCCGGAGCGTCACGGTTTCGGCACGAAGTTGGCACAGACACGTGCGTCGCGCTGTGCGACGCTGTTCGCAGGGGGCGCCGCGGCCCCCTCGGGGTGGTTTGGGCCCCGAGGGAGCGTGTGGCGGGCCGAGGGAGAGGAGGGTGCCCGCCGCGGCGACTTGGGCCGCCTACGCGGCCGGACGTGTGCCGAGTGTCAGCGTCAGGGTCTTCGTCTGGCCTGCACGGCGGACGGTCAGCTCGATCTTGTCGCCGGGCTCGTGCTCGTCGACCGCGGCGCGGAGGGCCTGCGCGTCGGCGATGGTGGAGCCGTCGACCGCCGTCACGACGTCGCCGGTCTGCACACCCGAGCGCGAAGCCGGCGAGCCGGATGCGACGCTCGTGACGTGCGCGCCCGTCGTCGCCGCGTCGTCGATGCCGACGCCGAGGTACGCGTGCTCGACTTTCCCGCCCGCGATCAGCTGCGCGACGACCGTCTTGATCGTCGACGACGGGATCGCGAAGCCGACGCCGTCGTTGCCGCCGGAGTCGCTCTCGATCTGCGCGTTGACGCCGATGACCTTGCCCTGCATGTCCAGCAGCGGGCCGCCGGAGTTTCCGTGGTTGATGGCCGCGTCGGTCTGGATCGCACCGACGATCGCGTAGTTGTTCGGCGCCTGGATCTCGCGGCCGAGCGCGCTCACGATGCCCGTCGTGACGCTCTCGTTCAGGCCGAACGGCGATCCGATGGCGACGACGCCGTCGCCGACCTCGAGGTCGCCCGAGGAGCCGAGCGTGAGCGGTGTGACGCCGCTCGGGAGCGAGGCCACCTTCAGCACGGCGAGGTCGGTCGACGGATCGGTGCCGACGACCTGCGCCGTCAGCTTCTGCCCGTTCGCGAACTTGACCGTGACGCTCGTCGCGCCGTCGACGACGTGCTCGTTCGTGACGATGTGGCCGTCGGCGTCGTAGACGAAGCCGGAGCCCTGAGCCTGTGAGCTCTGCGAACCCTGCCCGGGGAAGGGCGAGCCCGACGACTGCTCGGTCGCGATCACCTCGACGACGCCTGACTTCGCGCGCCGGTAGATCTCGTTGACCGAGAGGGAGCTGGTGGACGCCGCCGACTGCGCGGGCGCAGACGCCGAAGCCGACGCGGCGGTCGTGGCCGCGGGGGCGGCCGATCCGCCGTCGCCGCGGGCGACGTACCCGGCGGTCGCGCCGCCCGCCGCGACGACCACGGCCGCAGCACCGGCGGCGATCCGATTCCTGATCGATGCCATGACTCGTTCCTTTCGCATTCGCATTGCGGTCTGCGAGTCATGGGAGCAGCACCACCTGAGAGGCGCCTGAGATTCGCGTTAGCGCTACGTTGCCGGCTTAGGACAGGCTTAACGCAGTCTTACCCGGCTCTCAGAAATCCCTGGAACTCTGTGCCCGTGAGAACCCTCCTCGTGACGGTGCTCGTCTCCGCAGCCGCGGCCGCGCTCGCAGCGGCGGCCGCGGACGCGCGGCCCCACAGGCTGCAGGCGCCCCGCGTCGCCGATCTCGCCTACCCGGGGACGATCCGTACGACCGCGGCGACGCCGAAGACCCTGCGGGTGCTCGCCGCGAGCTCGTTCTGGGGCGGCACCTACACGGCGAACACCGGCGAGCCCGTGACGATCTACGCGTCCACGGCCTATCCCGAGGATCCCGCCGTTCCGCAGCGCTGGGCGGACTTTCTCGCCTCGCTCCTGCACGGCCCCGAGCTCGCGGGCGTGCGCGTCTTCCTCCAGCCGGAGGAGGAGATCTCCCGCAGCTGCGGCGCGCGCGCGCTCGCATGCTACGACTCGGGCTCGTCGATCCTGATCGCTCCCGGCGAGGACGTCCTCGACGGGCCGACCGCGGAGTCGATCGTCGCGCACGAGTACGGCCACCACGTCGCCGCGCACCGCGCGAACAACCCGTGGCCGGCGGTCGAATGGGGCACGAAGCGCTGGGCGACCTACGAGGAGGTCTGCTTGCGCACCGCGAAGGGCATCCTCTCGCCGGGCAACGAGGGCGACAACTACTCGGTCAATCCCGGCGAGGGATTCGCCGAGACGTACCGCGTGCTGAACGAGCGCCGCCTCGGCCTGGCCGAGACCCCGTGGCAGATCGTCGACCAGTTCCTCTATCCCGACGACGCGGCGCTCGCCACGGTCGAGCAGGACGTGACGACGCCCTGGACGGGCACCACGATCCTCCGGTACTCCGGAGCAGCGAAGACGAGGACGTTCACGATCGCGACGCCGCTCGACGGGACCCTCCGTGCCTTCGTCCGCGGGAAGTACCGCGTCGACCTGCTATCGGGCGCCGGGGCACGCGTCGCGGGCGGGACCGCGACGGCGAGCGCCACGGTCTGCGGCGCGCGCACGTTCAAGGTGCGCGTCACGCGCAACGCAACGGCGAAGTCCGGGTCGTTCGCCCTGACGGTCTCGCGGCCGTGAGCGTTCCGGGCAAGATCCTGGTCGTCGACGACGAGCGCGCGCTCCGCGACTCCCTGCGCCGCGCCCTCGCTCTCGAGGGCTACGACGTGGAGCTCGCTGCAGACGGGGAGGAGGCCCTCTATCGCCTCACCGCGCGCGAGGTCGAGCCGGACGCGATCGTCCTCGATGTGCTGATGCCGCGCGTCGACGGGCTCGAGGTCGCCCGCCGGCTACGCAAGGCCGGCAACAGCACGCCGATCCTGATGCTGACGGCGCGCGACCAGGTCGAGGACCGCGTCGCCGGCCTCGACGCGGGCGCAGACGACTACGTCGTGAAGCCGTTCGCGCTCGAGGAGCTCTTCGCACGCGTGCGAGCGCTGTTGCGGCGCACGAGCGACGGCGCCGGCGGCATGCTCCGCTTCGCCGACCTCGAGCTCGACCCCGCGACGCGCGAGGTGCGGCGCGACGAGGAGCGCATCGAGCTCACGCGCACCGAGTTTGCGCTGCTCGAGCTGTTCCTGCTCAACCCGCGCCAGGTTCTGACGCGGACGCTGATCTTCGAGCGCGTGTGGGGCTACGACTTCGGCCTCTCGTCGAACTCGCTCGACGTCTACATCGGATACCTCCGGCGCAAGACGGAGGTCGCCGGCAAGCCGCGCCTGATCCAGACGGTGCGCGGCGTCGGCTACGCGCTGCGCGAGCCGTGAGCTTCCGGGGGCGCCTGACGATCGCCGCCGCGGCCGCGGTCGCAGTCGCGATCGCGCTCGCTGCGCCCGTCGTCTATGTCGTCGTTCGCAACGAGCTGCTGGGACAGGTCGACGACTCGCTGCGCGAGCGCGCGACGTCGATCGCGCGCATCCCGCTTCGCCCGGGCTTCGACGCGCAGGGGCACGTCGGAGTTACCATCCCGCACGGGCCGTTCGGCGACCCGGGCGGCTACGTCCAGTACGTCGACTCGCACGGGACCGTTGCGACGCCGAACGACGAGCACTATGCGGGTGAGGACGTCGTGAAGCTCCCCGTCGGGCCCGGCCGACGGGTGGCGGCAGGCTCCCAGACGATCACGTTCACCGACGCGAACGTCGCGGGCACGCACGTGCGCATGGTCACCATGCCGACGGAGACGCCCGGGATCGCGGTGCAGGTCGCGCGCTCGTTGGAGGAGGTCGACGCGACGCTCGGCCGCGTCCGGAACCTCCTGCTTGCCGTCGTCCTCGCCGGCATCGCACTCGCGACCGCGTTCGGCGCGCTCGTGGCGCGCGCCGCGCTCGCGCCGGTCCGCCGCCTCACCGAGGCGACCGAGCACGTGACCGAGACACGCGACCTGAGCGCCCGCCTCGACGCGAGCGGTTCGGACGAGCTGAGCCGCCTGTCGTCGAGCTTCAACCGGATGATGGGCGCGCTCGAGAGCTCGCAGCGTGCGCAGCGCCAGCTCGTCGCCGACGCGTCGCACGAGCTGCGCACGCCGCTCACGAGCATGCGCACCAACATCGAGGTCCTCGCCCTCGATCGCGAGCTGCCGCAGGGCGAACGCGAACGCCTCCTGGCCGACGTCGTCGACCAGTTCAGCCAGATGGCGGAGCTGATCGGCGAGCTGACCGAGCTCGCGCGCGGCGAGCGCGAGCAGGCGCCGCACGAGGAAGTGCGGCTCGACCTCGTCGCGGCCGAGGCCGCGCGTCGCACGCGGCGCAATTACCCGGACGCGACGATCGACGAGGAGCTCGAGGAGACGACGGTGGTCGGCGACCCGGTCGCGCTCGACCGCGCGATCGGGAATCTGCTGGACAACGCGGCGAAGTGGAGCCCGCCCGGGGTTCCGATCGAGCTCCGCGTCGCGGCCGGCGAGGTCGTCGTGCGCGACCGCGGGCCCGGGATCGACGAGTGCGACGCCCCGCACGTCTTCGACCGCTTCTACCGCGCCGACGCCGCCCGCGCGATGCCGGGGTCGGGCCTCGGGCTCGCGATCGTGCGCCAGGTGGCCGAGAGCCACGGCGGGTCGGTGACCGTCGAGCGCCCCGAGGACGGCGGGACCTTGATGCAGCTCCGGCTCTTATCGGCTTCTTAGCGCGTCTTCAGCGCGCCTTCAGAGCCGGGCACGAGCATGCGACGCAGCTCAACCTGATTCCGACGCGCCGCGTGCGGCCTGCGCGTGCCGGAGCCGAACGCGACGGCCGAGCGCCTGCTCGAAAGGTGGGGCTCGGCCGTCGTGGCCAGCGTCTGACCTAGCCGACGTCGGTCGGAAGGAGCGAGTAGATGAGGGCGTCGGCGCGCCGCGCGTCAAAGACGAGGTAGGCGCGCAGGTGCCCTTCCCGCTGGAACCCGACGCTCTCCAGGACGCGCTGGGACGCGGTGTTCTCCGGTTCGACGAGCGCCTCCACGCGCGCCAGCCCCGCGTCCATGAGGGCCCACCGGGCAAGCAGGCCGACCGCCCGCGACGCGAGCCGGCGCCCGCGCGCCCGTTCGACCACCCAGTAGCCGATGCCGGCACTCGCCGGCTGTGGTCTGAGCAGGAGGACGACGGCGCCAAGCGCCTCTTCGGACCCCGCGTCGGCGATTGCCAGCGACAGTCCCTCGCCGTTTTCCACCCGCCCCCATTGGCGCTCGATCCAGGCCAGACCCTCGGCCTCCGTGAACGCTGCGGGCACCGTCGTGCCTTCGGGAATGCGCGGATCCCGGGCCGCTTCCTCGACGCACGCGATGTCGGATTTCGCCCAGCGCCGCAGCACGACGACGCCGTCGGTTAAGCGTGGCGCGGGGTACCGGAGCGAGCGCATTCTCGACACGATCTCGCAACAACCCCCCTCACCGCGCGTCTTCCCATGTGACCGCGGGCCGCGCGTAGCGTCGCCGCGACCGCAGTCGAACGAGGAGGATGGGGATGCAGGGGAAAGGGATCGCCGTCGCGGCGCTCGTATGCGGTGCCGCGGCCGCTGTGATCGGAGCCGCCGCGCGCGGAGGCGCTCGTCACCGATCCCGACCAGACGCGGCGGTGGATCTACGAGTTCGACGTCCGCAGCGAGACGTACACGGCGGCCGGTGGGCTTACCGGATGGAGCTCGCCACCGACTCGATGGGCGACTTCACGCAGCTCGACGAGCATCGCTTCCTCGTGATCGAGTGCGACAACGCGCAAGGCGCTGCGGCGCTGCCGCTCGACGCGGCGCGCCTGCTGCTGATCGACGACAACAACTATCCGTTCAGCACGGGCCGGAATCCGTCGCTCCCGGACGACAACGAGCTGATCATCGTGCGGACCGGAGCGCTCAAGGGCTGAGACGGGGAGCGAGGAGGGGGAGCCGGGGGCGCCGGCGCCGAGCTGCGGATGTGCTCCGCGGCGGCGCCTCCGGCACGTGCTCTCCGGCGCGGGCTCACTACGTGGTTCTCGCCGCGCGAGCCATGATCGCGCGGACGACGTCGGTCTTCGCGTCGGCGTACTGCTGCATGTACTTCCAGTCGCGCGCCGCGAGCTCGCGCTTCGCCGCCGCGTACAGCTCGCGATCGCGCGCGTTCGCTCGCAGATGGTCGCGGAACAGCAGCATCGCGTCGACCTCGGGGCATCCGGCAGGGAAGACGTGCAGATTGACGTCCGTGTCCGGGCCCTTGAACACCCGATGCTCGAACCAGTCGGGTTCGCGGACGCGGAGGACGTAGCCCGCCGCCTCCAGGTCCGGCACGTACGACGGCTCGTCGGCCGTGTCCGCCACCTCGAGGAGGATGTCGACCCGCGGCTTGGCGGCGAGGCCGGGGACCGACGTGGAGCCGGCGTGCTCGATCCGCACGACGCGGTCGCCGAGGACCGACCGGATCCGTTCCTCCTCGCGCTCGTACAGCACCGGCCACTCCGGGTCGTACTCGACGATCTCGATCGGCGTCGTCAGCGGCTGCGGCCCGCCGAGCGTGACCCGCGCGAGGTCGGCGTCGTACGCCGCTACGTCGTTCGGGTCGCGCGAGCTCACGGCCGCGAGACGTCGATCGTGTACGCGCCGCCGCCGGCTGCGCCGGTCCGGTCAACCCGCAGTGCGTCGGCGGCCGCGACGATCGTCCCGTCCGCCGGCGCGTAGCAGCCCGAGGCGCCCAGCCCGCACGGCCGCTGCACCGGCGCGAACGGCCCCAGCCCGAGGGTCACGCGCGCGAGCTCCGGCCCGTGGACGAGCGAGGCCAGGTAGCAGTCGCGGGGAGCGCGAGCGCCGGTGCGGCGGTGAGGGTCGCGACCCGCATGAGCCGATCCCGTACCCTAGCCCGCGTGACCGCCACGCCTGCTCCCGCGGCCGTCGGCACGGACATCGTCCGCTGGCGCCGGCACCTGCACGCGAATCCGGAGCTGTCGTTCCAGGAGCACGAGACCGCACGCTTCGTCGAGGAGACGCTGCGCTCCTTCGGCGGCGGCCTCGAGCTCGAGCGGCCGACGCCGACGAGCGTCGTCGCGCGGCTCCGGACGGGCGACGGACCGACGCTCGCGCTGCGCGCGGACATTGACGCGCTGCCGATCGAGGAGGAGAGCGCGGTGGCGTTCCGTTCGACGCGTCCCGGCGTGATGCACGCGTGCGGCCACGATGCGCACACGGCGATCCTCCTCGGCGTCGCACGCACCCTGCTCGAGCGGCGAGACGAGATCGCCGGAGAGGTGCGGTTCGTCTTCCAGCACGCCGAGGAGGTCCCGCCCGGCGGAGCGAGCGAGCTCATCGCCGCAGGCGTCCTCGACGGAGTCGACGCGATCGTCGGCGCCCACGTCTTCTCGCGGGAGGAGCGCGGGACGGTCGCGGTGCCGGTCGGCCCGTTCATGGCGGCGCCGGACGAGTTCGAGATCACCGTCCGCGGGAAAGGCGGACACGCGGCGATGGTGCACGAGGCCGTCGACCCGGTGGTCGCCGCCGCGCAGATCGTCACGAACCTCCAGCAGATCGTGTCGCGCGAGGTGAACCCGATCGATCGCGCGGTTGTGAGCGTGACGCGTATCGCCGGCGGCACGGCGAGCAACATCGTCCCCGAGCAGGTCGTCCTCGGCGGCACCGTTCGGACGTTCAGGCCGGAGGTGCAGGAGCAGATCCGCGACGCGCTCGCGCGCGTCGCGACGGGTGTCGCCGGCGCCCACCGCTGCACCGCCGAGCTGCGCTACGAGCTCGGCTACGCCACGACCGTCAACGACGCGGGCGTGGCAGCGCTCGTCGCGCGCAACGTCGAGGCGGGGCGGCTGACCGAGATCGAGCCGATCATGGGCGGCGAGGACTTCTCGGCGTACCAGCAGGTCGTCCCGGGCTGCTTCTTCATCGTCGGCGCCGGCGGCAAGGACGCGGCGCCGCACCACCACCCGCGCTTCACGATCGACGAGGACGCGCTGCCGGTCGTGCACGACGTGTTCGTGCGGACGGCGCTCGACTTCCTGCGGCCGTGAGCCAGCCCGTCGAGCTGCACGTCATCTCCGACTCGACCGGCGAGACCGCGGCGCGGCTCGTGCAGGCGCTCGAGGCGCAGTTCCCGGAGCAGGAGTTCCTCGAGATCCGCCATCCGCGCGTCGAGACCGTGGACGATCTCCACCTCGCGGTCGACCGGATGAAGGGACGGCCGGCGGTCGTCGTCTACACGCTCGTCGAACCCGAGCTGCGCGAGGAGATGCGCGCCTGCTGCCGCCGCGCGAAGCTCCACTACTGCGACCTCCTGTCGCAGCCGCTCGAGGCGGTGGCGAAGGTCTCCGGGCAGGCGGCGAAGATGAAGCCGGGCGCCCGGCCGCCGCTGAACGAGCACTACTTCCGCCGGATGTCCGCGATCGAGTTCGCGGTCAAGTACGACGACGGACTCGGCACCGGCCTCGACCAGGCGGACATCGTCCTCGTCGGGGTGTCGCGCACGTCGAAGACCCCGCTCTCGATCTACCTCGGGTATCTCGGCTACAAGACTGCGAACGTTCCGCTCGTCAAGGGAATCGATCCGCCCGAGGAGCTGTTCCGTGTCGACCCCTCGAAGATCGTCGGGCTGACGATCGACGCGCAGCGGCTCTCGGAGATCCGGGAGGAGCGAATCCGCTGGATGCGCGGCGACCGCAAGTACGCGAACCTCGTTGAGATCTACGAGGAGCTCGAGTACGCGGAGCAGGTGCACCGCCGCCTCGGGTGTCCGACGATCGAGGTGAGCGAGCTCTCGATCGAGGAGATCGCGCTGCGCATCGTCCGGCTCATCGAGCAGCGCTCCACCGAGGCCAGAACCGCGTGAAGCCGAAACCGCCCGTCCCCGCGTGGCGCTGGGCCACGTGGTACACCGCGCTCGGGCTCGCCCTCGTCGTCTTCTACGGCCTGTTCACGCCGTTCTGGTTCGGCCTGCGGGCGCTCGCGTGGCTGGCGGAGTTCCGCGCGCGCCGCCGGTCGTAGACTTCCCGCATGTCCGAGTACACGATCAAGAACCTCAAGGAAGTCGAGGACGCGGCTCCGAACTTCGGCCTCTCGCCGAACCTCGAGGCGCGCTTCGCCCGCAAGGCGCTCGAGTGCGAGCAGACCGGCCTCGCCTACGAGCGGCTGGCCCCGAACGTCCGCACCGGGTTCGGCCACAAGCACGAGAACCAGGAGGAGATCTACGTCGTCGTCGGCGGCGGGGGCCGCGTCAAGATCGAGGACGATATCCGCGACGTGAGCCGGTGGGATGCGATTCGCGTGGGGCCGGGCACGATGCGCGAGTTCGAGGCGGGCCCCGACGGGATCGAGCTGATCGCGTTCGGCGCGCCGGCCATCGGCGAGAACGACGCGGAGCTCGTCCCCGGTTGGTGGTCCGACTAGGATCACGCGCCTTGGCGGCGGCCCGTTACGTCTACGACTTCGACGAGCCGTCCACCGGCGGCCGTGACCTGCTCGGCGGGAAGGGGATCGGCCTCGCCGAGATGACCCAGATGGGGGTGCCGGTGCCGGCGGGGTTCACCGTCACGACCGACGCCTGCCGCGCCTACCTCGCGGCCGGCGATCTTCCCGGCGGCCTCGAGGAGGAGATCGCCGAGCACGTGCGCCGGCTCGAGGAGAAGACCGGCAAGAGCTTCGGCTCCTCCGACGACCCGCTGCTCGTCTCGGTGCGCTCGGGCGCGGCCGTCTCGATGCCCGGGATGATGGACACGATCCTCAACCTCGGCCTGAACGACGACGCGACGGAGGGGCTCTCCGCGCGCACCGACAACGCGCGATTCGCCTACGACTCGTACCGGCGTCTGATCCAGATGTTCGGGGAGGTGGTCGACGGGATCGACGGGCACCGGTTCGAGAGCGCGCTCGCGGGGCTGAAGAAGGCGCGGGGGGTGCAGCAGGATACGGACCTCACCGCCGACGACCTGAAAGAGCTCGTCGCGACGTTCAAGGAGATCTACCCCGGGTTCCCGTCCGACGCGGAGGAGCAGCTGATGCGCGCCGTGCGCGCGGTGTTCGACTCGTGGAACACGCCGCGCGCGCAGGTGTACCGGCGCGCGCACGAGATCCCCGACGACATCGGTACGGCGGTCAACATCGTGCAGATGGTGTTCGGCAACAAGGGCGACCGTTCGGGCACGGGCGTCGCGTTCACGCGCGACCCGTCGACGGGCGAGAACGTCATGTACGGCGAGTTCCTCGCCAACGCGCAGGGGGAGGACGTCGTCGCGGGGATCCGGACGCCGCAGCCGGTCGAGGCGATGCGGGCGGCGCTCCCGCAGGCCTACGAGCAGCTCGTCCAGACTGTGAAGCGGCTCGAGGAGCACTACCGCGACATGCAGGACATCGAGTTCACGGTCGAGGACGACCGGTTGTTCCTGCTCCAGACGCGCGCGGCGAAGCGGACGGCGGCCGCCGCGCTGAAGGCCGCCGTGTCGATGGTGGAGGAGGGCCTGATCGCGCGAGACGACGCCGTGTCGCGCATCGACCCGGCTCAGCTCGACCAGCTCCTGCATCCGATGATCGACCCGCGTGCGGAGCTCGAGGTCGCGGCTCGCGGTCTGAATGCATCGCCGGGCGCGGCGTCGGGCGCGATCGTCTTCGACGCGGACACCGCGGTCGAGCGCGCCGCGTCCGGCCCGGTGATCCTCGTGCGCTGGGAGACGACGCCGGACGACATCCACGGCATGATCGCGGCGCAGGGGATCCTCACCGTCCACGGCGGGATGACGTCGCACGCTGCGGTCGTCGCGCGCGGAATGGGCAAGCCGTGCGTCGCGGGGTGCGAGGAGCTGTCGCTCGGCGACGGCGTCGCGCGGCTCGGCGGCCGCGAGCTCCGCGAGGGCGACACGATCACGATCGACGGCGGCACGGGCCGCGTGTTCGTCGGCGCGATCCCGCTCGTGCCACCGCAGATCAACGAGGACTTCGAGACGGTGCTCGGCTGGGCAGACGCCGTGCGCCGCCTGCGCGTGCGCGCGAACGCGGACAACCCCGAGGACGCGGCGCGAGCGCGCGAGTTCGGCGCCGAGGGCATCGGCCTCTGCCGCACCGAGCACATGTTCTTCGGCGACGAGCGGCTGCCCGTCGTGCAGGAGATGATCATGGCGGACTCCGAGGCGGGCCGGCGCGCCGCGCTCGACCGGCTGTTGCCTTTCCAGCAAGGAGACTTCGAAGGAATCTTCGAAGCAATGGCGGGCCTGCCCGTCACCATCCGGCTGCTCGACCCGCCGCTGCACGAGTTCCTGCCGTCCGAGGAAGACGCGCGCGACGACAAGATGCGCGCGCGGATCCGTGCGCTGCGCGAGGCCAACCCGATGCTCGGCACGCGCGGCTGCCGGCTCGGGCTGATGTACCCGGAGATCTACGAGATGCAGATCCGCGCGATCGCGCGGGCGGCGCGCGCGGTCGCCGAGCGCACCGGAGCGCCGCCGCTCGTCGAGGTGATGCATCCGCTGGTCGGCTTCGCGAAGGAGCTGTCCCGGCTGCGCGACCTGACGGAGTCGGTGTGGACGGAGGAGGCCCCGGAGGTCGAGCACCTCGTCGGCACGATGATCGAGCTCCCGCGCGCCTGCGTGCGTGCGGATGAGATCGCGGGCGTCGCCGAGTTCTTCTCGTTCGGCACGAACGACCTGACGCAGACCGCTCTCGGCTTCTCGCGCGACGACGCGGAGGGCAAGTTCCTGACGCGGTACCTCGAAGACGGCGTGCTCGAGCGCAACCCGTTCGAGACGCTGGACGTCGACGGCGTCGGCGAGCTGATGCGCATCGCCGTCGAGCGCGGGCGGAGCGCGCGCCCCGACGTGAAGCTCGGTATCTGCGGAGAGCACGGGGGAGACCCGAGGTCGGTCGCGTTCTGCCACGACCTCGGCCTGGACTACGTCTCGTGCTCACCGTTTCGAGTCCCGCTCGCCCGGCTGGCCGCCGCGCAGGCAGCCCTCGAGGAAGCAGGCTCGGCCCAGTACGTCGCCGCCGGCGGCTGACGAATCGGGGCACACGCGCGCGGCACTCCCGTCACGGTGCCTGGCACCGCGGACATGTCCGTTCGACCATCGCTTGAGCAGGGAAAAGGCACCTGAGCAGGCGCTTTTCACGACGATTCCACTGCGGTGCCTGGCACCGGGTTTCCGGATTCTGTGTCAGCTCGCGGCTATCCGAGCTGTGAAACGAGCCGCTTCGGCGCCGTGCGGCAGTAGCTGTCCTCGATCAGTCCCGCCAGCTCCTCCCAGTCCTGGTCGACGTCGAGGTACGCGCCGATCCAGCCATGGTGGCCGACGTACGGCGGGACGAAGTAGCGATCGGGCGACGCGCCGACCAGGGCTTCCTGCAGGCCGGGCTCTGCTTTGAACCAGAGGGACCACCGCTGCACGTCGTGCAGCGAATGCCGCATGGCGAAGAGCTTGCCGCGCACCTTCCACGTCGGGTTGCCGACCCCACCGGCCTCGACCGCCTCCGGGAAGGCAAGGCAGATGGTACGGAGCCGCTCTAGCATCTCTTCCTCGCTCATTGCAGCGAGCCTACCGCCCGAAGTTACGCGGCGACCGTGCGCTGGTGGTCGAAGCAGTACACCGCGCGGCGGAAGTCTCGGGGCGATCGAGACACAATTTCCGGACCGGCCCGGACGAGCAATGTCTTTAGGCATGTGACTCGGCGGAGGGAGTTGCCTCTTGAAGACAGGTCCGTTCCCGTCTACGCTGCGGCGGGGCATGAGGGCACGTCTCGTTCTTCTTCCGCTGCTCGGAGTCGCCGCGCTCGCCGCCGGTCGCGTCGCGCCGACGACGGATGCGGCGCCGCTCAAGACCTGCGGCAGCGGGTACGTGCACGCGAATCTGAGCTGGGGCGAGAAGTGTCTGCGCCAAGGCCAGTACTGCAAGATCAAGGGCGATCGCGAGTACCACCCCTACGGCTTCCACTGCCACACCGGACGGCTCAGCCGGTCCTCGGCGGGTGCGAACAAGGCCGGTGCCGGCTGCCAGCCCGGTTACTCGCCGTGCCTCCCGCGGGTCGCCGACCTGAACTGCAGCGACATCCCGGACTCCAACAAGCCCATTCACGTCACCGGCGACGACCCGTACGGGCTCGACCGCGACGGCGACGGAATCGCGTGCGAGCCGTAATTCGCCGTACCGCGGGATGGTGGTGATTCGTTGTGGTGACGACGACCAACGCCATCGACGGGGGAGGCGCTCAATGAGCTTGCTCTGGATCATCCTGATCATCGTGCTCGTGCTCGTGCTGCTCGGCTTCTTCGGGCGCGGCCGCTTCTAAGACGCATTCGGCGCGGGCGGGACGGCGGGGTCCCGCCCGGCGCGAGCGACGCTAACGTGGGCACGTGGCGCTTGCCGCGCTCCTCGCCGCACTGACGCTCACCAGCTCCGCGTTCGCCGACGGCGCGCGCATCCCGGCGCGCTTCACGTGCGACGGCAAGGACGTGTCGCCGCCGCTGCGGTGGACCGCGCCGCCGCGCGGTACGCGGTACCTCCGCCTGACCCTGTTCGACCCGGACGCGCCCGGCGGTGGCTTCACGCATTGGCGCGCGCGGATCCCCGCGACGTGGCGCGCGCTGCGCGAAGCGCAGCACGCGCCCGTTGAGGGCGGCAACGACTTCGGCCGCCGCGGATACAGCGGTCCGTGCCCGCCTCCCGGACGCGCCCACCGGTACGTCTTCACCCTGCGCGCCGTCGACGCCCACGGGAAGACACTCGCGACGGCGCGCGTCGTGGGCCGCTACGCGCGCCGGACGACGCAGGTGGTCGCGTTCCCGCGCGCGGCACGCGTGTGGGACGACCAGCTCGCCTCGAACCTGACCGACCAGCAGCTCCGCTTCGTCGCGAGTCGTCTCGACGGCTCACAGAAGCTCCTGCGCAGCCAGGTCGACGCGCTGCACCGCCTCAATCCGCGGTTCCGCGTGCTCCAGTACCGGCTCGCGATCGGTCTCGGCCGGCGCGCGCAGATCCTCGACGGCGACCGCTGGATCCCCGAGTGGCCGGCGCACCCGCTCGAGCGCTGGTTCGCGCATGTGAACGGCAGCCGCGAGTACATGAAGCAGTGGGGCTGGTACCTCACGAATCCCGACGACCCGTCGTGGAAGCGCACGTTCACGAGCCGGCTGCGCGCGGAGATCGCGCGGACGCACACGGATGCAGCGTTCCTCGACTCGGCGAGCCCCCCGACGTACTTCGGCGGCAGCGTCTGGAGCCCGCCGCTGAAGGACCTCGACCCGCCGTTCGAGCGCGCCTGGTCCAGGCGGCTCGAGCGCTGGTTGCCGTACGTGCAGCGCGCGATCCGCAAGCCCGTGATCGCGAACGCGGGCTCGCTGATCACGACGCGCGACACCACCGACTACTCGCGCATCGCGGGCGTGATGATCGAAGGGTTCGGCCACGGCCTCGCGCCCGGCGACTGGCTCGTGCAGATGCGGCGCGCCCGCGCGCTCGCCGCGCGGGGCCGCACCGTGATCTGCCAGAGCTACCCCGCGAACGAGCGCGAGCGTCTCTTCGACGTCGCGTCCGCCCTCCTGATCGCAGGCCCGAAGACGTACGTGAACCTCCAGACGTCGACGCAGCCCGAGTGGTGGGGCGAGTACGACCTGCCGCTCGGCCGCCCGCTCGGGCCGCCGAACCTCGACCTGACGGCAAAGTTCTCCTCACGGGCCTACGAGGGAGGTGTCGTCTACGTCAACGCGAGCACCCTCAGCGTCGACGTCGACTACTTCCGGTCGGTGACGCAGTTCGTACCGCACGGGGGCGGTGTCGTAGGCCCGGACGGCACGATCTCGACGTCCGTCGAGCGCCGCGAGGTCGGCGGCTTCACGCTTCGCCCGGGCGAAGCGACGGTCATCGCCGAGCGCTAGCGTCCGAGCGGCAGGATCAGCCGCTTGTAGGCGGCGAGCGACTTCGGCTTCGACGCGAGGTCGAAGATCGAGCCGGGCTTTGCGTTGAAGTACGCGATCAGCTTCGTGCGCTTGTGCGTCTTGACGAACTGCGCCATCTGCTCGACGAACTTCGGGTCGTCGATGCCCCACAGGCCCCACTCGGGGAACGAGTACGGCTTCGTCGGGTGCGCCTTGTAGAGCGCGTCGGCCGCCGCCCATTCGGCCTTGCCGCGGATGTCGTAGAGGTCGTTGCCGACTATGTCGACGAACCGGTCGCCGGGGTAGTACGCCTGCGCACGGTTCCCCGGCACGTCGGGCGAGCCGTAGCCCTGCGGATTCCAGACGACGACCGCCTGCGTTTCGGGCAGGTCCTGGGTGATCGGCGGCAGCTTGAGCCTCCGGAGCTCCGCGTTGATCGTCGCCGCCGTGCCGCCGTGCACGATCAGATAGATGCGCGCGAAGGCGCGCCGAAATGCGAGCGTCGAGTGAGCTGCGTTCCGCGGCGTTCCGTTCTTGTCGTAGGCGCAGTACGCGTTCCAATGGCCGTTCATCTCGCCCATCGGGCGGATGTAGATCGGCTTGCCGAACGCCGCCGCGGCCTGGTTCAGCGCGAAGAGGTACGAGTCGCCGCCCCCGCGGGCGATCGCGAGCGGCGTGATCGCGTCGTCGCCGGCGCCGAAGCCGATCATCGGCATGTCGCCGAGCTGCGGGATCAGCTGCGAGAACGTCGCCTGGCCCCAGCCGAAGATGACGTGGCCGACGTCCGACTGCTGCCCGGTCAGCGATTGGAAGCGTGGCAGCGGCCCGAAGATCCCGAGCTGCACTCCGGCCGACGCAGGGCTCGCGAGCGCGAGCGCGGTGAAGAGGATTGCGAGCGTCCGCATCAGCCGGTGTATGCGACCGCAACGGCCACGATCGCGAGGGCCGCCGCCGAGCCGACCGTGAGCGCGAGGGAGCGCCGGAACCGCAGGAAGGCCAGCATCAGAACGACGCCCCCGGCGAGGCCCCCGAGATGGCCGCCGATCGAGATCCCGGGGAACGCGAACGTGAAGATCAGGTTGATCACAATCAGGCCGGCGATCTGGCCGCCCGTTGCGAGATGGCGCTGCCGCTCCAGGACGAAGAGCGCGCCCAGGATGCCGAAGATCGCGCCGGAGGCGCCGACCGTGATGGCGTCCGGCGAGGCGATGAGGGCCCCCGCCGCTCCCGCAACGCCGCTCACCAGGTAGAGCAGCAGGAACCGCCACCGCCCGATCACCTGCTCGAGGATCGAGCCGGCGAAGTAGAGCGAGTACATATTCACCGCGATGTGGAAGACCCCGTAGTGCAGGAACGCCGACGTGATCAGCCGCCACCACTCGCCGTGATCGACGCCGGCCGGCGTCCCGTCGGCGTAGACCGCGTTCTTGACGAGCGCGCCGTGCTCGTAGATCCAGTTGCCGGTGCCCTGGAGCGTCCCGCCGGCGGCGAGCTCGAGCAGGAAGACGCCGACGTTGACCGCGATCAGCGCCATCGTGACCGCATTGACGCGCTGCGCGCCGACGCCGGAGACCGCACGCGTGACCTTCTGCAAGCCCTGCGGCTTGCCCGAGTGCTCCGGGCAGCGCTGCCCGACGGGCGCCGGCGTCATGCAGTCCCAGCAAATCGGGCGGCCGCACTCCGTGCACGAGAGGCGCGTCTCGCGATCGGGGTGCCGGTAGCAGTAGCGAGGTGCGTCTGCAGTCGTCACGCAACTAGCGTATCGGCGTGCGCGTACACGTCGCCTTCACGCCCGCCGAGGAGGGGTCGGCGCCGATCGGCATCGTGATAGACGTGGTGCGCGCCACGTCCTCGATCGCGCAGGCGCTCGCTTCTGGCTACGAGCGGGTTCTCTGTTGTCGGGAGATCGACGAGGCACGTGCTCTCCGGGCGGAGCTGGGCGACGACGCCGTCGTCGGCGGCGAGCGGGATGCCGTGGTCGTCGACGGCTTCGACGTCGGCGCCTCGCCGCGGGAGTTCGCTCAGGGCGCGCGGGCCCGCACGCTCGTCCTCACGACGACGAACGGGACGGCGTCGATCCTCACCGCCGCGGCGCGGTGCGAGACTGTCATCCTCGGTTCGCTGCTCAACCTCAGTGCGGTCACCTCCTCGATCGACGACGACGTCGCGATCTTCTGCGCCGGCTTCAAGGGCACGTTCGCATTCGATGATGCCTACTGCGCCGGACGGATCGTTGCCCTCCTGGGCAACACGTCCAAAACGGACGCGGCCATTGCGGCCGAGCTGCTCGCACGCGCTTACCCCGACCCGCACGACGGGCTGAACGCGCGCACGTACGGGCCGCCGGGCCTGGAGGCCGACATCGAGTTCTGCGCACGCGTCGACACCCTCGACGTCGTACCGCGCTTCACCCGCATGGTCGGCACCGCCGCGGAGATCGTGGCGTGAGGGTGATCGACGAATTCCCGAGCCGCGCGATCGAGCGTTTCGGCTCGCAGGGCTTCACGCACTCGCGCCTCGCACGCGGCGAGATTCACGTGTCGCTCGCGGAGCTCGACGGCGTGATCGGCGGCCACGAAGCCGCGTCGCACCAGCTCCTCGTCGTCCTGCGCGGCAGCGTCGTCGTCTCGGCGGGCGACGAGAGCGCCGAGCTCGACGAGGGCGCCGCTGTCGAATGGGAGCAGGGCGAGTGGCACGAGACGCGCGGGCAGGCGCTCGTCCTGCTGGTCGAAGGCGAGTTCGAGCCCTTCGTCTAGCCTGCCAGCGCGGGGAGGGGATCGACCGCCGCGCCCCGCACGCGAACCTCGAAGTGGAGGTGCGGCCCGGTCGCATCGCCGGTCGCGCCGACGCGGCCGACCTGCCAGCCGGCCTGCACGCGCTCCCCGACGCGCACCTCGACCCGCGAGAGGTGGGCGTAGAGCGTCCGCGTCCCGTCGCGGTGCGCGACCGTGACGAGGAGACCCCAGCCGCCCGCGAGCCAGCCCGCATAGGCGACGCGGCCCGGCGCGGCCGCGACGACCCCGGTCCCGGTCGGCGCAGGGATGTCGATGCCGGTGTGGAACCGCGCGCCGCGCGGGCCGAACCTGTCGGTCACCGGTCCCTGCAGCGGCCGAGCGAGCGAGAATGGGACGTGCAGCGGCGGTGCGCGCAACGCGGCAACCGTTGCCGGCCCGGCGATCCCGTCGGCGGCGAGCCGCGCGAACCGCTGGAACCGCCGCAGCGCCGCGTCCGTGTGTGCGCCGAACGCGCCGTCGAACGTCCCCGACGCGAACCCATGCCATGCGAGCGCGAACTGGAGCGCGAGGACATCCGTTCCGGCCGCGCCGGCGCGGAGCGGACGCGCGCCGAGCGGCCGCAAACGCAGCGCACGCCGGGTGCGCGGTCCGACGATCCCGTCGACGGCGAGTCCCGCGCGCCGCTGCGCCGCGCGCACCGCGGCGTTGGTCGCAGGCCCGCGCAGGCCGTCGACAGCAGCGACGTAGAGCCCGCGCGACCGCAGCGTGGCCTGGAGGACGGCCACGGCGGGATCTCCCGCGGCGTGAGCCGGGGCGGCGAGGAGGAGGGGCAGCGCGGCGACCGCGAGAATTCCGCGCATGCAGCGGGGGGTTCGCCGCCGACAGTGCCGATCCTGGCCTTGGAATGCTTCGCCTGCCGAGGTACCCTCGGCAGAGAGCCGCAGTCGAGGAGGCCACCGTGACCGACCAGTCACAGCGAGGGGGCCAGCTGGACCGCGAGCGCCTGGAGGCGCTCCGCGGCGATGTAACCGCACACGTCATGACGCTCCCCACCTCGGAGCGCACGAGGCTATTGGCACTGATCAGCGCCACCCTGGCGAGGATCGACGCCGAGCTCGAGCGGATCGGGGAGCGGCCGCTGGCCTGAACCCCGGTATCGTCAGCTGAGCATGGCCGCGAAGAAGTCCGTCCAGCTCTCGGGCGTCGTCGTCGCGCTCTCGGCGATCTCGTCGATCGACCCCGACGAAGGTGTGCTCATGTACCGCGGCTACGACATCGCCGACCTTGCGGAGCACTCCACGTACGAGGAGGTCGCCTACCTGCTCCTCCACGGGGAGCTCCCGAGCGGCGACGAGCTCGCCGCCTTCCGCGAGGAGCTCGCGCGCCGTGATCTGCCGGCGCAGGTCGAGTCGATCGTCGACGAGGCGCCGCCGGCGGCCGTCCCAATGGACGTCCTCCGGACCGCGGTGTCGGCGCTCGCCTTCACCGACCCGGACCGCGCGGCGAACGATCGCGAGTCCGGCCTCCGGAAGGCTGCGCGGCTAACCGCCCTGATGCCGACGATCATCGCGCGCCACCATCGGCGCCGGCAGGGGCTCGAGCCGATCGCTCCCGACCCGTCGCTCTCCTACGCGGAGAACTTCCTCGCCATGCTCCATGGGGAGCAGCCGGGGGAGGAGGCCGCCCGCGCGTTCGACATCGCGCTGATCCTCCACGCCGAGCACGAGATGAACGCGTCCACGTTCACCGCGCGCGTGATCGTGGGCACGGGGGCCGACCTGCACGCCGCGGTCGTCGGTGGGATCGCGGCGCTCAGCGGGCCCCTGCACGGAGGCGCGAACGAGGCCGCGATGAAGCTCTTCCGGCGGTTCGGCTCCGCCGAGCGGACGCCCGGCGAGGTGCGCGCGCTGCTCGAGCGCAAGGAGAAGCTCTACGGCTTCGGGCACCCCCTCTACCGCGCCTACGACCCACGCGCGACGATCCTCAAGCGCATCTCGCGGGAGTTCTCCGAGGACGCCGGCGAGCCGAACTGGTACGCGATCACCGAGGCGGCCGAGAAGACGGTCTTCGAGGAGAAGGGCCTCTACCCGAACGTCGACCTCTACTCCGCGTCCGTCTACACCTACCTCGGGATCCCGACCGACCTCTTCACCCCGGTGTTCGCGGCGAGCCGCGTCGTCGGGCAGGCCGCCCACGTCCTCGAGCAGCAGGCGGACAACAAGATCATCCGCCCGTCGTCGGAGTACGTCGGCGAGCCGCGCCGCGAGTTTCCCGTTCGGCAGCGCTCCTGACCGTCGCTACGACGGGCTGAT
>DASXTR010000219.1:0-4307 GCA_036505325.1 Gaiellaceae bacterium
CTGCGAGCCGAACGACGACGGCGCCGACCTCGGCGTCGTCTTCTTCCACAACGCCGGCTACTCGACGGCGTGCGGCCACGGGACGATCGCGCTCGTGACCTGGGCGCTCGACGAGGGGATCGTCCCGAAGCGTGAGGGCGAAACCGGCGTGACGGTCGACGTGCCGTCCGGGCGGCTGGAGACGTGGGCGCGCGTCGAGGGCGGGAAGGTGAAGAGCGTCCGCTTCCGCAACGTGCCCGCGTTCGTGCACGCCACCGGGCTCCGGGCGGCCGGGCGCGAGGTCGACGTCGCCTTCGGCGGCGCGTTCTACGCCTCGTGCCCGGAGCGCGTCGAGCCGCGCGAGCTGCCGCGGCTGGTCGAGCTCGGGCGCGCGATCAAGCGCGACCTCGAGGTGGAGCGCGAGTTCGTCCACCCGGCGGAGCCGGAGCTGAGAGACGTCTACGGCGTGATCTTCTGGCAGCAGGAGGCCGGCGAGCCGCTGACGCAGCGGAACGTCACCGTCTTCGCCGACGGCGAGGTCGACCGCTCGCCGTGCGGCTCCGGAACCTCGGCGCGCCTCGCGCTGCTCGACGCCGCGGGCGAGCTCCCGACCGGTGAGGTGCTCCGCCACCGCTCGATCGTCGGCACCGAGTTCCGCGGCCGGGTCGTCGACCGCACGCCCGCGGGCGTGATCACCGAGATCGAAGGGAGCGCGTACCGCACGGGCAGCGCCGAGTGGGCGCTGGACCCCGACGACGAGCTCGGAACGGGATTTCTCCTGCGCTGACCCCGCTTTGCCCGGGGCGACAGCCCGGGTCTAGACTCGACCGAACGAGTGGGGGTGCGGCGACGCCCGATTCCGGACTCGAGGCTCAGCTCGAAGCGCTGTCGGCCGATGTGCGGCCCGCGCTCGAGGACGTCGCCTTCCCCGCGTACATCATCGACCGCGGGGGCCGGATCCGGTGGTTGAACAGAGCGGGGGTCGACCTCGTCGGCGACGTCCGCGGCCGGCTCGCGACGAGCCTCGTCACGCCCGGGGAGCGCGGCAGCGTGGAGGAGCTCATCGCCCGGAAGCTCCTCGGCGGCGAGCGCACGGACTTCACCACCACCGTCACGACACGCGACGGCCGTCTCGTCCAGGTGGACGTCAGCTCGGTTCCGTTGCGCGACGGCGAGCATTCCGTGGTCGGCATCTTCGGGCTCCTGTACCAGCTGCGCGACGAGCCGATGCCCGACCATCCGGAGTACCGGCTGACCCCGCGCGAGCACGAGGTGCTCCTGCACCTCGCCGCCGGGTGCTCGACCGCGCAGATGGCCGGGCTGATGGGCATCTCGCCCGAGACCGTCCGGAACCACGTCCGCCGCCTGCTGCGCGCGCTGGGGGTCCACTCGCGGCTCGAGGCCGTGGCGCTCGCACGCCGGAAAGGCCTCATCGAGTAGACGCGGCCATCTAGGATCGCCGCGTGAGCTTCAGCGGCGCACTCGTCCAGAACGCGATCTACATCGCGCAGGAGCCGCCGGAGTGGCCGCTCGACGCGGAAGACTGGGAGGCGGCGGCGCGCCAGAAGCTCGACGACGGGCCGTTCGGCTACATCGCGGGCGGCGCGGGCGGCGAGTCGACCGTGCGCGCCAACCTGGCGGCGTTCGAGCGCTGGCGGCTCCGCCCGCGGATGCTGTCGGGGAACGTGCGGCGCGACATCTCCGTCGAAGTGCTCGGGACGCGGTCGCCGGCGCCGTTCCTGCTCGCGCCCGTCGGCGTGCTCTCGATCGCGCACGAGGAGGGCGAGCTGGGCGTGGCGCGTGCGTCGGCGACCTCCGGCGTCCCGTTCGTGTTGTCCAGCGCGTCAACACACTCGATGGAGGAGGTCGCCGCGACGAACTGTCCGCGCTGGTTCCAGCTCTACTGGGCGAACGACCGCGAGATCTGCGAGAGCTTCGTGCAGCGCGCGGAAGCCGCCGGGTACAGCGCAATCGTCGTCACCGTCGACACGCTCACGCTGGGGTGGCGGCCGCGCGACCTTCGGAACGCGTACCTGCCGTTCCTGCAGGGGCAAGGCTGCGGCCAGTTCTTCACCGATCCCGTCTTCCGGTCGCGGCTCGACCGGCCGCCGGAGGATGACGTGCTCTCGGCCGCGGCAATGATGCTCGCGACGTTCCCGAATCTCGCGCTCACGTGGGACGACCTCGACTGGCTGCGCGGCCGGACGAAGCTGCCACTGCTTGTGAAGGGCGTCTTGAGGGCCGAGGACGCGCAGCGCGCGCTCGACCACGGGTGCGACGGCGTGATCGTCTCGAACCACGGTGGGCGCCAGGTCGACGGAGCGGTCGCGGCGCTGGACGCGCTGGTCGAGGTTCGCGACGCGCTCCCGGACGCCGTCGTCCTCATGGACGGCGGCATCCGCCGCGCCGCCGACGTCATGAAAGCGGTTGCGCTGGGCGCTGACGCCGTGCTGCTCGGACGTCCGTACGTCTACGCGCTGGCCGTCGGCGGGCAGCGCGGCGCCGAGGAGCTGGTGCAGAACCTGATGGCCGAGATCGATCTCAACCTCGCGCTCGCCGGCGCCCACTCGATCCGCGACCTCGACCGTTCTTGGCTGACCGCGGCGTCGTCCTGAGCGAGCCGGGGCGCGTCGCCCTGGAGGAGATCGGCGTCGACGCGCCGGGCCCGGGCGAGGTGCTCGTCCGCATCCACGCGACCGGGGTGTGCCACAGCGACCTGCACGTGATCGAGGAGAACGGCTGGGGGCACCCGTTTCCGGTGCTGCTCGGCCACGAGGGCGCGGGGACGATCGAGGCCCTCGGCGCCGGGGTCGAAGGCCTGGCCGCGGGCGACCGTGTCGTCCTCGGGTGGAAGACCGCGTGCGGCGAGTGCGGCCCGTGCCGCCGAGGGGAGCCGCGCTTCTGCAAGAAGCCGCCGCTCGCGCCCGGGCGGCTGCACCGTGCGGACGGCACCGACCTCACCGCCGTGCTGCGCACGGGCACGTTCTCGACGCGCACGGTCGTGCCCGCGGTGGCGGCCGTGAAGGTCCCCGACGAGCTGCCTGCGGAGCAGGCGTGCCTGATCGGCTGCGCGGTGGCGACCGGCGTCATGTCGGCGCTCGAGACGGCGAAGGTGTGGGAGGGGGCGCGGGTCGCCGTGATCGGCTGCGGCGCCGTTGGCCTCTCCGTGATCCAGGGCGCCCGGATCGCCGGCGCGGGAGAGATCCGCGCAATCGACCTGGACGAGCGCAAGCTGGAGCAGGCGATGCGCTTCGGGGCGACCGCGACGGGTGAGGGGCCGGTCGACTTCGCATTCGACGTCGTCGGCCGCAGGTCGACGTTCGAGCTCGCGGTCTCGCTGCTCGCGTCCGGCGGCACGGTCGTTCTCATCGGCCTCTCGCCGAGCGGCGAGACAGCGGAGCTGAGCCTTCCCGGGCTGTTCGCCAAGCGCGCACGGATCCTCGTCTCGCACGGCGGCGACCACGTGGCACAGCAGGACTTCCCCCGCCTCGCGCAGTGGGCGATCGAGGGCAAGCTCGACCTCGCGGGCATGGTGACGCGCACCGGCTCGTTGGAGCAGTGGAACGATGCGTTCGACGCGATGCGGGAAGGCGACGTGATCAGGACGGTGCTAACGCCGTGAAGACGTTTCTGGACGGGTTGCAGGCGATCGCGCGCGGCGACGCTCCGGGGCCACCGGTCGCGTACCTGATCGGCATGCGGCTGACGCAGGCGGAGCCGGGGAGGACGGTCTTCGAGTTGGAGGCCGGCCCCCAGCACGCGAACCCGATGGGCACGCTGCACGGCGGGATCCTCTGCGACGTCGCCGACGGCGCGATGGGAACGGCGTATGCGTCCTTGCTCGAGGAGGGAGAGACGTTCACGACGCTCGAGCTGAAGATCAACTTCCTGAAGCCGGTGCGCGCCGGCCGGCTGACCGCCGTCGGGACCGTCTTGAAGTCAGGCCGCACGGTAGGCCTCGCCGAATGCCGCGTGACGGACGAGAGCGGCTCGCTCGTCGCGCACGCGACCTCGACATGCATGACGCTTCGCGGCGAGGCGGCGGAGGGCCGCTGATGGAGCTGCGCAGGCTCGGCCGCACCGGTGTCGAGGTGACGCCGCTCTGTCTCGGCGCGATGATGTTCGGCGCCTGGGGCAATCCCGATCACGACGAGTCGATCCGGATCATCCATCGGGCGCTCGACGCCGGCATCAACTTCGTCGACACGGCCGACGTGTACTCACAGGGCGAGTCGGAGGAGATCGTCGGCAAGGCGCTCGCCGGCGGTCGGCGCGAGGACGTCGTGCTCGCGACGAAGGTCCACGGGACGATGGGCGACGGGCCGAAC
>DASXTR010000220.1:0-6177 GCA_036505325.1 Gaiellaceae bacterium
GCCGACATCCGCCGCGACGGGGGCGTCGCGCGCATGTCCGACCCCGGGATGGTCAAGGAGATCCAGGAGGCGGTCACGATCCCGGTCATGGCGAAATGCCGCATCGGGCATTTCGTCGAGGCACAGATCCTCCAGTCGCTGGAGATCGACTACGTGGACGAGTCCGAGGTCCTCACGCCGGCCGACCTCGAGCACCACGTCGACAAGTGGCAGTTCACCATCCCGTTCGTCTGCGGCGCGACGAACCTCGGCGAGGCGCTGCGGCGCATCTCGGAGGGCGCGGCGATGATCCGCACCAAGGGCGAGGCCGGTACGGGCGACATCGTGAACGCGGTCACGCACATGCGCGCCGTGTTCGGCGGCATCCGCCGGCTCGGTTCGCTCCGCGAGGAGGAGCTGTACGCGGAGGCGAAGGAGCTGCGCGCGCCGCTCGAGCTCGTGCAGTGGGTCGCCGAGCACGGGCGGCTCCCGGTCGTCACGTTTACCGCCGGCGGGATCGCGACGCCGGCCGATGCGGCGCTCTGCATGCAACTCGGCGCCGACGGCGTCTTCGTCGGCTCCGGGATCTTCAAGTCGGGCGATCCCGACAAGCGCGCCCGCGCGATCGTCGAGGCAACAACGCACTTCATGGACGCGGACGTGCTCGCCCGCGTCTCCGCGGGGCTCGGCGAGCCCATGGTCGGCATCTCGACCGCGAGCCTTGCGCCCGAGCAGCTGCTCGAGACGCGAGGCTGGTAGCGGTCACCGACGGCTAGGCAGGCGCCCCGCCGAAGGTCGGGGGGTACGCGGCCGGGCCGCGGAAGTGCTCGCCCCCGCGGAAGCGGAAGCCCTCGCGCTGCGGGTGCACGCCGTTCACGACGTCGGTGATCCGATCCCTCAGGCCGTTCAGCAGATCGTCGGCGTCGGCCTGTGTCAGGCGGCCGTTCTTCACGGCGTCCGCGATCTTCGTCTTCGCGGCGGCGAGGAGTGCGTCGACGAGACCTGAGACCGACTTACTCTGTGCCTTCGCGACGTCGGCGAGGCTCTTGCCGGACTCGAGCTGCGTGCGCAGTTGCGCCTCGGTGAGGCCGAGGTAGGCCGCCGCCGCGTCGAGCTTCGCGCCGAACGGAGCGTGATGGCCGAAGCCGCCGCGGCCGCCGAGGCCGAAGATCGGGTAGTCGCCCGACTCGATCCGCTTCTTGATCGCATCGCCCTGCTCCTTCGTGATCCGGCCGGCGGCGACGTCCGCGTCGACCTGGTTCTCGAGGGCCTTCTTCAGCGCGCCGCTCAGCTTCGCCGGATCGACGCCGAGCTGCTTTGCCGCGTCGTTCACGATCGCCTGGCTGCGCTCTCCGGGCGTGAGCAGCTTCGTCGCGGCGATCGCACCGCCTGCGCCGGCGACGGCGACGGCGGCGATGCCGGCGATCGCGACCTTCCAGTTCCGCGTTGGGTTCACGGGGACGCTCCTTGGGCTCGACTACACGAATCGGACCAGCCGAACCTGAGAACGGGCTGAGAACTCCTTAAGAATCAGCCGCGGAAGGCGCCGAGGTAGATCAGCACCTGCGCGTTCTGGGGCGCCGTCTGGCCGGCGGCCGGCGTCTGCTCGACGACCTTCCCGGCCTGGGCCCGGTCGGTGACCGGCACCTTGAGGAAGAACGTGCGCAGCCCGGCGGCCTTGATCCTCGCGACGGAGGCGTCGAGCGTCTGGCCGACGACGTTCGGCACGGTCTTCTGCGGCTTCGTCCCCGGGCCCGACGAGAGGTTCAGCGTCACGCGCGACCGTTGCTTGACGGTCTGGCCGGGCTTCGGCGACTGCTCCTCCACCGTGCCGAGCGGGTCGTCGCCCGGGATGTAGTGGATGCTCGCGAGGAGGCCGGCGCTTCCGAGCCGGGCCGCCGCGGGTTGGACCTGCATGCCCGTGAGATCCGGGACGGAGACGGTCCTCGGCGCCGCCGTCGTCGTCGTGCCCGCTCCCGTCGTTGTCGCCGTCGTCGTGGTCGCCCCGCTCGCCTTGGCGACGCTGAGCGTGACGACGGCGCCCTTTGCGACCTTCGTGCCGGCGGCAGGCGCCTGGTCCACGACCGTCCGCGGCGGCTCGGTCGAGGTGACCTCGGTCTGCTCCGAGTCGAGCCCGAGTGCGTCGAGCTTCGCCGTCGCCTCCTCGAGCGGCTGACCGACGACATCGGGGACGGCGACCTTCGGCGCGCCGCTGTCGATCACGAGCGTCACCTGTGTCTTCTTCTTGACCTCCGTCCCCTCTTCGGGGTTCTGCGAGACGACGACCCTCGTCGGCTTCTTCGTCGGCTTGAAGACCTCCTTGGGCCGGAGGCCGAGTTCGCCGAGCCGGACGAGCGCCTGCTGCTCCTTGAGGCCGACCAGCCGCGGCACGGCGACCTTGCTCGCCGAAGCAGTCGTCGGCGTCGTCGTGACGACCGTCGTGGTCGTCGTCTTCTCGTCGTCGCGCGTCAGGAGCCACGCTGCGACGATCGCTCCGGCGGCGAGCGCGACGACCAGGATCCCGAAGAGCAGGCCCCACCCGATGCGCCGGTCCGGCCCGTCCGGCGGCGGGCCGACGGGAGCCGGCCGCACGGCCGTGTCCTCGGTCGCTCGGACGACCGTCTCGCCCTCGGGCGCCGGCCAGCCGTCGTCGGGCGGCGGCGGAGGCTGCGCGCTCATGCGGAGGTTTCTTCCGCTCGGCACGATTCTGAATCGTGCGGATGCTCGTCACCGGTGGCGCGGGGTATCTCGGCTCGGAGCTCGTGCGCCGAGCGCTCGCCGCGGGCTGGGAGGTGCGCGCGACCTGGTTCGGCCGGCCGGGCGCCGAGGAAGGCGCCGAATGGGTGCAAGCCGACGTCCGCGACGCCGGCGCGATCGAACGCGCGGCGGCGGGTGCCGACGTCGTCGTCCACACCGCCTACCGGCAGACCGAGGACGCGTGGTCGACCAACGTCGAAGGGTCGCGTGCGGTTGCTGCTGCAGCCGGCCACGCGCGGCTCGTGCACCTCTCGACCGATATCGTCTTCGACGGAGGGCGCGGCCGGTACCGCGAGGAGGACGGCCTGGCGCCGGTGAACGAGTACGGCCGGTCGAAGGCGGAGGCCGAGCGGATCGTCGCGCAGCTGCACCCCGAGGCGCTGATCGTCCGGACGTCGCTGCTCTACGGCGGCCGCGAGCCCGGCCCGCAGGAGCGTCTCGCGCGCGAGGGAACGCGGTTCTTCGTCGACGAGATCCGCTCGCCCGTCGCGGTCGGCGACCTCGCGGACGCACTGCTCGAGCTCGCGACGCTCGAGGTTTCCGGGCCGCTGCACCTCGGGGGTGCAGACGACGTCAGCCGCTACGACTTCGCGCTCTTGCTCGGCGCCGATCCGGAGCGGATCGAGGGCGCGTGGACGACGGCCGATCGCGCGCCGAACGTCTCGCTCGATAGCGCCCGCGCCCGCGCGCTCGTCGCGACGCGGCTACGCGGTGCGCGCGAAGTTCTCGGGCGCAGATGAGGAGACCGGCGGCGGTGCCAACGGCGGGACCGCCGGGGCGGCCGGGGGCGCCTGGACGACCGGCGTGGGGGGCACGACCGGGATCGGCGCGGGCGCGGGCTGCGCGACGGGCGCCGGCGCAGCGAGCGGCGGGGGCGCCGCGGGCGCGGGAGCCGGAGCAGGTGCGGGTGCCGCAGGGGCCGGCACGCGGCGGCGCACGTCGATCGCGCGCGCCATTGCAGCCGTGTTCCGCTCGGCCTGGAGCTGGCAGAGCGCGCTCTGGGCCTGCAGGCGATAGCCGAAGCCGCGGGCGTCTCCGATCACCCAGCCGATGACGGCGCCGGCGATGACGCCGATGAGCATCGTCGCGAAGCCGAAGGCCGACGGGATCGGCCAGGCGTCACCGAGCGAGGTGAGCGGGATGGCGCCGAAGAACGCGCCCACGACCGCGCCGGTGACAGCGGCGCCGACACCCATGGAGGAGGCCCGGCGGTAGAGGCGGGCCGCGTACTCCTCGATGATCTCGGGCGTGTACTGCGGCGCGTCGGTCATGCCGTTCTCATCGGCGGGCGCGAGCGCGACCTTGAGAGCACGTGGGTGCGGGGGAACCGGGAGGTTCCCCTGGCGCCCCCCCGCGAGCACAAACGTGTGCGGTGTAGACGCATGAAGTCCCGCGAGATGGGAACGAGCGCGTCGTGGTGCTCTCGCGGAGGCTGCTGTACCTGATCTACCTGGTGATCGGGCTGGTCGTGGCGTCGACGCACCACTACCTGTCGAACCTCGACTCGATCCGCCGGTTCCTGTCGGCGATCCTCGCGATCCTGCTCTGGCCGCTGATCCTGCTCGGCATCGACCTGCACATCAAGCGTTAGACGAGCGCCAGCGCTCGGCCGCGTCGCGCCCCTCCGGCGTCGTGAGGAAGTGCTCGAGCGGAACGTGGAGGAACGCCCCGCGCGCCTCGGCGAGCGGCTCGTCGCCGTCGAGCAGCTCCGCGCTCGCATGGATGCGCCGCCCGTGGGCGTCGTCGATGCGTGCGCGCAGCAGCAGCTCGGTGTTGATCGGCACCGGCCGGCGGTAGCGCACGAAGATCCGCACGGTCACCGCCGGGAAGCGGTACCACGTCGCGAGCAGCCCGCAGCCCTCGTCCAGCGCCGCGGACACGACGCCGCCGTGCACGAGTCCCGGGCCGCCTTGGTGGCGCTCGTCGAAGTGGAGGTACGCCTCGTACTCGGTCTGCCCCTCCTCGACGGGCTGCGGTAGGTGCAGGCCCTGCGGGTTGTCGCCGCAGCCCCAGCAGGCGGGATCGTGGTGCGGCGGGATCCTCACTGCGGCCAGACGTTCTCGAACGTTCCGAACCGCAGCTCGTGGTCGTAGAGGAAGACGGTCTCGTCGACGCGTCGCACGTAGTCGTCGCGGTGCTGCTCGACGAACGCGTTGTACGCGTCGCGAGATTCCCACCGGTCGACGACGAGGTAGCGCCCGGGCTGCTCGACGTCCCGCAGGAGCTCGGTGCCGACGAACCCGCGCCCGTCCCGGAAGAACTGCGCCCAGTCGCCGTTCGCCCCGTAGACGCGCTCGAACTCCTCGGGCTGCGAAACGTCGTAGACGAACACCAGCGCGATCATGCCGTCCCTTTGGGCCAAGCCCCCACTCCGGAGTGGGGACATGGCCGTTGGGGACAGCGCCGGCTCAACGCAGGCCGCCGCGCTCGTGGTGCGCGCGGAAGAAGTTCTCGCTGCCCGCGGTCGCCATGGCCGCGCTGGCGGAGATCTCCAGCGCGAGCGCGGCCGCCGCGACGATCTGCGCGAACCGGTAGACCTTGCCGCTCCCCGCGCAGCCGATCGACTCGAGCCAGTCGCGCGCCGACGGGAGGGTCGTGCCCCCGCCGACTGTGCCGACCTCGAGGCCGGGGAAGCGGATCGAGGCGTGCACGCCGCCCTCGACGCGGCGGCCGGTGCCGTGCGCCATCGACGACGTCCCGACCATGCCCAGGTCCTGGCCGGTCGCCGCGAAGACCGCCGCCACCGCCGACGCCGGCGTGAAGGCGACCGACTGCATGCCCGAGGCGACCGCGCCGTGCGTGCCGGCCCACGAGAGCGCGTCGAGGTCCTCCGGGGTCGTCCGGAGGACGCGCCGGATCGACTCGTCGGTCAGCAACGCCTCGGCGATCACGGTCTTGCCGTGGCCTTCGTGGAAGTACTCGTAGGACGGTTTCTTGTCGCCGCCCATGTTGGCCTCGAGGATCGCGCGTTCGGGCTTCACAGGCGCGCGCTGCATCACGTAGCCCATGTTCAGTGCGTACGCGTTGCGCGTCATCATGTTCGGCCCCACCGCGTCGCCGGTCGTCCAGCGCCAGAGCACGTGGCACATCTGGCCGACGACGTGCGTCTTCACCTCTCGCAGCACCGCGCGGCGTGACAGCGACTCGTCCGCGGGCGAGCGCAGCCACTCGCGCATTGCGGGCAGCTCCGCCGCGATCCACCGTGCGAGCGCGATCGCGTCCGCGGCGTCGCGGCAGACGAAGCACGACGCGCGGGTGATGCGGTCGCCGAGCACATGCGTTCGGACCGTCCCGGCCGCGAGCGCACCGCGCGTCATCGACGCCGTCAGCCCGCCCTCGGTGTGCGCAAGCGGCACGCGCACGGTCTCGGTCGCGCGCCCGTGCTCGACGACGTCGCCGTCGTCCGACAGCTCGTACGAGCCGAGATCGACCTCGATCGGG
>DASXTR010000221.1:0-14238 GCA_036505325.1 Gaiellaceae bacterium
TACTTCCTCGAGTTCGCCGCGCCCGAGGTGACGAAGGCGGCCGGCATGGAGTTCCTCGCCGAGCGAATGGGCTTCACGCGCGAGCGGACGGTCGCGTTCGGCGACGGCGAGAACGACGTCGAGCTCGTCGCCTGGGCGGGCTACGGCGTCGCGGTCGAGAACGCACACGAGCGCGTGAAGGCGGTCGCGAGGTGGATCTGCCCGCCCGCGGACGAGGAAGGGGTCGCGCAGGTGCTCGAGGCATTGCTCGCTTAGGCTCCTCGGCAGCCCGAGATGTCGATCGAAGTCGCCGCCACGAGATCTCTCGTTCGGGAGTCGTTGCTCGCCGGTGGGACCGCCGCCGCGGTCGCCGCGCTGCTCTGCTGGTTCGGGCCGCCGGGTAGCGACTTCGCCGCGCACGCCTACCAGCGCGGTGTCTTCCTCGAGCACGGGTTCGCCCTCTGGAACAACTTCTGGTACGCGGGGCGCTACAGCTTCGTCACGTACAGCCTGCTGTACTACCCGCTCGCCGCCGTGCTGGGGATCAGGTTGCTGGCCGTCGCGACGATCGCCGTGGCGGCGCTGGCGTTCGCGGTCATCGTGGGGCACGAGTGGGGACGGCCCGCGCGCTGGTCGAGCCGCACGTTCGCCGTCGTCTGGGCCGGCGTCGTCCTCTCCGCCGCATTTCCGTTCGTCCTCGGCGTTGCGTTCGCGATGCTCGCGCTCTGGGCGTTGCAGGCGGGAGGGCGTTGGCGCTTCGCGACCCTCGTCCTGCTCACGCTTGCAGCGAGCCCGCTCGCCCTGCTGCTGCTCGCTGTGCTCCTGGCGGCGATCGGGCTCTCGAGCGCACGCGAGCGCTCGCAGATCCTCCTCCCCGCGGCGATTCTCGCGGGCGCGGCCGCAACGGAGATCGTGCTGTGGCGGTTGTTCCCGAGCAACGGGCGCTTCCCGTTCTCGTGGGAGGAGCTGCTCGCGGCGTGCACGTTCTGCGTGATCGGCGCCGTCGTGACGTGGCGGGCCGAGCAGACACGCCCGCTGCGTTGGATCTTCCCGGTCTACCTCGTCGTCTGCCTCGGCGCGTACGTGGTGCCGTCGGCGGTCGGCGAGAACGTCACTCGGCTCCGCTTCGCCGCGGTTCCACTCGCGGTGCTTGCGCTCTCGCTGCGGAACTGGCGGCCGCCGCTCGTCGCGGCGGGCGTGCTCGTGCTCGCTCTCTCATGGAACTTCACACCTCTGCTCGCGAGCTTCGAAAAGGGACGCGACGACCCCACGGCGCGAGCCGCCTACTGGCAGCCGGCGATCGATTTCCTGCGGACCAACCTGACGCCGTCGTATCGCGTCGAGGTCGTCGACACCGTCGGCCACTGGGCCGCCGTCTACCTGCCGCGCGCCGGGATCCCGCTCGCGCGCGGCTGGTTCCGTCAGGACGACTTCCCGCAGAACCGCGTGCTCTACAACCGGGTCGGCGCGAGCTCCTACGCTGCCTGGCTTCGTACGCTCGGAGTCCGCTACGTCGTGCTGACGCACGCGCCGCCCGACTACAGCGCCCGCTCGGAGGCTGCGCTGCTCGCGAGCGGCAAGTCGGGCCTGCGGCCCGTGTTCCGTGCGCCGAACCTCACGATCTTCGCGCTGTCCGCGCCTCGAAAGCTCGTGACGGGCCCGGGCCGTCCCCGCGTGGACGCGCTGACCGCGACGCGGCTCAGACTCCGGCTCACGCAGCCCGGTCGCTACCGGATCGCGGTCCGCTACTCGCCGTACTGGCACGCCCGTGCCGCCTGCGTCGAGCGGGGAGCGGACGGGATGATTCGGCTATCCACCCGCCGCACCGGCGTCGTCGTGCTCGACTTCGACGTCGCCGCCAAACGCGCGCTCGCCGCGCTCGCGGGCAACCGCGATGGGCGCTGCAGCGACTGACTCCGCGCGGCGCCTAGCGGACTCGAAGCGCTCCTCGACCGGTGAGCGGTCACAACGGGCCGAGCGCGAGAGTCGAATCGGGTGCACGATCGTTCAACCTTGGGAGGTACACCCGTGAGAACCACTACGCAGACGATCGAGATCGCGGCCCGTCCGGAGGACGTCTTCGCCTTCGTCGCCGACCCCGAGCTGCTTCCGAGGTGGGCGATCGGCTTCGCGAAGGGCATCCGCCCCTTCGACGGCGCTTGGCTCGTCACGACGGCGAGCGGCGACGAGCTGCCGTTGCGGGTCGAGGCGGACGCGGCGACCGGCGTCGTGGACTTCTACGCTGCGGACGTGCCGGCGACGACGCGCGTCGTCTCGAACGACCGGGGCTCGGAGTACGTGTTCACGATGTTCCAGCCGCCGCAGATGCCGGATGACGTCTTCGCCGCCCAGATCGCCGAGCTCGGCCGCGAGCTCACCGTGCTGAAGGCGAACCTGGAGTCCGCGTGCCCGCTGTAGAGGAGCTCGTGACGAGGGCGCGCGGCGGCGACGCCGCCGCCCTCGACGAGCTCGTGCGCGCGGTGTCCGACGACGTGTACGCCCTCGCGATCCGCATGCTGTGGCATCCGCACGACGCGGAGGACGCGACGCAGGAGATCCTCGTCCGGGTGGTGACGCGCCTGTCGACGTTCCGCGGCGAGTCGAGCTTTCGCACCTGGGTCTTCCGCGTCGCTGCGAACCACCTGCTCACGACGCGGAGGCGGCGTGCCGAGCTGCCCGAGCTGACCTTCGACGCGTTCGGCACCGATCTCGCCGACGGGCTCGACACGCCGCACGACGCGAAGCTCGACGAGCGTCTCCTCGAGCAGGAGGTGAAGATCGGCTGCACGCAGGGGATGCTTCTCTGCCTCGACCGCGAGCACCGGCTCGCGTACATCCTCGGCGAGGTCTTCGAGCTCTCGGGAGAGCAGGCCGCGGACGTCCTCGAGATCGCTCCGGCCGCCTACCGGAAGCGTCTCTCGCGCGCGCGGGAGCGCATCCAGTCGTTCATGCGCGGGCACTGCGGGCTCGTGGACCCGGCGAATCCGTGCCGCTGCTCGCGTCGGGTCGGCCGCGCAATCGCGATCGGGCGAATCGACCCCGAGCGCTTGCTCTTCGCGACGCATGCTGTCCGGCGCGGCGTCGAGGAGATGGACGCGCTGCACGACGCGGCGGCCGTCTTCCGGTCGCATCCCTCGTATGCGGCCCCGGACGCGGTCGCGGAGCGCGTCGCCGAGCTGCTGCGGTCGCCGCGGTACTCGACCCTGACCGACACCTAAACTCTCCGCCCATGATCGACCTCCGCGCCGCACGCAACGAGCCTGAGGGCTTTCGCGCCGCGCTCGCGCGCAAGGGCGCCGCCGAGCTCTTCGACGAGCTGCTGGCCGCCGACGAGCAGTGGCGCGCGCTCGAGACGCGCGCCGGCGAGCTGCGCGCGGCGACGAAGCTCAAGGGCAAGCCGTCGCCGGAGCAGCTGGAAGAGCTCCAGCGCACGAAGGCGGAGCTGAAGGAGGTCGAGGAGCGGCTCGCCGAGGCCGAGCGCCGGCGCAAGGAACTCCTCGACCGCGTGCCGAATCCCCCGGCCCTGGACACGCCCGACGGGACGACCGACGACGACGCGGAGGTCGTGCGCCAGGTCGGGCGTCCGCCGTCGTTCACGTTCGAGGCGCGTGACCACCTCGAGCTCGCGGCGGCGCACGGCTGGATCGACATGGAGCGCGCCGCGAAGGTCTCCGGCTCGCGGTTCGTCTACCGGCTTGGCGACGTCGCGCTGCTCGAGCTGTCGCTCTACCGCTGGGCGCTCGATCGGATCGTGCAGAAAGGCCACGTGCCGATGCTGCCGCCGGTGCTCGTGCGCGAGGAGGCGATGTACGGCACGGGGTTCTTCCCGTCGGAGAAGGCCGACTTCTACGACGTGCCGTCCGACGGCCTGTACCTCGTCGGGACGTCGGAAGTGCCGGCGGCCGCGTTCCACGGCGGCGAGGAGTTGCCGGCCGGGGAGCTGCCGCTGCGTTACGTCGCCTACTCGCCGTGCTTCCGCCGCGAGGCGGGCGCGGCGGGCAAGGACACACGGGGCATGTTCCGCGTGCACCAGTTCGAGAAGGTCGAGATGTTCGTCTACTGCACGCCGGAGCGCTCGCGCGAGGAGCACGAGCGCCTGCTCGAGATCGAGGAGGAGCTGATCGGCGAGCTCGGCATCCCGTACCAGGTCGTGAACATCGCCGCCGGTGACCTCGGGGCGTCCGCCGCGAAGAAGTACGATATCAACGGCTGGTTCGCGGGCCAGGAGCGGTGGCGCGAGCTGACGTCGACGTCGAACACGACCGACTACCAGGCGCGGCGGCTCAACATCCGCTTCCGCCGCGAGGGCAAGCTCGAGTTCGTCCACACGCTGAACGGCACGGCGATCACCGCGCGCTCGATGATCGCGATCATGGAGGACTTCCAGAACGAGGACGGCTCGATCTCGGTGCCCGAGCCGCTCGTCGAGTACGGCGCCCCGCCGCGCCTCGGCGCCGAGCATACGCGCGTCTGAAACGGCCACTTGCGCGGCCTGCGCCGGCGGTCGAGTCTTCGGACATGGACGAGGATCTCGTTTCCCGCGGGGAGGTTGTGGCCCTACTATTCGGCGTGAGCGACATCTCGGAGACGCTCCTGCGAATCGAGCGACTGCTCGGAGACGAAGATGGCGAAGAAGCCGACGAAGGCTGAGATCAAGGAAGCACAGGAGCGGGCGCTGCGGAACGCGCGTCACCTGCGAGCGCTGGCCGAGAAGGGCCAGGCCGAGCTCGACCGTCGCAAGCGCGACGCCTGACGCGCTCGATCCCTCTAGGCAGGCGGGCCGACGCCTCCTATGCTGAACGCGCGGCGAGTCAATCCCATCACAGGGGGGATCAATGCGCGCTCGGAAGCCACTCGCCGGCGGACTTCGTACGTACGTCGTCGTCGCCGGCCTGGTCGTGCTCACCTTTGCGGGGGCGTCGGCGACGCCGTCGCCCGCCAAGGACAAGCCGGATTCGCCGGATCCGGTGCACTACGACACCTCGCCGCCGTTGCGCGACATCGCGCCCGCGCCGGCGACGGATCCCGACACGAAGAAAGAGCACAAGCTGCACCGGTATCCGGTGGCCGCGCCCGGCTCCGCGCCGGACCCGGTCGTGCAGACGGCCACGGGGGACGCGGCCGCACCGTCGCTCGCGTCGAACTTCGAGGGCGTCGGCGCCGGGTTCTCCGGCCCGCAGGGAACGTTCTCCGTCACCGGCGCGCCGCCTGACACGAATGCGGCGGTCGGGCCGAATCACATCGTCGAGGTCGTCAACACGAGCCTCGCCGTGTTCTCGAAGAGCGGAACCGTCCTCTACGGACCCGTGCAGACGAACACGCTCTGGAGCGGGTTCGGCGGCGGCTGCCAGTCGAACAACGACGGCGACGGCACGGCGACGTACGACCGACTCGCGAACCGGTGGATCATCAGCCAGTTCTCCGTCTCGACGACGCCGTACCTCCAGTGCGTGGCGGTCTCGACGGGCCCGGATCCGACCGGGTCCTACTACCGCTACGCGTACCAGTACTCCGACTTCCCGGACTACCCGAAGCTCGGCGTGTGGTCGGACGCGTACTACACGACGTTCAACATGTTCAGGAACGGTGCGCACTTCACCGGGCCGAAGATCTGCGCGTACGACCGCGCGAAGATGCTGACCGGCCAGGCGGCGACACAGCAGTGCTTCCAGCTCGGCACGGCCTACGGCGGCCTCCTGCCGTCCGACCTCGACGGGACGGCGGCGCCGCCGGCGGGGTCGCCGAACTACATCCTCGGCTTCGGGTCGAACAGCCTCCAGCTGTGGAAGTTCCACGTCGACTGGGCGACGCCGGCGAACTCGTCGTTCGCCGGGCCGACGACGATCCCCGTTGCCGCCTTCGCGCCGGCGTGCAGCGGCGGCGGCACGTGCATCCCGCAGTCGGGGACGTCACAGCAGCTCGACTCGCTCGCCGACCGGCTGATGTACCGGCTCACGTACCGCAACTTCGGCGACCACGAGTCGCTCGTCGTCAACCACGCCGTCACCGCCGGAAGCTCGGTCGGCGTGCGCTGGTACGAGCTGCGCAGCCCGAACACGAGCCCGACTGTCTACCAGCAGGGCACGTACGCGCCGGACGCGAGCTACCGCTGGATGGGCAGCCTCGCGATGGACGGCAGCGGCAACATCGCGCTGGGCTACAGCGTCTCGAGCTCGTCGCTCAAGCCGGGCATCCGCTACACGGGCCGCCTCGCCGGCGATCCGCTCGGCCAGATGACACAGGGCGAGGGAACGCTCGTGACGGGCACGGGGTCGCAGACCGGCGGCCTCAGCCGCTGGGGCGACTACGCCAGCATGAGCGTCGATCCGAGCGACGACTGCACGTTCTGGTTCACGAGCGAATACCTGACCGCCAACGGCAGCTTCAACTGGCACACGCGCATCGGCTCGTTCCAGCTGGGCGGCTGCGGCGGCACGCCTCCGCCATCGGACTTCTCGCTGAGCGCGAGCCCGTCGAGCCTCAGCCTCGCGCAGGGAGCGAGCGGGACCTCGACGATCTCGACCGCCGTCACGAGCGGGTCGGCGCAGACGGTCGCGTTCACGGCGGCCGGCCAGCCGGCCGAGACGACCGTGAGTTTCAGCCCGTCGTCGGTCACCGCGGGCGGGTCGTCGACGATGACCGTCGCGGTGGGCGCGGCGACGACGCCGGGGACGTACACCGTGACCGTCACCGGAACCGGACCGAGCGCGACTCACACGACGACCGTCACGCTGACGGTCAACGCGCCGCCTCCACCCGGCGGCGGCGTCGTGAACGGCGGCTTCGAGACGGGGAGCCTGAGCGGCTGGACGGCGAGCGGCCTCGTGCTGCCGCGCGTCGTGACGACGCCGCACGGCGGCTCGTACGCCGCACAGCTCGGCCAGTCCACCGCGTTCAACGGCAACAGCACGCTGACGCAGACGGTGGCGATTCCGAGCGGCAGCTCGCGGCTCACGTTCTGGTACCAGCCGCACTGCCCCGACACGCTCACCTACGACCAGATCCAGATGCAGGTCCGCAGCACGGCGGGCTCGACGCTCGCTACTGCGCTCAACGTGTGCTCGAACTCCGGCGCGTGGACGCAGATCTCATTCGACACGAGCGCCTATGCAGGCCAGTCGGTCGTGCTCTGGTTCAACGTGCACGACGACGGATGGGCGAGCGACCCGACGTACGCCCTCGTCGACGACGTGGCGGTGACGGCCTTCGTTCCGCCGACGAACCCGGTGGCGAACCCTGGCTTCGAGACGGGGAGCCTCTCGTCTTGGAGCACGAGCGGCGCGTACCTCCCGGTGATCGTCACGACCGCCCACTCGGGCGCGTACGCCGCGCGCGTCGGCTCGACCGGCCCCGTCAACGGCAACAGCACGCTGACGCAGACCGTCGCCGTGCCGGCCGGCGCGACGTCGCTGACGTTCTGGTACCAGCCGCATTGCACGGACACGATCACGTACGACCAGATCCAGATGCAGATCCGAAGCACGGGCGGCTCGACGCTTGCGACCGTGCTCAACGTCTGCTCCAACTCGGGCGCGTGGACAATGGCGACCGCAAGCGTCTCGGCGTATGCCGGTCAGTCCATCGTCCTGTGGTTCAACGACCACGACGACGGCTGGGCCACCGACCCGACGTACTTCCTGCTCGACGACGTGGCGATCAGCTGACCGGGGCGGCGGGCGGGGCCGACGCGGCCCCGCCCGCCGCGGTCTTGAACATTCCCGCCGCGAGAGGGATCATCGAGCGCAGGCCCTGAGGGAACGTCGCCACGTCGCGGTTGTCTGCGGTGGCGCGAACGCCGGTCCGGAGGTGGCCTCTACCCAATCGAAGGGAGTACGGCTTATGCCAGTCATGACGGCGTCGTCGCCGACGCTCGAGTCGCTCGCGACCGGGCTCGCGGGCGCAATCGGATGCTCGTACCGGCGCGGGCACAACGACCTGATCTTCGTCGAGTTCGGCGGGAAGCTCTCGAAGCTGAACCTCGTCCGGCCGGTGCTCGCCACCGTGTCGAGCGGGACGGCGACGCTCCACGGCACGTGGACGTTCGACCTCGACACCGGGACGGAGGGCACCGCCGGCGGCGACATCTGGTGGGAGCAGCACACCTCGACGGTGCGCAGCATGGAGGCGATCGGCGGCGCGAAGATCGTCAACGTCGGCGTCGTCTCCATCACTTCGGTGACGGCCGCGATCCTTCAGAACCTCGTCTACGGCACCGATGGGATCGTGGGCAACAACGATCCCACGAACGTGCTCGTCCCCGGCGACGTGTTCGCCGTCAAGACGAACGGCGGGAACTACGCTCGCGTCAAGGTCGTCTCCTATGGCTACGACCTGCAGATCCAGTGGACGACGTACAAGCTCGCGCCCGCCTATCAGGTGCTCGGCACCGGCTACACGCAGCCGGAGGACGTGCAGGTCACGGAGGACGAGCGCTACGCGTACATCACCGAGCGCACAGGCGACATCGTGCGCGTCGACCTCAACGCGGCGAACAAGAACCGGTCGGCGGCGACCGTCTTGCACGCCGGGATGACGGCGCCGCACCAGATCTTCCTCGACGAGGCGCACGGCCACGCGTACGTGGTCGAGTTCGCCCCGCTCGGCCATCTGCTGCGGATCGAGCTCGGCTCGGGTGCGACGACGTCCGTGCTGTCGAACCTGAACAGCCCGATCGGACTGCTCCTCACGTCGGATCTCCGGTTCGCGTACGTCAGCGAGCAGCTGCCGACCGGGAGGGGACAGCTCGTACGGGTCGAACTCGCGACGAGCCGGCGGGAGGTCCTGGCGACGAGTACGGCCGCGCCGTACTTCTTCCTCCGCTTCGGCGACGAGTCCGAGAGCACGATCCTGGTGACGGAGCGGGATCCTGCGAACGAGGTCTGGCTCGTCGACCTCACGCACGCGCCGCCGACGGTCGAGGCGCTCGCCGTGGGCGTGCCGTTCCGGCCGTCGAGCCTCGCGGTCGTCGCGCCGAACGACCTCCTCTGCTGCTCGGACAGCGTGATCGACGAGATCGAGCTCGGCGCGGATTCGATCTACCGCGCCTCCGGCGACACGCTGCTCGGGATCGGCTTCGTCCCCGCGACGGCGATCGTCTCCGGGTACGCGACGACGGACCCGGGTTATTTCTTCCAGGTGAAGGACTCGCCGTTCGGCGGGACGCTGCCGATGATGGTCAACCACGACAAGGCGTACGCCGAGGGCGGGCGCTACTACAAGGTGTTCGTCGACGGCGCCGAGGTGCACAACTCCTGGAGCGACTACAAGTGGGACAACGCGACGAGCAAGTTCGTCGTCACGCCGGCGAAGCTGTCGGCGACCGGATACTTCTCGGTGAGGGCTCCGACGGAGCTCTGGTACAACCACTTCCTCGGCTACTTCGCCGACACGTCGGCACTCACGAACGCGAACCATACGCTGGAGGTTCGCGTGTACACGTCGCAGAGCGCCGCGGCTGAGCTGCTGTCGCTGCGTGACTCGCTCGTTGTCCGCATCGACAACAGGTTGCCGAGCGCGATCATCAACCAGATCTACAACGACGGCACTGCGGTCAACACGTGCGCGGTCGTCGTCGGCGCCGACACGCTCTACGAGTTCGACATCACGGCGTCGGACCCGGACGGCCATCTGAAGAGCTGGTCACTCGGCGCGATGTGGGGCGACAACGAGTACGACACCGTCTCCTCGGACACCTACGCGAACCACCTCGCCGGCGCCCCGACGTGGGCCGGCATCTCGGGCGTGACGGTGCCGCCTGCGTCGCACTGGAACGCCGACAAGGGCACGTTCGCGTCGACGCACTGCGCGCACCTGTTCTACCTGGACGTGTGGGACCGGGTGATCAACGGCTGGAGCTTCATCCACCAGTCCGGCTACCACAAGTCGATCACGATCATGAAGCCGTAAGCGTGCGCAGGCCCCGGCGCGCCGTTCCCCTCGGCGGCGCGCCGGGTCCGCGCGCCTTTGTGTCGGCGCGCCTCACCCAACCTTGTGACAAGTTGTCACAAGGGTCGTGCGGCTACGATCGCCCGGCGCGGCGGGGTGCCGGAGCGGCCGAACGGGGCGGTCTTGAAAACCGCTGGGCGTGCAAGCGCCCCGTGGGTTCGAATCCCACCCCCGCCGCCTCTTTCGGATCGATCACGGCCTGAGAGCGGAACCACGAGGCCGATAGCTTCTCGCGGCGTGGGTACGGGCACGGTGACGGTACCGCGGCCCACGGCCGGAGGAAAAGATGCTCGGGTTCGCACTCGTCCAGGACATCGTCGACGCTCTGTCGTTCGCGTTCGGGATGTTCTGGGAGATCCTCTGGGCGCTGATTCTCGGGTTCGCGCTCTCGGGCGTCGTGGAGGCTATGGTGTCGAAGCGGGAGATGCGCCGGCTACTGCCCGACGACTCGCCGCGCTCGCTGGCGATCGCCACGGCGCTCGGCGCGGCCTCGTCGAGCTGCTCCTACGCGGCCGTGGCGCTCGCGCGGTCGCTCTTCCGCAAAGGCGCGAACTTCACGGCGGCGATGGCGTTCCAGTTCGCCTCGACGAACCTCGTGATCGAGCTCGGGATCATCATGGCCCTGATCCTCGGCTGGCAGTTCACGCTCGGCGAGTTCGTCGGCGGGCCGCTGATGATCGTCCTGCTCGCAGTCGCCTTCCGCTTGTTGCTGAGCCCGCGTCTCGTCGAGGAGGCCCGCCGCAACGCGGATCGCGGCGCGGTCGGACGCATGGAGGGCCATGCCGAGATGGACATGGCCGTCCGCGGACCCGGCTCGTGGTGGCAGCGGCTGCGAACCCCGGAAGGATTCACGGCCACGGCCTACTACTTCGTCATGGACTGGGCGGCCGTCTGGATGGACGTCGTCGGCGGACTGCTGATCGCGGGCGCGCTCGCAGCCTGGGTTCCGGAGTCGTGGTGGCAGTCGCTCTTCTTCGAGAGCCACCCGACGTTCGCGAAGGTCTGGGGCCCGCTGATCGCGCCGCTCGTGGCGATCCTCAGCTTCGTCTGCTCGATCGGCAACGTCCCGCTCGCCGCCGTACTCTGGAACGGCGGCATCAGCTTCGGCGGAGTGCTCGCGTTCATCTTCGCCGACCTGATCGTCCTGCCGGTGCTCGACATCTACCGCAAGTACTACGGCTGGCGCACGGCCGGGTTCCTGCTCGTCACCTTCTACGCGACGATGGCGCTCGCCGGCCTGATCGTCGAGCTCCTCTTCGGCGGCCTCGGAATCGTGCCCCAGGACCGGAACGCGAAGGTCGTCGAGGCGCACGTCACGCTGAACTACACAACCGTCCTGAACGTCGTCTTTCTCACACTCGCCGCGGCGCTCGCCTGGCGCTTCGTCCGCACCGGCGGCGTTCCGATGCTCCGCCAGATGAACAAACCGCTCGAGACACATGGCCACGCGCATGCGCATTGATTACGGCGTGGGTTTGCTGGAGCGAGACGACACAGTGCTCGTCGTGGTCGACGTCCAGCCCGGGTTCCTCGCGCGTTCGTGGTTCTCGGAGCAGGACGTTGCGGCTGCGCGCGCGGCGTTGGATCGTGCGGTCTGGCTCGTTGCGCTGGCTGTCCGCCTGGGGATCCCGATCGTCGTGACAGAGGAGGAGCCCGAGCGGAACGGCACGATTCACCCCTCCGTAGCGGAACGCCTCCCCGCGGAGACACCCGTGCTGCGCAAGCCGACGTTCGGGCTCGCTGGGACGCCGGAGATCCTTGCCGCCGTGCGCGAGGCGAACCGAGGGACGGCGGTCGTCGTGGGGTGCGAGACCGACGTGTGTGTCGCGCAGTCGGCGATCGGCCTGCGCGAGCAGGGCTTCGGCTGCGTCGTCGTCGCCGATGCGACCTTCTCTCCCGGAGAGATGCACGCGCGCGGCCTCGAACGGCTGTCGGAGGCCGGCGTCGTCCGCAACCACGCGAAGGGCGTCACCTACGAGTGGCTCCGCTCCGTGCACGACGCGCACGCGGTCCTGGGCGGCCCCGATCTGCCAACGCCACCCTTCCGGCTCTGAGCGCGCACGGGTGACAGGCGGCGAGGGACCGCCCCTCTAGTTGACGTCCCTCGCCGTCAAGATGGATCCCCCGGACGGTCGAAACCTACGGTCTGGGGTGCGTCCTAGTGTCCGGTCGTGACGTTCACGCTCGAGCTCTGTTCGCTGCGATTGCCCGCGGCGTCGTACGCGGCGACCGTGTAGCGGTACGTCGTCCACTTCGCGAGGTACGCGTCCGTGAACGACGTCGACGAGGTCGTTGCGATCAGCGTGCCGTTCCGGTAGACGCGGTAGCCGGCGACGCGCACGTTGTCCGCCGACGGCGACCACGAGAGGACGATGCGCGTCGGCGCCCAGTACGCGGTGCCGCGCAGGCCCGACGGGACCGACGGCGCGGTCTGGTCGGGCACCGTCACGCTCACCGAAACGCTCGTGCCGACGTTGCCGGCCGCGTCGCGCGCGCGCACGGCATACGTGTGCGACTGCGTCGCAGCCACGCCGGTGTCCTGCCACGAGGTGGTCGCGACCGTCGCGGCGAGCACGCCGTCGCGGACGACCTCGTACGCCGTGACGCCGACGTCGTCGGTCGCCGGCTGCCACGCCAGGTCGACGCGCGGCGGGCCGTCGGCGGCGCGCGCTGTCAGGCTCCCGGGCGCCGACGGAGGCGCGAGGTCGGGCGTTGTCACGGTCGCCGTGGCCGGCGCGCTGCGGTTTCCGGCGGCGTCGAGCGCGACGACCGAGTACGTATACGTCTGCGCGCCCGTCACACTTCCGTCGCTGTACGTCGTCCCGGACGAGGTTGCGAGAACAGCGCCGTCGCGCGAGACCTCGTACGCCGTGACGCCGACGTTGTCGGTCGCCGCCGGCCACGAGAGCTCTACGCGTCCCGGGTTGGCCGCCGGCACAGCCGACAGCGAGGCGGGCGCCGACGGCGCGGTCACGTCCGGCACCGTCACCGTGACGGCGTTCGAGGCGTCTCCGAGATTGCTGGCGGCGTCGAGCCCGCGCACGGTGTACGTGTAGGTCTTGCCCTCGGCGACGGACACGTTCGTCCACGTCGTCTCGGACGTCGTGCCGACCCACGTGCCGCCGCGGTAGACGCGATACGAGAGCGCCGACGCGTCGTCGCTCGACGCGCCCCACGAGAGATCGACGCGCGCGGGCCCGGTGCCCGCCGCGCCGGTAAGCCCGGTGGGCGCCGTCGGCGGCAGGAAGTCCGCGCTCGCGCGGCCGCCCTTCAGCGCGTCGCAGTCGACGGTTCCGCCGGCCGCCGCCGCGATCGCCTGGTGGAACGCGTCCCACGATCCCTTCGGCGTCCGGTCGGCCCACAGGGGGCCCGACTGCCAGCCGACGAGGATGGGCTCGTCCGCGAGCAGGAAGTTGAAGAACGCGCCGACGAACGGCTGGCACGCCGCGAGCCGGATCGCGTCGAGCGCCTGCGTGCCCTGGTCGGGCGCGGCGGTCGTCTCGGCCGGTGCGGGCGACTCGGGCTCGCCGCCGATCCAGGCCGGCACGGTGACGGCGACGTTTTCGGTGCCCGTGTACGCGGACGCCTTCTCCGCCGGCACCGCCGTCTGGAACCCGACCTCCGTGTACCAGATCGTGACGCCGGCCTCGCCCGGGATCGGCTGACCGGTGCCGTGGAACGCGAGCCAGAGGTTGTACATCAGCTTGTTCCAGTCGCCCTCGTCGATCTCCTTGGAGCCGATGTGCTTCTTCCAGGGGCGCTCCGCCGAGTTCGACGGGTAGGGATGGAACGCGACCGTGTCGAGAATCGGCGCGCTGCGCCCGCTCGCGCGGTACGCGTCGCCGACGCGGCGGATGAAGTCTCCGGGCGAGCGCGAGCCGGCGTCGTCGTTGCCGTTGTGCGCGAGCGCCAGGCCGACGACGTTCACCTCCGGGAACGCCGTGTGCAGCACGTCGTGGCACTGCGCGAGCAGAGCCTCGTAGGCGGCGGCCGACGCGACCGAGCCGTCGGCGTTCAGCTGCGGGCGCCAGAACTGGCTCTTGTTCGGCTCGTTCCAGATCACGACGTCGCGGACCGACGGGTAGCGCGCGAGCGCGTCTTGGACGTAGCCGCAGTACTGGTCGCGGCGGGTCGCGTCGGTCGGCGCCGCATCCGCGGTCGTCCCGTAGACCGCGAGGACGACGCGCGAGCCCGAGGCGGCGGCGACCGCCCTGTCGAGCTTCGCCGCGTCCGTCGCCGACAGCGCCGTCTGGCCCGGCGACCACTGCAGGGTGAAGCGGAAGGCCGAGGCGCCGAGCTCGGTCGCCGGCGTGA